>NZ_JBPYCT010000004.1:0-383196 GCF_051846875.1 Flavobacterium sp. ARAG 55.4 | reverse complement strand
TTTCCCCACACTAGGGTGTGGGGGAGAAACTTTCTAATACTAAAAATACTTTCTTTATCTCAGTATGTTAAGATATTGTTTTTAATTATGAATTATCAATTGTTAATTATTAATTAAAAAAGATTGCCCAAAGCAATTATAACTTCTTAAGGTGGTTATTGCGGCGGGGCTCACCTCTTCCCATCCCGAACAGAGTAGTTAAGCCCGCCTGCGCAGATGGTACTGCAGTTTTGTGGGAGAGTATGTCGTCGCCTTTCTTTATTGAGCCCCAACCTGAAAAGGTTGGGGCTCTTTTTTTTATAGGTACGACGTGTTCGCCTAACGGTTCGGTTCGTCGCCTTTCTTTAATCTGAACTTGTTTCAGATGCTATAAACCCTGTTTCGATAGAAACAGGGTTTTTGTTTTGGACTATTTTTGTAAAGAATATTATAAAAGGGAAAATTCAGAGTAAGATTGATTTTTATATTTTTTTTATCACATAAGTTACAATTCCCCAAATTATAAATTCATTCTCTTCGGAGACTTTTATAGGACTATAATTGCTATTTTCAGGCATTAAGTAAAGGCAATCTTTCTGTAGTTTAATACGTTTTACTGTAAATTCTCCATCAATAAAACAAATTGCAATTTTATTATCCCGTGGTTCAATACTTCGATCGACAATGAGTACATCCTGATCTTCAATTCCTGCATCAATCATTGAATTTCCTTTGACCTTAATGTAAAAAGTTGCTAGTGGATTTTCACTCAGTTCTTTATTTAAATCAATATTATTTTCCATAAAATCAGCAGCGGGTGAAGGAAACCCTGCTGATACACCATCAGGAATAAAAGGAATCCGCACTTCACTTTTATAATTCGGTTTATAGAAACTGAGTTTTTGATTCTTTTTCATTCGCATCGTATTTCAAGGATCTGGTCGAATTTAGTGGTATACTTTTTAGATAAAAGTTTTTGATTCATGTCCCAGGTCACTTTTAAATTTTGGCTTGCCAGTTTTATTTTGGTATCACCAATTTTAGTATTGAGATGATCTATCACTCTCATTAATGCTAAATGTTTGGGATTTTCTTCTTCGAAAAGTTGGAATTGCTTTTGGCTTTCTCCAATAAGTTCACTAACAATTACACCTGCTTTTTTAAATTTCAAATGTTCATTTCCCTGATGTAACTGCTTAAATAATTCAATAGCGGTATTTGAGATTGTTAAAGTAGAATTTGTCGCATAAGGTAAAGTGATAGCTTTATTAAAATAATATTTCGATGTTTTTAAAGTATGTTTGTCAATAACAAGCATTACTATTATGGTATGACAGCATGATTGCTGTTTGCGTAATTTCTCTGCACATACAGCTGCAAAAGTGGTTATACGTTCCCGAAGTAAGTCAAAATCGGAGATTTGTTTGGGAAAGCTCCTGGTTATAGCAATGCTTTTCTTTTGTTGGACAATCGGTTCTAAATCTAATACTGATTTTCCTTCCAATTCGGCTTTTAAACGAAGCCCAACAACGCCCATTTCTCTTCTTATCCACGTTTCATGTTCTGGTTGTATGAAATCCAGGGCTGTATTAATGTTTCTTATTTTTGCTTTTTTATACATTCTATATCCGATACCCCAGACATCTTCAATTTTAGTCCATTTTAAAGCTTTGATGCGTTTTTCTTCCGAATCGATAACATAGACACCTTGGGTTCTATCCTGAAATTCTTTTGCAATTTTGTTGGCTACTTTAGATAAGGCTTTGGTTTCTGCTAATCCGATGCATATTGGGATTCCAATCCATTTTCGGACACGATTTTTCATCTGTAGACCGTAGTCATGATAATCCGTAATATTTAATCCGTCGAAGTTTAGAAAGGCCTCATCGATACTATAAATTTCAATATTAGGTGTTAATTGATTGAGAATGGCCATGACACGGCGGCTTAAATCACCATAAAGTGCATAATTTGATGAAAAGAGTTTTACATTCTTTTCTTTGACTAAATCTTTAATCTTGAATGCCGGAGCAGCCATAGGGATACCGGCGGCTTTCGCTTCATAGCTTCTGGATATTACACAGCCGTCATTGTTAGATAATATCGCAATGGCTTTACCATTGAGTTCCGGTTGGAAAACACGTTCGCAGGAGGCGTAGAAATTATTACAATCGACTAAAGCATACATAATACAAAATTACGCAATAGCACTGTTGTTAAATACTGTTATAAAGTTAATTTTTTAGGATTTGATAATGATTTTTATTTTATTTAAAATGATGAGAAAGTTATCCGGATACTAAATAACTATGCTATTTTACCTATTAACTGTGTTATATTACTATATTTTAACTAAAACGTTTTCGTAAAAGGTAATATAGCATATAAATATGAAAAACTACTGTAGTTTAAATCTGTATTCGCAAACTATCTTTGTACCAGTTAAAAGAAATATAAATCTAAAATTTCTAATTATGAAAAAGATTTTAAAACTAAGTTTAGTATTAATAGTTGTTTTAATCGCTATAAATACTCGTGCAACTGATGTTAGATTTCCTAAAGTTGAAAAAGCAAATCCAAAGAAAATGGTAACATTTGCCTTGAATGATGTAAATAAAGCTAATGTATCTCTTTATGATTCCAATGATCAGTTGTTGCATACAGAAAAATTGTACACATTGAATTTGAATCCTCTTAAATCAAATGACAAAATCGTTAAAACATACGATTTGAATCCTTTAGCTGACGGGATTTATTATCTGGTGGCTGAGTCAAAAACGAAAGTTGTGAAGTATGAAATTATTGTTGCTAATAAAACTGCAACAATTATGTCAGATCCTTATTCAGAAGTGTACAAAACGGTTGCGGTTAAATAATTAACTTTGGTTAGGTTAGTAGTAAAAGACTCCTTTTTAGGAGTCTTTTTTTGTTTTACTCTAAAAATGATTTTAATTCATGCCGGTATTCCGAAGCATTTTTACCGGTGAACTCTTTGAAAGATTTGTTAAAATGACTAAAATTATTAAAACCACTTTCAAAAGCTATGGCCGAAATGCTGATGGGTTTTTCGGCTAATAATTTACAGGCATGCACTAATCTGTAATCATTAACAAATTTGGTAAAAGTTTTATGGGTTATTTTCTTAAAATAGCGACAGAATGAAGGTACCGTCATACTCACTTTCTCTGCAATTTCTTCTAAACGAATTGGTTCTTTAAAATGATCTTTTACATAATTGAAAATAGAATTGATTCTTTCATTGTCCTGAACATGCATTTCCATACGGAAACCTTCGGCGTTTAAAACAGTTGCATCTTCCGTTGCTAATTCTAATTCATTCAAGATTTCGATGAGACTTAATAAGCGTTCAAAAGGAGTTTTATCTTCCATTTTTCCAATTTTCTTCCCAATTTTTCTTTTAGTTTTTCCACCAAAAGTAATTCCTGACTTAGCTTGCTGTAACAGGTTTTTGATGTTTACCATTTCCGGAATCTCAAAAAAATGTTCTCCTAAAAATTCAGGTTTCATTTGGATAACAATTTCGTTTTTATTTCCTGTTAATTCATCAGTAAAACCGCAATGGGGTAGATTACTCCCTATTAAGGTCAGATCACCATTGGTATAATAGGAAATGTGGCTTCCTACCTGGCGTTTTCCCGCTCCACCATTTACATAAATCAATTCAATTTCCGGATGATAATGCCAAAAATGAGAGTTATAATTGATATTATATTTTGTCAGTGTAAAAGAGCTGCCAAAAGAGGGCTCAATAATTTTGAGTGTTGGTAAGGTTGATTTCATTTTTTTTCAATTTGGTTGGCTATACTAAATTAACAAAAAAATATGTAATATTAACTAAACCAAGCGATAACGTTTTAGTAGATGGTAAAATAACATAGCAACTGGAAAATCTACTGTCTTTTTGTAGAGTCTGCTTATAATAACTTTACATTATTAAATGAGTATAAATCTTAAAAGTAGGTATTATGAAAAAGATTTTAAAAATCAGTTTGGTAACAGGAATAGTTTTAATAGCTATGAATATGTATGCGGTGGCGATCAATTTTTCAGCGCGCAATGAATTTCGCCAAGAAAAGATGATTTCATTTGGTTTAAACGGAAAAGATCAGGTTAGAATAAGCATTTATAATGCTGATGAAGAATTAATCCATTATGAAAGTCTGATGGTGAATGGGAAAATTGTCAGAAGTTATGATTTAAATAACTTTGATAAAGGCATTTATTTTTTAGTTGAAGAGTCTCAATCTAAAATTATAAAATATGAAGTTTTAGTTTTAGATGATTCAGCAACGATTATGACGGATCCGATTTCAGAGATTGTTAAGCCTGTTTTGTAAAATTTTTAAAATTAAAACGGTTAAAAGTATTTTTTGGCACGAATTATGATAATCAAATTGTGGTTAGAAATTTTGCTATTTGTTAGTAATTAATTAGTTTGTGTAGTTAAAAAAGAAAGCTTCAATTATGAAGCTTTTTTTTATTTATAATGTACCTGTAATTCTATCCATGACCCAACTGGTATGCGTTGCTGTTTTTCCAGTTGAGGGATGCCTTTCGGTTCCAAACAGCTGCTCTCTCATATCTTCCACATGATGAAGCTGAACATTTTCCGGATGATCGATAACCATTGGAACGATTCCGTTTCCATTAGTCAAGATTACAGGATGCTCATCGAAAATAGAAAATTCAATTGTTCCCTGACTTCCATAAATAAAGACTTTATCTTCTCTGGTTGCCGTACCAAAGTTCCAGCTTCCGGTTCCTGTAATGCCATTTTCATGAATCCAGCAGGCTACAAGAGCATCTTTGGCTGAATATAAATTTTGTTGATTTAAACTCATACCTGAAACTTCTTTAATATCCCCCAGAAGATAGTTGAATAAATCCAGCCCATGACTGGCTAGATCATCAAAATAACCTCCTTTGGCCACTTTAACATCCGTACGCCAATTGTACAAACCCGATAAATCCTGTGGAGAAGCGGGCTTGCTTAAATGCCAGTTAATATGTCTGATTTGCCCAATGCTGTTAGCATCCAGCCATTTTTTAATTTGCTTAAAGCGAGGTAAAGAACGTCTGTAATAAGCTGTAAAAAGAGGAATGTTTTTGCTTTCAAAGGCTTCAGATATGGCTTTGCTGTCTTCGTAGCTTGGCGCCAAAGGTTTTTCAATGCAACATATTTTTCCTGCTTCGGCTACTTTTAAGCCGTATAATTTATGCGAATCGGGTGGAGTAGCAATATAAACGGCATCGACTTCAGGATCATTAATCAAAGCGTCAGCATCCGAATAATACTTTTTGATGTTATGTCTGTTAGCATAATCAGCTGCTTTATCGGCATCTCTGCGCATTACGGCAACAATTTCAAATCCCTTCGTTTTTTGGTAAGCAGGTCCACTTTTCTTTTCGGTTACATTTCCACATCCGATGATTCCCCATCGAATTGTTTTTTCATTATTTATAGCACTCATTTTAATCAATTTAATTACATCCATCAATACCGCAGCTGTCGGCATCTGTAGCGTTCAAGATAGTAATTTTTGATTCAAATTGACCTTCTTCCCAAACTTTTTCTAATGTTTTTACAAATGTCTCTTCATGTTGTGCACCTGAAATTGCATATTTATTATCGAATACAAAAAATGGGACACCTTGAATTCCTATTTTTTGTGCCATTGTGATATCTTCTTGTACTTTATCAGCAAAGGCATCTGAGTTTAAAACTTCCGTAACGGTTTTTTCATCAAGTCCTACTTGTATTGCCAGTTTGGTTAAGGTGTGTTTGTTATTTACATCCTCTCCGTCTGTTAAATAGGCTTTAAAGAGCAGTTCTTTAAGCTCATTACCTAGTTGATGTTCTTTGGCTAAATGCAGTAAGCGATGGGCATGAAATGAATTTGCCATAATGGCTTTTTCAAAATGGAATTCTAATCCTGAATTAGCTGCATTTTGGGTCATATGTTCTAGTGATTCAATAGCCCAATCTTTATCTTTTCTATATTTCTCAGCAAGGTGATCAATTAGATTGTCATCTTCATCGGCTACAAAGTTAGGATCCAACTGAAAGCTTTTCCATTCGATTTCAATAGTATCTTGGTGCCCAAATTGATTTAAAGCATTCTCTAATCTCCTTTTTCCAATATAACAAAACGGACACATAATATCCGACCAGATTTGTATTTTAAGTTTATTTTCCATGTTAAATAAAATTATTTGTATATACAAATGTACTAAAAACCTTTTGTAACCATTTCTATTTTATGCTTTTATTAGGAATTGTGATTTAGGTCTGAGTTGTTTAAAAACAAAAAAACCATCAAAATGTACTTTGATGGTTTCCTATTTAAGGTGTAAAATGATATTACAATAAGTCTAAAACAAAAGAGGGGAAGAAACCTAAAGCAATATTCATTATAATCGAAATAACCGCTACAGCATAATAAATTTTTGAAGTTGGAATTTTAGCTTCATTAGGCTCTTTAGTGTACATAGCCAAAATTAGTTTGAAATAGTATCCTACACTAATTATAGAATTGATTACTGCTATTACAACTAAGACAATAAATCCGGCCTGAATGGTTTGAGTAAATAAGAATAATTTAGCAAAGAAACCTCCAAAGATTGGAATTCCGGCCATAGACAATAAAGAAGCCGTTAGTATTGCTGCCATTAAGGGGTTGTTTTTTCCTAAGCCATGAAAATTAGTAATGTCTTCATTTTCTCTGGTTTTGCAAACATATAAAATTACCGTAAAAGCTGCGATTCCTGCCAGTGCATAAGCCGAGGTATAATACAATAAAGTTCCCGATGATTTCTCGGTACTTAATAAAGTCATTAACATAAAACCGGCATGTGAAATACCTGAAAAAGCTAATATACGCTTTACGTTGATTTGGCGTAAAGCCATAATATTACCAACAGTCATCGAAGCAATCGATACAATTACAATAATCAACTGAAATGCAGGAGAAATATCAGCATTCATGGTTTTTACTAATTTGTATAATGTGGCAATAGCAACTACTTTAGCCAAAGTACTCATCAATGCGGTAGTGAGAGCAGGAGAACCTTCGTATACATCCGGTGCCCAGAAATGAAACGGAACAGCGGCAATTTTGAAAAGCATTCCAATAAAAATTAAAACAATTCCTATTGGAAACCAAATTGGTAATTCGGCAGAGCGGGATAATTCACTAATTTCGGCAATGTCAAAACTTCCCATTGCACCGTAAATCAAACAAATACCAAAAAGGAGAATTCCAGATGCAAAGGATCCCATTAAGAAATATTTTAAACCGGCTTCATTACTTTTAATGCTTAATCGGTTGCTTGACGCCAAAACGTACAAAGCGATAGATAAAACCTCAATTCCTAAAAAGAACATCGCCAAGTTTCCAAAAGAAACCATAGCAACTGCTCCAGCTAACAGGAATATTTTTATGGCAATAAAATCGGAGATTTTAGTTTGATTTCCTTCATAAAATTTATGTCCTAAACTAACTAAGAAAACAGTAAGGATGATAAATAATCCTGAAAACGCCGAAGAAAATTTACTCACAACAATCATGTTGTTGTAGTAAAATTGCGGAGCAGCATTATAGTCAGAGATGTCTAATCCAAGAACGGCCAATAATCCGAGTACGACTACCGGAATGATGGCTTTTCTGGCATCAAAAATTTCAAATATAAGGCATAAAATACCTAATCCTATTATTGCTATTAATGTATTCATATATTATTTTGTGATTCAGGATTGGCACCTGATATTAAAAATAGTCGGTTTATTATTGAATTTTATATAATGTTCTTAAAATCTGATCCAAACTAGGAGTAATGAGTTCATTGATAGGTCTTGGGTACATTCCGAAAAAGAAAATAACCGCAATGATAATCACTAAAACGAATGTCTCATGGAAACTAACATCAGCAAAAACTTTTGTGTTAGGTTCTCCCAGCATTACCTGTTGGTACATTTTTAACATATAATAAGCTCCTAAAATAATTGTTGTTCCGCCTAATACGGCAAACCATACATTAATTTGATACAAACTATACAAAACCGTAAATTCTCCCACAAAGTTAAAAGTAGTAGGTAAGGCTACCGAAGCCAAAACCAATATCATAAACAATGACGCAAATTTTGGTGCCTGAGAGCGTATTCCTCCCATTTCGGTAATCACTCTGGTGTCGAATCTTCTGTAAATAATTTCTGCCGTAAAGAATAATCCCACTACAACAAAACCATGCGAAATCATTTGTAAAACAGCGCCACGCAATCCGTCAATGTTTAACGTGTAACATCCGGCAGCAATTAGTCCCACGTGTGCCAAGGAAGAATATGCCAATAATTTTTTCAGATCTTTTTGTCTTAAAGCGACAATTGAACCGTAGATTACACCAGCAATTCCTAAACCGATTAATATTGGTAAATAGGTTGTTGATGCAATAGGAGTAATTGGTAATTGCCAACGCAATACACTATACAATCCCATTTTTAGCATGATACCTGATAAAAGCATGGTTCCCACTGTGGGTGCTTTTTGGTACACTTTTGCCTGCCAGGTATGGAAAGGAATAATTGGAATTTTGATGGCATAAGCTAAAAAGAATGCCCAGAAAATCCAGAATTGCTCTATTTGACTCAGGTCAACTTTGTATAAATCCTGTAACAGGAAGCTGCCAGCTTTTTGATATAAATAAACAAAGGCGATTAGCATAAATAAAGATCCGGCAAGCGTATAGATAAAGAATTTTACTACTGCTTTTTTGCGTTCTTCAACATCTCCGTTACCCCAAATTAAAGCAATAAAATAAATTGGGATTAATGCTAATTCCCAGAAGATATAGTATAAAAGTCCATCCGAAGCTAAGAAAGTTCCTGTCATAGCAAATGACATAAACAAGATCAGTCCATAGAATGATTTAGCATTTTTATATTCATTTCCAAAAGAAGAATAGATAATCAAAGGTGTCAATGCCGTAGTCAGTAATAACATGATTAGGGATAATCCATCGGCAGTAAGCGAATAAGCAATAGCAGGTTTGTTAATCCAAAATTTAAAAAAACTAATATTTTCTCCTGAATTATAAGCATTCAACAAAGCAATTGATATTCCTAAAGCAACTAAGCTGAATAATAATGCCACTCTTGAAGCCAGTTTATCGCCGGCAAAATAAGTAGCAAATGCACCAACAAGAAGTATAATTAATAGTAGTGATACGTTCATGATATAAAATTATTGAGCTAAAAATAAATAAGTTAGTATGGCACTAAGCCCTAAGACAAATACAAACAAGTAAAAACCAATACTTCCTGTTTGTAATTTCTTTCCCTGGTAACTTAATTCGTTGGTTACTTTTCCTAATCCAAAAACTGCAGCAGCTAAAGAGGTTTCGATATAATCTCTAGAAAATTTGGACAAGCTGTTGATTGAATTTACAAAGATGATATTGTAAATTTCATCCACATAATATTTGTTATACAATACTTTTGAAAATCCTGTGATTCCAGCATCTTCTGGCGGAACCTGATTTTGTTTGATGTATTTTACAAAAGCAATTGCAATTCCGATAATTCCTCCAACAATAGCTATAGCCATTAACGTGTATTCTGTTGTTCCAAAATGATGTGCTTCGTGCGCTTCTTTCGAAAATAAAGGCGCTAAGTAACCATTCAGCCAGCTACTTGTTGGTAAACTAATTAAACCGCCAATAGTTGCCAAAATTGCTAATACAATAAGTGGAAATGTAATTAATCTAGGACTTTCGTGTAAATGACTTTTTTGGTGTTCAGTTCCTCTGAATTCTTTAAAGAATGTCAGATATAACAAACGGAACATATAAAAAGCAGTCATTAAAGAAGCTAAAGATGCAATAACCCAAAGCACTATATTGTTATGATAAGCAGTCATTAAGATTTCATCTTTCGAGAAAAATCCTGAAAAAGGAGGAATTCCTGAAATAGCTAATGACGAAAGTAAAAACGTAATAAACGTGATTCCCATTACTTTTTTCAATCCACCCATTTTGCGCATATCTTGTTCTCCGTGTAAAGCATGAATTACTGATCCTGAACCTAAGAACAAACAAGCTTTAAAGAAAGCATGTGTGATTACGTGAAAAACCGCAATTTCGTAAGCTCCAAAACCTAAAGCTAAGAACATTAATCCCAATTGAGAAACCGTAGAATAAGCCAATACTTTTTTGATATCGGTTTGAACTAAAGCAATTGTTGCAGCAACTAAAGAAGTTACAGCACCTATAATAGCAATGATATTTTGTACTTCAGGAGCTAAATCAAATACATAATTTAATCTTGTAATCATGAAAATACCTGCAGTAACCATTGTAGCGGCATGAATCAGAGCCGATACTGGTGTTGGTCCAGCCATCGCATCAGGCAACCAGGTGTACAATGGAATTTGCGCTGATTTTCCACAAGCTCCAATAAATAGAGCAAAGGCAGCAATTGAAATCATCGTAATATCTAAATTACCGGAAGTAGCAATAGCCGTTTTTAATGTAGTATAATCTAAAGTATTGAACAAAGAACCAATAATAAAAATACCAATCAATAATCCTAAATCTCCAATTCGGTTCATGATGAAAGCTTTTTTAGCCGCATCATTGTATTCCTGATTTTTGTGCCAAAATCCAATAAGCAGGTAAGAACAAAGTCCAACGCCTTCCCATCCGATGAATAATACTAATAAGTTGCTTCCGATAACTAACGTAATCATGAAGAAGATAAACAAATTCAAATACGCAAAAAACTTGTGCATATTCTCATCATCATGCATGTAGCTGATAGAGTAGAGGTGAATTAATGAACCGATTCCGGTTACAAATAATAACCACAAGATTGATAATTGGTCTAGCAGAAAACCAAAATTCACACGAAAATTATGAGTCCGAATCCAATTGAATAATTCAATTTGAACCGGTTGTTTGCTTTCGTTAATTTGCAGAAAAAAAACAAGAGTTGCAACAAATGAAATGAGAACAGTCAAAGTTCCAATACTTCCGGAAGCCGATTTGCTAATTTTTTTTCCAAAGAAAATATTAAATAAAAATCCTAAAAAAGGAGCTAATAATAAGAGTAAAGCTAAATTCGTATTCATTATCGTTTATCCTTTTAAGTTTTTTAAATTATTAATATCAATCGAACCTAAATTTCTAAAAATCGATACCAAAATCGCTAAACCTACAGCAACTTCTGCCGCAGCTACAGCCATAGAGAAAAACACAAATATTTGACCTTGTGCATCCTGATGATAGGTCGAAAATGCTACGAATAATAGATTTACCGCGTTTAGCATAATCTCAATAGACATAAATACGATGATGGCATTTCGTCTGTATAATACTCCAAATACTCCAATACAAAAAAGTATTACACAAAGGAAGATATAGTTTTCGATGCCTATTTCATTTAAAATATTAGTCATTTTATTTCTCCGTTTTTTCTTTTTTAGACAATAATACAACTCCTATCATAGCTGTTAAAAGCAAGACAGAAGCAAATTCAAAAGGAACCATGTACTCGTTCAGTAAAACACGTCCTAAAACCTTTATAGATTGGTAATCTTCTCCGGTAGCAATATATTCTCCTTCAATAGGTTTTGAATTGATAAATATCAAAATCAGCACCACACAGATTAAACAAAAAGAAACAATAGCTCCTAGTCTGGTAATACGGGGTTTGTGAACCTCATTTTGCTTATTCAGATTCATAAGCATGATCGTAAACAGGAACAAAATCATAATGGCTCCCGAATAAACTATGACATGAACAATTGCCAGAAACTGAGAATTCAATAGTAAATAATGTCCTGCTATAGTAAAAAAGCAAATCACTAAGTAAAGTGCACTATGAATAGGATTTCTGCTAAATATGGCCAGAAAGGCCGTGATTAACGTAATAAACGATAAGAAACAAAATATAATTTGTACAGGAGTTGCGTTAGCAAAATCAGGAATATGTATCATTTAGTTAGCGTTATTAAATTGAGTGTTCTTGATTGCCATATCTAGCGGCATCACTAATCTGTCTTTGCCAAAAATAAAATTTTCTCTTTCATAATTCGAAGGAACTAATACTTTTGAAGTAGTCAGATAAATAGCATCTTTAGGACAGGCTTCTTCGCACAATCCGCAAAAAATACAACGCAACATATTAATCTCATATATTTCGGCATATTTTTCTTCTCTGTATAAATGTTTTTCGTTCGCTTTACGTTCAGCAGCTTTCATAGTAATGGCTTCTGCAGGACAAGATAAAGCACACAATCCGCAAGCCGTACAATTTTCTCTTCCCTGTTCATCACGTTTCAACATGTGCTGACCGCGATATACCGGACTCATAGTACGCACCTGCTCCGGATACTGAATAGTAACCTTTCTGGAAAACAAGTGTTTCAGTGTGATAAATAATCCTTTTACAATTGCAACAAGATACAAACGTTCTAAAAAAGTCATCTCTTTATTAGAGACTTGTACTTTCCTTCCCGATAAGGATATGGTTTCTATTGACATCTTTATTTTATTTTTTTATTTGAAGCTAATCCTGCTTTCCGCTATATCTTTAATTTTTTAAAGAAAAAAATTAAAGGATGCCGCTTCAATCAGGGCTAGTGCTACTCTTTGCTATAATTTAAAATCCTAAAAATACGGCTAATTCGTGTCTCAAAATTACGATTCCTGTAATTACAATATTGATAATCGACAGCGGAATTAATATTTTCCATCCTAAATTCATCAATTGATCGTATCTGAATCTTGGAATAGTCCATCTTACCCACATATAGAAAAAGATGAAGAAACATATTTTTGCAAATAATACTGCAATTCCTATTAGATTTGCTAAATTGACTCCCCAATTTTCTACCGCCCAGCTCATTCCCGGATAGTTATAACCTCCAAAGAATAATACAGCAAGAATAGTAGATGAGATAAACATACTCGCATATTCAGCAAATAAGTAGAATCCCATTTTCATAGATGAATATTCAGTATGATAACCACCAATCAGTTCACTTTCGCATTCCGCTAAGTCAAAAGGAGTTCTGTTTGTTTCTGCAAAAGAACAAATCAGAAAGATTAAGAAGGAAAGCGGTTGGTAAAATACATTCCAGCTCATTCCCGATTGCTGTAAACTAATTTCTCTTAAGCTTAATGTTCCTGTCATCATTAATAATGCAATCATGGATAAGCCCATGGCAATTTCATAAGAAACCATTTGAGATCCCGCACGAACCGCTCCCATTAAAGAGAACTTGTTATTAGATGCCCATCCACCAATCATGATACCATAAACACCAATAGAAAGTATTGCAAAAATGTATAACAAAGCATTGTCAATGTCAGAAGCCTGAAGGATAATATCTCTTCCAAAAAGATGGAAATGGTCTCCCCATGGTATTACGGCACTGGTCATTAAAGCTGTACTCATTGCTACTGCCGGTCCTACAAAAAACAGGAATCTGTTTGGAGTATCAGGTTCAAATTCCTCTTTTGAAAATAATTTTAAACCATCTGCAAGTGGTTGTAGTATACCGCCTTTTCCAGCTCTGTTAGGACCAATACGATCCTGCAACCAGGCTGCAACTTTTCTTTCTGCAAGTGTAGAATACATTGCCATAACCATCGTGATGGCAAAGACAACCAGAATGATAACACTTTTTTCTATAATAATTGTACTGTCCATTTTTTACAGATTACCATTTTTAAATTCTTCCTGCTCTTCTTTATCTAAAGGTATAGCAGTCATACTGATTTTTTTACGGTCTTGCTCTCTTCCTTTCAGAATTCCTTCTTCGGTAGCTATACGAACGGTATCTAATTTTTGAGTATAATTATTCTGATTAATTACCGAATCTTTATCAAATTTTCTTGGTCCTTCAATTACCCAGTCAGCAGGGTCTTTGTGGTCAAAACGACATTCGTTACAGATAAAATCCTCTACTTCATGGTATTGATCTTTACGCCCCGTAACTCTTTGAATTTCGTCTCCAAACATCCAAACCGTAGTTTTTCCACAACAACCCGGAGTTGTACATTCTCTATGAGCGTTGTACGGTTTGTTGAACCAGACTCTTGATTTGAATCGGAACGTTTTATCCGTCAATGCACCTACAGGGCATACATCAATCATATTTCCTGAAAATTCATTGTCAATAGCCTTAGAAATACAAGTCGAAATATTAGCATGATCGCCACGGTCTAAAACTCCATGAACTCTGTTATCTGTCAATTGATCGGCTACTTGTACACAACGTTGGCATAATATGCAGCGGTTCATATGAAGCTGAATGTTTGGACCGATATCTTCCGGTTCAAATGTTCTTTTTTCTTCAATAAAACGAGTCTTCGATTTTCCGTGCTCAAAGCTTAAATCCTGCAAATCACACTCTCCGGCCTGATCACAAATTGGACAATCCAAAGGGTGATTAATTAATAAAAATTCTGTCACCGACTGACGTGCTTCACGCACCCGATCCGAATTTTTACTATTCACTTCCATACCGTCCATACATCCTGTTACACAAGATGCCATTAATTTAGGCATTGGTCTTGGATCAGCATCACTCCCTTTAGCAACTTCGACTAAACAACAACGGCATTTTCCGCCGCTCCCTTTTAGTTTCGAATAATAGCACATAGCAGGTGGAACTGATTCTCCTCCTATCATACGAGCCGCCTGCAAGATGGTTGTTCCTGCTTCAACTTCAATTTCTTGACCGTCTATTGTTACTTTCATATTATAAGTTGTTGGTTGTCAGTTGTCAGTTGTTAGTTTAGGAGCATCCATCAACTATCAACTACTAACTTTCAACTTTTATACTGTTTGTTTGCTTACCAAATGTTTTACTTTATCAAATGGCTCGGCAACAAAATGATTTCTGTTTTTTATTCTTTCCGGAAAACGAACATGATATTCAAATTCGTCTCTAAAATGACGAATAGCTGCTGCTACCGGCCATGAAGCTGCATCTCCTAATGGACAAATTGTGTTTCCTTCAATTTTAGATTGAATACTCCATAACAAATCAATATCTTCTTCGCGACCCTGGCCGTTTTCAATACGCCACAATACTTTTTCTAACCATCCAGTTCCTTCACGGCAAGGCGTACATTGTCCACAAGATTCATGGTGGTAAAAACGAGCAAAATTCCAAGTGTTGCGTACAATACAAGCCGTATCATCATAAACAATGAATCCACCAGAACCTAACATAGATCCTGTAGCAAAACCTCCGTCACTCAAGGATTCGTAAGTCATTAAACGGTCTTCCCCATTAGCAGTTTTAAAAATTAAATCGGCTGGTAAAATTGGCACTGATGAACCTCCCGGAACTAAAGCTTTCAAAGGTCTGTTCGAACTCATTCCGCCTAAATATTCGTCAGAATTCATGAATTCATCAACGCTTAATCCTAATTCGATTTCGTAAACTCCAGGGTTTTTAACATGTCCCGAAGCCGAAATTAATTTAGTTCCTGTAGATCTTCCAATTCCAATTTTAGCATAATCATCACCTGAATTGTTTACAATCCATGGCACTGCTGCAATTGTTTCTACGTTGTTTACTACTGTTGGGTTAGCCCAAAGTCCGGAAACTGCCGGGAAAGGTGGCTTGATACGTGGGTTTCCTCTTTTACCTTCTAATGATTCGATCAAAGCGGTTTCTTCTCCACAGATATAAGCTCCGGCACCACAGTGAACGTATAATTCTAAATCGTAACCTGTTCCTAAAATATTTTTCCCTAACCAGCCTGCAGCTTTCGCTTCGGCAATGGCTCTTTCTAATATTTTAAAAACCCACATGTACTCTCCGCGAATGTAGATATAAGAACGGTTTGCACCCAATGCAAAACTGGAAGTAATCATTCCTTCAATCAATAAGTGAGGAATAAATTCCATCAAATAGCGATCTTTGAATGTTCCTGGTTCTGACTCATCGGCATTACACACCAGATGTCTTGGTTTTCCTGATTTTTTATCAATAAAACTCCATTTCATTCCGGCTGGGAAACCCGCTCCACCACGACCACGAAGTCCTGATTTTTTCACTTCCTCAACCACTTCGTCAGGAGTCATTGATTTCATAGCTTTTTCTACAGAAGCATAACCTCCGTGCTGGCGGTAAACTTCGTAGGTTTTAATCCCCGGAATGTTGATTTTGTCTAATAATATTTTTTTTGACATCTTATTTATCGTGTAATATTATTTTATTATCTCGGCAATCAGCAATAATCTGATCGATTTTTTCTCTGGTTAAGTGTTCTTTATAGAAATCCCCCAATTGCATCATTGGAGCATAGCCACAAGCACCCAGACATTCTACACCTCTCACTTCAAAAAGTCCGTCAGCAGTAGTTTCGCCAATGCCCACGCCTAGCTTTTCGCAGGTATAATCCATTAAATCTTCAGTTCCTCTCAGGCAGCAACAGGATGTTTGGCAAAATTCAAACATGTATTTCCCAATAGGTTTTAGGTTGTACATGGTATAGAAAGTAGCTACTTCGTAAACTTCAATAGGTAATATTTCAAGAATTTCAGCAACCTTATCCATCAATTCAATGCTCAGCCAGTTGTCATGTGCATCTTGTACTTCATGTAAAACAGGCAACAAAGCCGATTTTTTCTTATCTTCAGGATAATGACTTAGTAATTCACTGATGCGAGTCATCAATGCTTCCGTCATGTTTATTTCTTGTTTGTAATGTGTACGTTCCATAATTTATGCGTCTAATTCTCCGGCTATTACATTTAAACTGGATAAAATAACAATGGCATCTGATAATAATGCGCCTTTAATCATTTCGGGATATGCCTGGTAATAAATGAAACAAGGTCTTCTAAAATGCAATCTGTATGGAGTACGACTACCATCAGTTACTAAATAGAAACCTAATTCTCCATTTCCTCCTTCTACCGGATGATAAATTTCGGCAACCGGAACTGGAACTTCACCCATTACAATTTTGAAATGATAGATTAAAGATTCCATATTGTTGTAAACATCTTCTTTAGGAGGCAAGTAGTAATCAGGAACTTCGGCGTGGTATTCATTTCCTTCCGGCATTTTATCCAATGCCTGACGAATGATACTCAAACTTTCCCAAACTTCGGCATTACGAACACAAAAACGATCGTAAGTATCACCTGATTTTCCTACTGGGACTTTAAAATCAAAATCTTCGTAAGAACTATATGGTTGTGCAACACGTACATCATAATCAATACCTGCAGCACGTAAGTTAGGTCCTGTAAATCCGTAAGCCATTGCTTTTTCGGCTGAAATTGCACCTACATTTACAGTACGGTCTATAAAAATTCTGTTTCTTTCAAACAGATTCTCAAATTCCTTCCAGGCAACTGGAAATTCTTCCAGAAAAGTATTTAATAATTCAAAAGCTTTAGGAGACCAGTCTCTTTCAAAACCGCCAATTCGCCCCATATTAGTAGTTAAACGGGCACCGCAAATTTCTTCATATATTTCGTATACTTTTTCTCTAAACTGGAAAACATAAAGAAAGCCTGTATATGCACCGGTATCTACGCCCAAAATCGAATTACAAATCAGGTGATCAGTAATTCTGGCTAATTCCATTACGATAACTCTTAAATATTGTGCTCTTTTAGGAACTTCAACACCCAATAATTTTTCTAATGTCATCCACCATCCCATGTTGTTGATAGGAGAAGAGCAATAGTTCATTCGGTCAGTAAGAGGAGTAATTTGGTAAAACGGACGATTTTCGGCAATTTTCTCAAAAGCACGATGAATATAACCAATAGTTGGTTCAGCATCTAAAATTCGTTCTCCATCCATCAGCAGAATATTTTGGAAAATTCCGTGAGTGGCCGGGTGAGTCGGACCTAAATTCAGGATAGAAAGCTCGTTTCCGTCTTCGTTTAGTTGCTCTTTTATTATTTTAGCATAGCGATGCTCTGGTGGTAATAATAGTTCTGACATTTATAGAATGTGAAAAATTATATATTTTATTTTAGCAATTGTCTATTGTTCTTCCGAAGAATCGGTCGTCTTTATCGGTTCTTCCACCATCTTCCATTGGGAATTCTTTACGCATTGGGAAAGAAATCATTTCATCCATATTCAGAATACGTTTCAACTGTGGATGGCCAATAAAGTTAATGCCGAAAAAATCATAAGTTTCTCTTTCCATCCAGTTAACGGTTAAGAAAATATTAGAAACTGTTTTTATTTCAGGGTTTTCTGAGTTCAGAAAAGCTTTAATTCGGATTCGCTTATTTTCATACCAATTGTGCAAATGGTAAACTACTGCAAATTGCTTTTCAATCGGATTGTCAGGGTAATGAATACCGCATAAATCAGTTAAGAAATGAAAACGTAATTCGGGATCGTTTTTTAAAAATAAAATTATAGCGGTGTTAGTATTTGCATTCATTTCGAAAGAAAAAATATCTCTTTCCTGTTGGAAGTTAACTACATTCTCAGCGAAAGCAGCTACTAATTTTTCCTGAATAGCGGTGTTTTCTAATGCCATTTTATTTGATATTATAAGAAGCTAATAATTCTTGATACTCCGGCGAACTTCTTCTTCTTACAGATTCTGTTTTTACCAGTTCTTGCAATTTCATTACACCATCTACAATTTGTTCCGGTCTTGGAGGGCAACCCGGAACATATACATCAACCGGAATTACTTTGTCAATTCCCTGAAGAACAGAGTATGTGTCAAATATTCCTCCTGAGGATGCACAAGCGCCAACGGCAATAACCCATCTGGGTTCAGACATTTGCTCGTAAACCTGACGCAAAATCGGAGCCATTTTTTTAGAAATTGTTCCCATCACTAATAACATATCAGCTTGACGAGGAGAAAAACTTACACGCTCTGAACCAAATCGAGCCAGGTCATAATGAGATGCCATAGTAGCCATAAATTCAATACCGCAACAAGAAGTTGCAAAAGGTAATGGCCAAAGTGAATTAGCACGTGCCAATCCTACAACATCATTCAGTTTTGTAGCAAAAAAACCTTCACCAACAACACCTTCCGGAGGGGCAACCATATTTATCTTTGAATCGCTCATTTATTTTAGATTTTAGATTTCAGATTTGGAAAACCTTAAAAATGAAATCAATATTTAAAAATCAATATTATATTTTGAGAAATTTACTTTTCAAATCTAAAATTCTAAATCAAAAAAATCTAAAATCTACAATCTGAAATCTAATATTTCTTTATTCCCATTGTAAAGCTTTCTTTTTGATGATATAGAAAAAACCAACTAAAAGTAAAGCCATAAACACAATCATTTTTATCATTCCTTCTATTCCCAGTTCTTTGAAATTAATAGCCCAGGGATATAAGAAAATTACTTCGATATCAAATAGAACAAATAAAATAGCGACCAGAAAGTATTTTACTGAAAAAGGGATACGTGCATTTCCCACAGATTCAATTCCACACTCAAAATTTTTGTCTTTTATAACTGATTTTCTTTTAGGGCCTAATTTCCCGGAAATAAGGATGGTGGCTACTACGAAGCCCACAGCAAGTAAGGCTTGCATTAAAATAGGAAAATAATTGAACTGTTCTGATTGCATAATAAAATATTTGTGCTAAAATAAGTCACAAAGATATGCTTCAATGTTATAAATCACAAGCAGTGAATGTAAAATCATATTGGTTTTGAAGGAGTTTTTCGGTAGTTTTTAATGATTATAAATAAGGATTTCTGTGTTTCTTAAAAAAAACTAAAAATTTAACTTTTAATTATAAAAAAAAGCGTCCCGATATTATCGGGACGCTTTGAGCATTCGTAACAAAAAAATATTTTGTTTAGATTACTGCAACTTTAGCAGCAACTTTTCCTTTTCTTCCTTCTTCTTCTTCGTAGCTAACTCTGTCACCTTCGCGTAATTCTTCCGCGTTGATTCCTGAAGCGTGAACAAAAATGTCTTTTCCTGTTTCTTCGTCTGTAATGAATCCGTAACCTTTTGATTCATTGAAAAATTTAACTGTACCTGTACGCATTGTAATAGTAATAATAATTTATAATAAGGCAAATGTAATGTTTAATACAATACGAAAATGATTAATATCAATTTTTTTAATAAAATAATTGATATTCAGCCTATTCAGTGCGTTTCGAAAGATATTTATTATAAATCCAATTGAATGCGTAATTCCTTTAATTGTGTGCTGTCAATGGCTGCAGGAGCATCAATCATTACATCTCTTCCGGAGTTGTTTTTTGGGAAAGCAATAAAGTCGCGAATAGTTTCCTGTCCACCTAAAATAGCCACTAAGCGATCCAATCCAAAAGCAAGTCCTCCGTGTGGTGGTGCTCCAAACTGGAAAGCATCCATCAGGAAGCCAAATTGTGCTTTTGCTTCTTCATCGGAGAATCCTAAATATTTAAACATCAATTGTTGTGTAGCTTTATCGTGAATACGAATTGATCCACCACCAATTTCGTTTCCGTTTAAAACCATGTCGTATGCATTGGCACGAACTTTTCCGGGTTCGGTTTCTAATAAAGCAATATCTTCCGGTTTGGGAGAAGTGAAGGGGTGGTGCATCGCATGGTAACGACCGCTTTCTTCATCAAACTCTAATAATGGGAAATCAACAACCCAAAGTGGTGCAAAAACATCCGGATTGCGTAATCCTAAACGAGTAGCTAATTCCATTCTCAAAGCACTTAATTGTGCTCTGGTTTTGTTAGCCGGTCCTGAAAGTACAAAAATCATGTCTCCGGCTTTTGCACCAGTAACTTTTGCCCAATTTCCTAAATCTTCTTGATCATAGAATTTATCTACAGATGATTTAAAGCTTCCGTCTTCATTACATTTTACATACACCATTCCTGATGCACCGACCTGAGGACGTTTTACCCAGTCAATTAAGGCGTCAATTTCTTTTCTGGTGTAACTTCCTGCTCCCGGAACTGCAATTCCTACTACTAATTCGGCAGTATTGAAAACGGGGAATTCTTTGTGTTGTGCAAATTCGTTCAACTCACCAAATTCCATCCCAAAACGGATATCCGGTTTGTCGTTTCCATAAGTTTTCATCGCATGTTCATAGGTCATACGAGGGAATTTGTCCACTTCAACTCCTTTTATTTCTTTTAGCAAATGACGTGTTAGCCCTTCGAAAATATTTAAAATGTCTTCTTGTTCCACAAATGCCATTTCGCAGTCAATTTGAGTAAACTCAGGTTGACGGTCGGCACGCAAATCTTCGTCACGGAAACATTTCACAATCTGGAAATATTTATCCATTCCACCTACCATCAATAATTGTTTGAAGGTTTGTGGGGATTGTGGTAAAGCGTAGAATTGTCCTTCATTCATGCGGGAAGGTACTACAAAATCTCGAGCTCCTTCCGGAGTCGATTTAATTAAATAGGGTGTCTCTACTTCGCAGAAATCCAAATCAGATAAATATTTACGCACTTCCATCGCTACTTTGTGACGGAATAATAAACTGTTTTTTACCGGATTTCTTCTGATATCAAGGTAGCGGTATTTCATTCGGATGTCTTCCCCACCATCTGTTTCATCTTCAATTGTAAAAGGAGGTGTTAAAGCGCTGTTTAGAATGTTTAACTCAGAAACTAAAATTTCGATTTCACCCGTTGGGATATTTTTATTTTTAGCTTCACGCTCAATAACAGTTCCTTTTACCTGAATTACAAATTCTCTTCCAAGAGTTTTTGCTAATTCAAATACTATTTTTTCAGTACGACTTTCGTCGAAAATTAATTGTGTTATTCCATAACGGTCTCTTAAATCTACCCAATTCATGAATCCTTTATCACGTGATTTCTGAACCCAACCCGCAAGTGTGACTTCGGTATTAATATGTGAGGCGTTTAACTCGCCACAGTTATGACTTCTATACATTCTTGAAAAATTTAATTATTTGATTTGTAAGTCCGTTTAAAGACCGGCTGCAAATTTAGAACTAATTATGTACATTGAATTGAGAAAATTGATTTTTTAATAGTAGTGGTAATAAGTAGTTTTAATTTCCAATGTTAAGTTTTTATCCAATGTTACTAAATTGTTACTAAATTGTTTTTTAAATGTAAATTAATATGTAATTTTGATAAAAGAAACCACGTAAAATTTTACATTATGAAAAAATATATAGTTATCGGAGCAATTTTAATTACAGGGATGATTTTTGCACAAGCACCTAAACCACAATTAGAAGCAGTAGGAAACAAAGTAAAAGCAACTTATTTTTATGAAAACGGACACGTGCAGCAAACAGGTTTTTATAAAGACGGAAAATTAGACGGAAAATGGGTTTCCTATGATAAAGAAGGAAACAAATTAGCTATTGCTGAGTACAAAAAAGGAGAAAAAGTGGGGAAATGGTTCCACTGGAATGCTTCAACTCTAAGCGAAGTGGATTATGCTGATAATAAAATTGCCTCTGTAAAAAACTGGAAAAAAGAAGCAATAGTGAACATTGATTAAATGTGCAATTGTTGATTCAAAAAAAGGCTTTTCCTATTCAGGAAAAGCCTTTTTTTAGCTTCATTATTTTTTTTCTTTATGACTTTTTAATTTAAAGCTGGCATATAAAGTTATTGTCGAGAGTATAATCCAGAAAACATCTATAAAAAATGTTTGAAATTGATTGTTGTTATAAGCTATCCAAAACCAGTTTCCTGTTTTGATACCATTTACAACAGGAATCATAAAACCCAGTATACTTCCCGAAATTAAACAAAACTGATTAGTAAAACGATTGTTTTTCTTTAGAACAAAAAAGATGCTTAAAAGTAACCAGCTGATAAAATATACTGAATACGTATTGTCTCTCCCCAGAGGATAATACATTTTAGCAATAATAAAGGTAAATGCGGTAACCGGTAGCATGCTCAGGCAAATCGCCAAATAAATGCGGACTACAACTTCATTGAAACGTCTTTTTTTCTCAGGTATACTTTTCTTATTTCTTGCAACCAACCAAATCATAACTCCTGAAATGATTACAAAACAGGATAAAATTCCCAATAAAAAACTGATTATTTTTAAACCATAACCGCCATAGTCGCCAAAATGAATGCGATACAAAATGTTTTTTACACAATCTAAATAGGTGGTTTGTGTCAGAGGATTTTTTTTAGATACGATCTCCCCGGTGGCAACTTTATAAACTACTTCACCAGCACCGGTAAATTTTTTGTCATATTCGATTTCTCCTTTTACAGTTACGTGCATGTTAGCATCCCCATAGTTTTGAATTTCTACACGGGTAATATTAAAATCATCCCAGTTTTTCTTAGTATTTACAACCATTTCATTAATACTGAACGGTTTGGTTAATACTTTGTATTTAAATGGATAATCAGTGCCGAAATATTGTAATTCTGTATATAATTTTTTCTGATCTCCCTGATAAAGCAATTGAACGCTGGGAGCTACAATGACTAATTTTATCATAAAAAAAGCACCCGTTACTGCATATACAAACTGGAATGGTAAACCCAGCATTCCCAGAGAAGTATGTGCGTCGGTCCACCAGGTTTTTAATTTTTCTTTTGGACGAAAAACATAAAAGCTGGAAATAATTTTTTTCCAATGTAATAAAACTCCGGTGACAATGGCAAAAAGAAAAAACAGAGCAATAAATCCGGACAGATAATAACCTACAGGATAGGGAATTTGTGCCAGAAAATGCAAACGATAAATAAACTCGCCCAGATTGTATGATTCCTCATAGGTCGATGTTTGATAAGTCTTATTGTTTAAGATAAGGTATTTTGATTCTTTTGCCTTATCAGAAGCCAGGCTGCCTTTTGATGCTTCAAGTGAAATTCCTGTGCTATGCTTATTCTGAGGTTGATAAAAACTGATGTTTCTGCCCTGTAAATCATAAGCCGAATCTAATTTTTTCAGAGCCTCATCAAAATTTAATTGTATCGTTTGACTTGCTGAAGTGGGTGTCCCTTTTTCCCAGCTTGCAATATCTTCTTTAAAAAATGAAAATGAACCTGCAAAAAAGATTACGTATAAAACGACGCTGATTACAATTCCACTGACAGTGTGGGTATGAAAAAAGATGTTGTAATTTCTATTATTCATAATTATTGTGCTATCGGATTATAATTTTGCCCTAAGTATAGTATTGCTGAAAAGAGCAGGCTTAATGCTAAGTAAATCAGCCAGATTTTCCATCCATTCTTAGCTAAGAATGCCACTACCATCAATGCCACCCAAAGGATAAAACCACTAAAAGCCATTGTTATAATAATGTTGGCTCGGTTAAACCAGCTGGCTAAAGCTAAATGGAAGCTGATAGAGACCAGATAACCGCCTAAAATCGCTGCAGTTATTTTAGCAAAACGCTGCCATTTGGATTGTGTTAAATATTTTGGATTTGCTGGCATGGTTAATTAGTTATAACATTTCGATTAAAGTGGCCGTTGTAAAAAGTAGAATGACAAATGACGGTTTTATAATCTTTAAGGGACTTATAATGATAATCAGGCTTCCGATAGTCATTAATAGTATGAAGTAAATCAGTGTTCCTGAACCTAATGCTTTTTCGAGTAATAAAACAAAAAAAGCACTCAGCAACAATACTAAACCTACATATTTAGTAGGTCTGGTATTTTTTTTAATCCATTGCTCATATGGCCTGTCATACGAAACATAGGTTTTTTGCGAAGTATAATAAAGTGCATAAAAGCCCATGAAGATTAGAAAACTTACAACTGAAATCATAACTTAATATACTAGAATCAGCTTAGCTGGAAATAGACTGTCTAAGCTGATTTGTTTTTATACTATTAAAATTTATAAGAGAAACTGGCTGACGCGCTTCTCATGTTTCTGGGATGAATCGTTGACCATCCGTCGTAGGTATCTACGTTAGCAATGTTATCAATTTTTAATGTTAAATTGAATTTGTCATTTCCATAGAACACAGAAGAGTTCAGAACCGTATATTCAGGTATAGTAAATGTTCCGGTAACCAGACCGTGAGTAATTTTGTTTTCACCGGAATAGTTTCCTCCAAATCCTAAACCAAATCCTTTTAATGTATTATTTTGGAATCTGTAACTTGCCCATAAATTAGCTGTATTATAAGCACCAGCACTTGTTGGTCTGTATCCCACAGTATTAATATCTCCTTTAGTTACTCCGGCATCTACATAGCTGTAACCTGCAACAATGTTGAATCCCTGAATTGGGTTGGCAATAATTTCGGCTTCAAAGCCTTCATTTCTTTGAGCTCCGTTCTGAAAGTATGTAATATCAGTTGCTGAGTTACGAATGTTATAAACACGGTCAGTAACTTTAATGTTATAGTAACTGATTGTTGTGTATAATTTATCTTCAAATAAATTCAGTTTTGTTCCAAATTCTAATTGGTCTGCATGTTCAGGATCAAAAACTCTTGGTGTTCTGGTGGATCCGTTAATGTCTTCCGCAGGGGCAACATTTGTAAATCCGTTCATATAGTTGGCAAAAAGGGATACTTTATCTAAAACAGGCTGGAAAACTACTCCAAATTTTGGAGAAAGTGCTGTTTGATTGTAGCCTCCGTTTTGAGCATTCATAAATCGGTCTACGCGCAAACTCGCCATAGCAGATAAATTAGGCAAAAAGTTGATTACATCTGATACATAAGCACTGTATACTTCCTGTTTTTGTTTGGAATTATTAACAGTTGCTCCGGCTAATAAGGCATCAGTGGCATTTTTACTCAATTTACCGTTATCTCCTGTAGTTATATATTTTGTAGGATCAGTTATTCCAAAAACATTTTCGTTTACAGTTTGTAAATTATCATTTCCAATATATATAGTTCCATTAATAATATACCCTGTACCATTGTCAATAATTTGTCTGTTAAAATAATCCAGCCCCGCTACAATTCGGTTTCTCAGTTTTCCAATTCTGAAATCACCAATAAAATTTTGTTGAATATCGGTTGCTAAAGTTGTTGAGTTTTGATAGTTTATATAGCGAGCAAATACTACACCGTCTGTAATGGCCGGAAAAGACGAAGTACCTTCAAATAAATAGCTGTAATAGCCTTCTGATTTTGCCGATGTTCTGGAAACAGCGGTTTGTGAAGTCCAGGAATCATTTATTTTATAAAACATTTGCCCTTGTAAGTTGAAAGAAGGAGTTTTAATTGATAATTGATTACTGGTGTAAGAGCGCTTGTTGTCGTATCCTAATTCATCCATGTTTTTGACTCTTAGTGGAGTAGAACGGGTCAGGAACAACATTGTTGCATTCGTCGCTTCATTGCTTAAAAATTCAGTATTAATTAAGAATGAAAGCCTGTCAGACGCTTTATAAGACAATGATGGAGCTACAAATAGTGCTTTTCTGAATCCTGCATCCTGAAAACTATTTTCGTTGTGATAGGCAGTATTTATTCTGAAATTAACGGTTTTTTCTTCGTTAAGAGGCGTGTTAATGTCAGCTGTCACACGGTTTAATCCGTAGGAGCCTGTAGTATAATTTACTTCTCCGCCAAAACGGTCGTGTGGAGTCTTAGTAGTAATATTGATTAATCCTCCGTAGGAAACTAAAGTACTTCCAAATAAGGTTCCAGAAGGTCCTTTGATAACTTCAATCTTGTCTATGTTTGCCGGATCAAGACTTCCGTTAGACAATCCCGGTAATCCATTTAGAGCTCTTGGCTGAACTGCAAAACCACGTAGAGAAAAATAACCCGCACCGTCTGAACCTCTTCCCGTTGATGTCCAAAGTGGCTGTATGCCAGGAGCATTTTTTAAGGCGTCGTCAATATTAGTAACTACCTGGTCTTTTAATAATTCTGAAGTGATGGTGGTATAAACCTGAGGATTTTCAAGATTTTTCAGAGGTAATCGTGATACCTGAACATTTTCTTTTCTGGCAAAATTGTTCTTTTTATTACTATTAACGGTTACTCCTGAAAGTTCTTCTGAATTAACATTGATTTCAGCATTTTGAATTAATTCCTGACCTGAAGACAAGATTATTTTAAATTCTTTGGCGATGTATCCAATAGCCGAAATTTTTAAAGTATAACTTCCGGGCTTTACATTTTTAATTTTATAATTTCCATTTGCGTCTGTAATGGTACCCCATCTGGTTCCTTTTAGAATAACAGAAATGTTTTCAGGAGACTGTTTGTCATTTAAGCTCACTTGTCCTGTTATTGTCCCTTTTTCCTGTGCCCAGCTTGGATTAGAAAATAAGAGAATAAATAATGAAGTTAAAATAATCAGCGTAGCCTTTGTTTTCATTTTATTTAGAATTGTTTTTGATAGCGCAAAAGTAAAGAGTGAAATGCGAAAAACCAAATAATTTTAATTTATTCTAAATAAGATGCTAAAAACTGATGTTGCTGAAGGAAGTATTATTACAAAACTAATAAAGCCTGTACGGTAGTTTGTACAGGCTTTATTAGTTTTGTCTTTGAATGTAAAAATTAAACTGTATGTTTTGGGGTAAAACCGTCTTCGCTTAATTCTTTATGGTCATAATCCGCCACCATTTCGGCATCGTAATCTACTTTTTCATCTTTGCCCATTCTCCTTAAGATAGAGTCAAATAATGAATATACTACTGGAACGATAATCAAAGTCAGAAATAATGATGATGTCAAACCACCAATAATTACCCAAGCCAAACCGTTATTCATTTCTGCTCCGGCTCCTTTTGCAATTGCAATCGGAATCATACCAAAGATCATCGCAATGGTAGTCATCAAAATCGGACGAAGACGCGCATGATTGGCCTGAATCAATGCATCATGAGTATTTTCTCCTTCAGCTTTTCGCATATTCGCAAAATCGACAATCATAATTGCATTCTTGGCTACCAGACCGATTAACATAATCATACCAAGCATCGTAAAGATATTTAATGAATTTGCTGTTAATGCCAGAATTACCATTACTCCAATCAATGCTAACGGAATTGAAAACAATACCACAAACGGATATACAAACGAGTCATATAACGATACCATAACCAAATAAACTAATATGATAGCCGCTAATAACGCAATTCCTAAGGTACCCATACCTTCAGTTTGGTTTTCCATATCTCCGCTCCAAATGTAATTTACACCAGCTGGTTTCGTTTTTTCGTTATCCATAAACTGGGCTGCCCATTCATTAGCAACGTCACCTATTGGACGACCTACTACTTTTGATTTAACCTTTACAGATGGTGATTTATCTCTACGCTCTAGCAAACTTGGTCCAGAGCCCATTTTTACATCAGCAAACTGACTTAATCTAATTTGTTGTCCTTGCGGATTTGTAAACATTAAGTTTCTAACATCTTCAATAGATTGTCTGTTAGCATCACCAAAACGAATATTGATGTCATATTCATATTCTCCTGCTCTGAATTTTCCATCGGTATTTCCGCTGAAAGCCGTTTGCATGGTTTGTCCTATACTTGCTAAGTTTAAACCTAAGGATGCCATTTTATCTCTGTCAATATTTACCTGAACCTCCGGACTACCGCCATCTGATGATAATTCAGCATCTACTGATCCGGGTACTTTTTTAAGCAATTCAAGAATTCGATTTGCTTCTTTATTGGCTGTTGCATTATCCGGACCTGTAACTACCATTTCAATTGGTGCAGCATCTGCACCCATTAATCCTATAGGAGCGGTTTTAAATTCAACTCCCGTGAATTTTTCTTCTAATGCTCTTTTTACCTTAGCCGATTTAATATCTGTGCTTTCGGAACGTAATGATTTGTCTACTAGATTTACCTGAATTTCAGATTGATATAAAGTAGCCTGTGCAGCACCAAAACCGGTGGATTGTTGTCCCACGGTAGTAATCATATCTACTACTTCTTTATCATTTCTAAGAAATTTTTCAACCTGTAAAGTTAATTGATTTGTTTTTTCTACCGAAGCATCCTTGGTTAATTCCATTTGAACTAAAAATTGACCTCTATCGGTTTTAGGAAAGAATTCTCCACCAATAAATCCACCCCCAAGTAATCCCATTGTAGTTACAATTAAAAGGACAAATGTTAAAAACACAGTAAGGAATCTTCTTAAAGTTGTTCTTAGACACCACTCTAAAATTCCTGAAATCCAGTGTGTGAATTTATCTAATTGTTTTTCAAAACCAAGAATAAATCTTTCGAAAATATTTTTTCCAGTAAGGTGAACTAATTTACCGTATCTTGAGGATAACCATGGAATAATGGTGAAAGAAGCTAGTAAAGAGAACATTGTTGCGATTACTACAGTCACACAAAATTGAGCTAATATATCTGCTACTAATCCGGAACTCATCGCAATTGGTAAGAACACTACCACGATTACCAATGTAATAGCGGTTACTGTAAATCCAATTTCTGAAGCACCGTCATAAGCAGCGCGAATTCGGCTTTTACCCATTTCCATATGACGATATACGTTTTCTAAAACCACAATCGCATCATCCACAAGAATACCAACTACTAATGAAAGTCCTAATAAACTCATTAAGTTTAAGGTGTATCCCATCAAGTACATCCCGATTACAGTTGCGATTAACGAAACTGGAATAGAAACCATTACAATAAAGGCATTTCGGATGTTGTGAAGAAATAGTAACATCACAATTGCAACCAAAATAATTGCTAAGAACAAATCGAAGATTACGTGATCTGCTGCTTCTAATGTAAAATCGGTAGTGTTATCTACAATTTTTACTTTTACCGCTTGTGTTTTATAATCCGTTTCTACCTGAGCAACTGTTTTTTCTATTAATTCAGAAACCGTTACTGCATTGGCATCCGATTGTTTCTTAACCTGCATTAAAATAGTTGGTAACTGATTGTATCTTGCTACTTTTTCAGTATCTTTTTGAGAATCAAAAACGCTTGCAATATCAGAAAGTCTTATCTGTGCTCCGTTTCTATTAGAAACCACAAGATTATTCATTTCGGCAATGTTTTGGTACTTTCCGGAAAGTCGGATAGTTGCTCTTGATGTTCTTGTTTTTAGAGCACCAGTAGGGAAATCAAGGTTAGATGTTAAAATTGCCTGTTGTACATCGCCTATAGAAAGGCCGTATCCTTGCATTTTCTTTTCATCTAAATTAACCTGAATTTCTCTTTCCTGACCACCTACAAGATCAACTTGAGCTACTCCGTTTACACGTGAGAATATTGGTTCGATTTTTTTATCTAAAAGATCGTATAATTCTTTATTATTCAGTTTATCACTGGAAACACTCATGGTGATAATAGGAAGATCATCTAATGAGAATTTTTGAAGAGATGGAGCATCTACATCTTCAGGAAGATCTCCCAAGATTGCATTTACTTTTCTTTGCGCGTCATTCATAGCGTAGTTTACATCGGCACCAGTGTTTAGCTGAACCATTACAACTGATAAACTTTCGTATGATGAAGCTTCTACTTTTTTTACGTTTTCCAGAGCACCAACGGCATCTTCAATCTTTCGGGTTACCGAAGTTTCTACCTCACTTGGCGAAGCTCCCGGATAAACCGTAGAAATAGTTACCATATTAGTTTCAAACTTCGGGATTAACTCGTACCCCATTAAGGAGTAGCTTAACAAACCTCCTAAGGTAAGTATCGTAAATAGTACGATTACCAGGGATGGTCTTTTAATAGATATTTCTGCTAACTTCATTTTTATGTTACTTTATGATGTTAATTTTAGAACCGTTGTCCAGGTTGATTTGTCCAGAAGTAACTACTTGTTCTCCCTCATTTAATCCGTCTAAGATTTGAACTTTATCACCGTATACTTTTCCGGTTTGTACCTTAATTAATTTTGCAGTTCCATTGTTTATTACAAACAATTGCCCTGAACTTACTCCGTTTACAAATGCTGTTGCAGGAACGGTTATCATATTTTGAGTTTCAGCTCCGCTATTAGTTTTAAAATTAGCTGTAGCATACATACCTGCTTTTAAATTTCCACTGTTTTGAACTTCAATTTCCACTGGAAAATTTAATGAAGCATCACTTTTAGGGGCAATAAAAGTAATTTTTCCGCTAAAGTTTTCGTTTGCTAAAACATTAACATTTATTGATACTTTTTGACCTATTGAAATTTTCCCTATTTGACTTTCATCCACTAAAACAGAAAGTTTTAAAGAGTTAATATTAACGATTTCGAACAAAGCAGTTCCAGGCGAAACTACCATTCCTGGTTCAACCATCTTTTTATTAATGGTACCACTAATTCCGGCTTTGATTCGGGTGTCGTTTACTTTTACATTTTGTGATTTTAAAGCAGCCTGAGCATTTTTCAACTGTAATCTTGAATTGTCAAGCTGTTGTTTTGTAACACCACCGGTTTTATAGGCGTTTTCATAACGTTCATTATCGGCAATGGCATTTTGTAAATTGTTTTGTGCCTGAGTTACTTCAACTTCAATAGCGTCCCTTTTGATAGTAGCCAGGGTTTGTCCGGCACTAACTTTCGATCCTTCTTTTACAAGAACACTTAGAATGCGACCTGAAATTTCTGCGGCTTGATTAATTTCTTGTTTTGGAAGAAAAGTACCATTGGCAACATAAGCGGTATTAATATTTTCTCTGGAAACAGTAATGGTATTTACGTTGATTTTATCTACTTGTTTAGCAACTTCGGCTACTTCTTGTTGTTGCTTTTCTTTATTATTTCCAATTTTGTAAGCTGCCAGTCCTATTAAAACAGCTGCTACGATGGCATATATTATTTTTTTTTTCATTTTAGTTATTTATTAAGTTTTTAAGTTCTCCTTTTGATTTTATTAGTTTAATTTCTGCCAGTTTATAATCTAAAATTGCGGCAGTATAATTGTTCTGTGCTTCGGTAGAAGCATTTTCTGCATCGAGTAAGTCTGTTAAAGAGGCTAAACCCTGCTGATAGTTATTGTTGATGTTTTTCAGAATTTCATCCGCTAAACTCATGTTTTCTTTTTGATTTTGCAGCGTGATGATGCTGTTCTCAATTTGAGTTTTTGCGTTTTTGTAATCTAAATCTAAAGATAACTGCGTGTCTTTAATATCTTCCTGAATCGTTCTTAGTTCAATATCAGCTTGTCTTATTTTAGCTCTTGTCCCAAAACCTGAGAAAATAGGAACTCTTAAATTCATCCCAATGGTTGAAAAATCTGACCAGTAAACACCGTCAGATGGTTTTGCAAACAATGGCATCTCAGGACCCTGACCAATGTAATTGTAGCTTGCTGAAAGAGATAGTGTTGGGTAATAGCCTGCAATTATTGATTTTTTTTGCAGTACTAATAATTCTTCCTGTTTTTTGAGCAGTAAATATTCAGAACGATTATTGGTATTTGGAGCATCTGTAAAAGCAGCAGGAGTTATTTCAAATTCTGTTTGCGGGATTTCGATTTGTGCATCCATTGGCATTCCCATATAAAACTTCAACGCATTTTCCTGTAACTGCAGCGAGTTAATAATTTGTTGTTTTTGAGTATTGATATTAGAAAGATTTACCGTCATTCTGTCTAAATCAATTCTTTTGGCTAATCCGTTATCAAATTGTCCTTTTACAATATCGCGAACTTTAGTAGTTGTTTTTAAATTACTTTCAGCAAGCGCCAGCTTTTGACGTAAAACATATACCTGATAATAATTATTAGCCACTCTTTCAATAACCTGTTCTTCGGTTAGCTGATTGTTGATCTGATAAAATTCACGGGTCGTTCTTGCTGCTTTCAAACCTGTAAAAACAGATTGATCAAATAACGCCTGTGTTAAAGATACACCTGCTGTAGAAGTCCATTTTTGTCCTAATGGTGCTAAAATTGTCGTTCCCGGTGTGCCGAAAAAATCGCCCGGTAAAGCATTCAACTGCAAAATAGGATTATAAGTCAAATTTCCGTTTGCCGAAATTTGAGGTAAAGCTCTGGAGCGAACTTCCTGAATCTGATATTCGCTGTTTTCAATTTGTAATTGCGCTTTTTTAGCATCTGCCTTATTTTCCAGTGCATACTGAATCGCTTCTTTGAGTGTTAGCGATTTAATTTCCTGCGCTTCGATGGAAACGGCTAGAAATAATATGGTGATTAAAATTATTCTCTTCATTGATTATTAATTATATTAAGATTTGATAATTGTTTATTTAACTCAGTAATTCCTTTTTCTGTAGCCATAGCTCTGGTGTGGTATTCTAAAGCTTCAAGTTCTATTCTTTTAGCTTCGCGTTCAGAACTGGTATTTTCATTGATATGAAAAATCAGGATGTAATAAAACTTTACATAAGTTTCAACATCAAGATCGTTTCGGTATAAGCCTTCCTGAATTCCTTTGGTGATGTTTTGTCTAAAACAGTGTTCGCATTGGTTTACTTCCTGTTCTAGAACCCGCTGGTATATTTCAGGATAATGTTTTTTTAACTGATAAATAGGAGAGTTGTCCAGGCTGCTGTTAAAAAGTTCTCCAAACATTTTTCTGATTTCAAAATTCTCCTGGATGGCATTGTAGTTCTTCGCTACAACACTGTCAATTAATTCATGCACCTGTTTGTGAACCAGTTCGGTGCTTTCCTGAATTAATACTTCTTTGTTGCAGAAATATTTATAAATGGTTTTTTTAGAAATACACATTTCACCTGCTATGTCGTCCATGGTGATGCTTTTAAAACCTAATTTTAAAAACATTTCGCTTGCCTTGGAAATAATCTTCTCTTTCATTGTTGTCTTACTTTCATTATTGATTACATACTAAACTCTACGTTGGCCACTAGTTTTATATCCTGTCCGGTTGTTAAACCGTTATTAGTGTGAAAAGAATTAGAGGCTAATCCAAAATCTTTTCGGTTAATAGCTGCCGTGAGTTCAAAAGCTATTTTTTTTTCTCCGTCTAAATAGTCATTTTCTATCAGTTCAACATCAAGTTCTACTGTTTTAGTTATGTTTTTGATGGTTAAATCTCCTTTTATAAAATTAATATTTTTGTTAATTTTTTGAAAAGATGTGGATTTAAAGCTGATAGTGGGGTATTGATTTACGTCGAAAAAATCATTCAGTTTTAAGTAATTACTAAACTGTTCCAGCTTGGATTCCCTGTTTTTAACATCTAATGAAAAAGCTATTGTGGCGTCTTCAATCTCATTGTTGTCAAAATCAGCATAGCCTTGAAAACTGTTGAATGTACCTCCTAAATAGGCAATTATTGAATGTCTCATTCTGATTAAAACATCCGATTCATTTGAATTAACTTTCCATTTTGTCTTCATGATGCCATAGGTTTTTTACAATTTCTTCCGATGATATAAAGTTTTTCCTGATTAGAAGCGCTTCGGAATTTAATTGTTAAATATGGCGCAAATATAGAACGGAAACTTTAAAAACCAAAATAGTTTCCATTGTATTTAAAATAATTTAACATTTCATTGATAATCGAAGTTTGTAATCCAGTGTGAATGCTGTAAATTAGCCCAAAATTATGTTTATGCACGCCTTAAGTCAATATCAGGAATTCGTAACAGAATATCTTAAATCGCAGTTAGAAGTAAAAGAACCTAAAAATTTATACGAACCCATACATTATATATTGCATCTTGGCGGGAAAAGAATTCGTCCTGTTTTAACGGTGATGAGTGCGGAAATTTTTGATGTTTCCTATGAAAAAGCATTACCGGCTGCTTTAGCTGTTGAGGTTTTTCATAATTTTTCATTGGTACATGATGATATTATGGACGATGCGCCGTTGAGAAGAGGGAATGTCACTGTGCATGAAAAATGGGATACTAATACCGCTATTTTGTCCGGAGACGCAATGCTGATTCTGGCTTATCAGTATTTTGAAAAATATGAACCTGTAATTTTTCAGGCGTTAGCTAAGTTATTCAGTAAAACAGCGCTGGAGGTTTGCGAAGGTCAGCAATGGGATGTGGACTTTGAAACTCGAAATGACGTTACCATTCCGGAATATTTAAAAATGATTGAATATAAAACTGCTGTTCTTGTGGCTGCGGCAATGAAAATGGGAGCTGTTATAGCTCAGACTTCTGATGAAAATGCTGATTTAATTTATGAATTTGGTTTGAATTTAGGATTAGCGTTTCAGTTGCAGGATGATTATCTGGATGCTTTTGGCAATCCGGAAACATTTGGAAAGCAGGTGGGTGGTGATATTATTGAGAATAAAAAAACCTATTTGTATCTAAAAGCAATGGAATTTGCTAACGCGATGGACAGGCAGGAACTGGCTGATTTATTTTCGATTCAAATGGAAGAAAATGAAGCTAAGATTGTTCAGGTAAAAGAAATATTTATCAATTCAGGAGCTTCGGCTGCAACTAAGAAAGCGATTGAAGTCTATACTTTTAAAGCTTTTGATACTTTAGATAAGATGGATGTTGAGGAGGATAAAAAACAAATTCTCCGTTCTTTTGGCGAGAATCTGATGGGGCGTAAAGTTTAAAAATGATAAACAGGATTCTATTTCTTCCCGAAAAACCAAATGCCGGAATGCAATTGTTATTGGCGTTTTTGTTTCCTGTTTTTACTTTTACGGCACTCGGAATTGATTCTGTCTTTTTTGCCGGACGTTGTTTTGACGGAAGGCAAATAACTAATTTTATTTCGATAGTTTATTTCCTGATTTTCTTTTTTGCATCTGATTCCTATTTGAGGAAATTAATGTTTATCATGGTCTTTTTATCTTATTTAGGTGAAATTATCTTTTGTAAATGCTTAGAAATGTATCATTATCGAAATGAAGCTATACCTTTATATGTTCCTTTTGGTCACGCAATAGTGTATGCTTCAGGTTATGTTTTTGCACATACAAAATGGGCAATCAGGCAAGAACGAAAATTAAAAGTGTTTTTTCCAATATTGTTTATCTTGCTGTTTCTTTTTGTGGGTCTTTTTTTAAATGATATTTTTTCTTTGATTTTCGGTATTTGCTTTTTTTTACTTTTAAAAAGAAAGCGTTGGGAAAATCTCTATTTTTTTATTGCTCTTTGTGTTGTTTTTATAGAATTAGTGGGTACTTTTTTTCAATGCTGGATTTGGGAACCTGAAATTTTCGGAATAATACCTACAGTAAATCCGCCTCTTGGAGCAGTTTTCGTTTATGCCGGCGGAGATGTGCTTTTAGTTAAGATTGTTGAACTTTTGGAAAGGCAAAAAAGAATATTAACCTGTTGATTACTGTTATGAATTTTATTAGTCCTGTAAATACTGATTTGTTGTTTGAAGAAGCGCAAAAAGATGCTTTGTATTTGAAGTTAGTCGAGCAATTAAACAAAGATTTCAATCTGGCTAATGAAGGAGTGGATTTTCCTATGAGTATTTCTCCGGAAGAACTAAAGATTCAATTGCATGAGAAAGTCTATCGGTTAATCCAGTATAAGTTTGCAGAATATTTGAATTTGCTTTATGTAATTGATGTCTCTGAAGATGAAATCAAAAAGTTGGATGGCTCTGATTTAGTTGTCTTAGCAGAACAAGTTGCTTTTTTAATTTTAAAAAGAGAATGGCAAAAAGTGTGGTTCAGAAATAAGTTTAAATGAGTTGCTGAGAAGCTAAGATTCTGATTTGCTGAGGTTGTTTGAATCTCGGATTTTCTCTATGTCCTTTTTGAATTCTTGAAGATCTGAACGGCTTTTTTCTCCAAGAACGTATGTCATTTCATCAAAATCAATTTTCTTCTTTAAATAATATTCGATTAGTATGGGTTTGATTTTTTGAAAATCATTAGAGTTTATTAGTTCGAAAAAGACTTTTATAGGTTCTTTTGATTTAAAGAAAATAATTAAGTAATTGTTGGTTCCGTTCGATAGAGCCGGGCCAATATGTCCTTTGGAAGTATAGATTAATTTTCCAATGTAGTCATCGTTTGAGATTTTAATTTTATTTATTTCGTCTAAAGAATAGTGAATATCATCTATAATAATTGAATCTTTTTCAAAAATCAAATTCCCTCCTAAAGTTCCTCTTACAGGCTCGATTTCTGTAAAACCTTTGAATTTGTAAAAAATACCAATAAACATACTTACTAGAGCCGACCATTGAAAAATAAGACCAATTGGTTTGAATATTTTTTCTGAAACGTAGCCTAACCCTAAAAGGGAAAATAATGTGCAATAATATATTTTGTTAGTGCTCCAGTAAATTTTTTTGGTTTTTTTAAAAATTGCAAATTTATTCATGATTTTGCTAGATCGTTATCTTTAAAATAAGTTTTAACTTAGAATCTTAGAAACTCAGTGCCTCAGCAACTTTGATCAAAAATAAAACCGTACAAAAGGCATAAACGCATCGCTGTAAGCACTTTTGTTGTCGTCATGTAAAACATTGTACCTGGCGCCAATAGTTACATTTCCACTGCGGTAACCGGCGCCTAGGAACAAACCAGTGTTCCAGAAATTGTTGCTAAAACCATCATTGTCGCCAATTCCTTTGACATTGACTCTTAATTGTTCCAGTTCGGCAGAAAGCTGAATTTCAGGAATAGGATTGAAAAGGGTGATTAAGCTTCCGCCGTAAAGGTTTGAATTGTAAAGATCTTTTTGTTTTACATAGGTATATTGTGCGCCAAGACCTACTGCAAAATATTCATTTACATTATAAATCGCACTTGGAGAAACGGAAATATCAGTGTATCTGTTGCCAAAACTTAAGCCTAATCCGCCTCCAAATTGTACTTTCTGCCAAAAATTATTACCGGATTTAAAGTTGGAACTCTGATTTTGAGCTGATAATTGAGCTGAAAAAAATCCGATTAAGACGGTCAAAATTAAATTTGATACGCCTAAGACATGTTTTTTTGTCATAAGTAGTAAGGTATTTAACATTTTAATAGTTAAAAGTGTTTTAATTTACAGGTAAATTTAGTTGATTATTGTACTTTTGCCAAACTATTTTAACAAAAAGTATATTCACAATATTATGGATAGGTTTTCATTTTTAAATGCAGCGCATACCGAATTTTTCGCTCAATTATACGATCAATATTTAGAAAATCCAGATAGCGTTGAGCCTAGCTGGAGAAGTTTTTTCCAGGGTTTCGATTTTGGAATGGAAACTTACAATGAGGAGAATCCAGTTCAATACAGCAGAGAAGTTGCTTCAGCTTCAGTGTCTCCTGCAGCTGTTGATAACAGCAAGATTTCAGAACAACTTCAAAAAGAATTTAAAGTTGTAAAATTAATTGAAGGATACCGTACCAGAGGACATTTATTTACTAAGACAAATCCTGTAAGAGAACGCAGAACTTTTTCTCCTAGTCTGGATTTAGAGAATTTTGGTCTGTCGTCTGCTGATTTAGCTACTGTTTTTGATGCGGCTAAATTATTAGGCCTGCAACCTTCTTCTTTGTCTCAGATTATTGACCATCTTACAGCGGTTTATTGTCAGCATATCGGTATTGAATACATGTACATCCGAAGACCTGAGATTGTAGAGTGGATTCAGGAGAAATTAAATATTAATGAAAACCGCCCTACTTTTTCTGCTGAAGAAAAGAAGGGAATTTTAAATAAATTAAATCAGGCAGTTTCTTTTGAGAACTTCCTGCATACTAAATATGTAGGTCAAAAACGTTTTTCTCTTGAAGGAGGAGAAACAATTATTCCTGCACTGGATGCCTTAATTGAGAGAGCAGCCGAAAAAGGAGTAGAGCAATTTGTTATGGGGATGGCTCACCGTGGTCGTCTGAACGTTTTGGCTAATATCTTTGGTAAATCTACTCAGGATATCTTTTCTGAATTTGATGGAAAAGATTATGATCAGGAATATTTTGATGGTGACGTAAAATACCATTTAGGTCTTACGGCTGATAAAATTACCAAGTCAGGCAAGAAAATCAACATTAACTTAGCTCCAAATCCTTCGCACCTTGAAACTGTAGGTGCAGTTATTGAAGGTATTACAAGAGCAAAACAGGATAAATATTTTGCAAATGATTTTTCTAAAGTATTGCCTATCGCCGTTCACGGTGATGCTGCAATTGCAGGACAGGGAATTCTTTATGAAATTATTCAAATGGCACAATTAGATGGTTACAAAACAGGAGGAACCATTCATATTGTAATCAATAATCAGGTTGGTTTTACAACGAATTACTTAGATGCACGTTCATCAACATATTGTACGGATGTGGCTAAAGTGACTTTGTCTCCGGTATTGCACGTGAATGCTGATGATGCTGAGTCTGTAGTTCACGCCATGCAATTTGCATTGGATTTCCGTATGCAGTTTGGACGTGATGTATTTATTGACTTATTAGGATATAGAAAATACGGTCATAATGAAGGGGACGAACCTCGTTTTACACAGCCAGTATTGTATAAACTGATTGCAAAGCACAGAAATCCAAGAGATATTTATGCTGAAAAATTATTGTCTGAAGGTGTAATCGATGCTAATTTGGTTAAAACTTTAGAAAAAGAATACAAAGACGATTTAGATCATAATCTGGAAGCCTCCCGTAAAAAAGATTTAACTGTAATTACTCCGTTTATGCAAAATGAATGGAAAGGATTTGAACAGGTTTCCGATGATGTAATGCTGCAAAAAGTAGAAACTAAAGTTGAAAAAACAACTTTGGATTCAATTATTAAAACAGTTTCTACGTTACCGTCTGATAAAAAATTCATCAATAAAATTACAAAAATCGTTACCGACAGAAAAGCGGGTTACGACAACAATACTATCGATTGGGGTACTGCTGAGACTTTGGCTTATGGTACTTTATTGACCGAAGGCTTTGATATCCGTATCTCAGGTCAGGATGTAGAGCGTGGTACTTTCTCTCATCGTCATGCAGTAGTAAAAGTAGAAGATTCTGAAGAAGAAGTAGTTTTATTAGACCACATCGAAAACAAAAAAGGAAACTTCCGCATCTTCAACTCTTTCTTGTCTGAATACGGAGTTTTAGGATTTGATTATGGATATGCTCTGGCTAATCCAAACTCACTGACTATTTGGGAAGCACAATTTGGAGATTTCTCTAACGGAGCTCAAATCATGATTGACCAATACATTTCTTGTGGAGAAGACAAATGGAACAATCAAAACGGATTAGTAATGTTATTGCCTCACGGATACGAAGGTCAGGGAGCTGAACACTCTTCTGCACGTATGGAGCGTTATTTACAATTATGTGCCCGTCACAATATGTATGTAGCAGACTGTACAACGCCGGCTAACTTCTTCCATTTGTTGAGAAGACAAATGAAAACTAAATTCCGTAAGCCATTAGTTGTTTTCTCTCCAAAAAGTTTATTGCGTGATCCAAGATGTGTTTCTACAGTGGAAGAATTAGCTAATGGTGAATTCCAGGAAACTATTGACGATACTACTGTTAACAAAGCCGATGTGAAAACATTAGTTTTCTGTACGGGTAAATTCTACTATGATATTGTAGCCGAAAGAGAAAATAACGGACGTAATGATGTAGCGGTGGTTCGTATCGAGCAATTGTTCCCATTACCGGTAGAACAATTAAAAGCAATTATCGCTCAATATCCAAATGCGGATGATTATGTTTGGGCACAGGAAGAACCTAAAAACATGGGAGCTTACACGTATATGTTGGCTAACTTTGATTTGGTTAAATGGAGATTGGCTTCGTTAAAAGCATACTCGGCACCAGCTGCAGGAAGTTATACAAGAGCAAAACGCCGTCATGCAGATGCTATCAGAATGGTATTTGATAAAAATTTATTTAGATAGTCATTGCGAAGAGTTGCGAGGTACGTGGCAAAGCAATCTCATTAAAATATTTTTTTTTCAGAAGCTATTTCCTGCTGTCCGCTGTATCTTTTTCTTTTTAAAGAAAAAAAGAAAAAGGATGCCGCTGTCATCAGGGCTAGAATTAAACACAAAAGAATAACGATTCATACATTAAAAAATAAAATTCATAATTTAAAATATTAGGACATGATTTTAGAAATGAAAGTTCCATCACCAGGGGAATCTATTAAAGAAGTTGAAATCGCCACTTGGTTAGTAAAAGATGGGGATTATGTTGAAAAAGATCAGGCAATTGCTGAAGTAGATTCAGACAAAGCTACATTAGAATTACCAGCTGAAGCGAGTGGTATAATTACCCTAAAAGCAGAAGAAGGTGATGCAGTAGCAGTAGGAGCAGTAGTTTGCCATATTGATACTGCAGCGGCTAAACCGGAAGGATCAGCACCGGCAGCAGCACCTGTTGCAGAGACTCCAAAAGCGGAAGCTCCAAAAGCAGCACCTGCACCAGCGGCTCCGGCAGCACCAGCAGCTACTTATGCAACCGGAACTCCATCTCCGGCAGCTAAAAAAATATTAGACGAAAAAAATATCGAGCCTGCTTCAGTTTCTGGAACTGGAAAAGGAGGAAGAATAACTAAAGATGATGCCGTAAATGCAGTACCGTCAATGGGAACTCCTACAGGAGGAAACCGTGGTGCTGAGCGTACTAAATTATCCATGTTGCGTCGTAAAGTGGCCGAAAGATTAGTGGCTGCTAAAAACGAAACAGCTATGTTGACTACTTTCAACGAAGTGAACATGACGCCAATTAATACTTTGCGTAATGAATACAAAGATGCTTTCAAAGCAAAACACGGTGGTGTTGGTTTAGGGTATATGTCATTCTTTACAAAAGCGGTTACAAGAGCTTTAGAGTTGTTCCCTGATGTGAACTCTATGATGGACGGTGATTATAAAGTAGCTTATGATTTTGCTGATATCTCTATCGCAGTTTCCGGTCCTAAAGGATTAATGGTTCCTGTAGTTCGTAATGCTGAAAACCTGACGTTCCGTGGAATTGAAGCTGAAATCAAAAGATTAGCTATCAAAGCACGTGACGGTCAAATTACGGTTGACGATATGACTGGTGGTACTTTTACAATCACTAACGGTGGTGTATTTGGTTCTATGTTATCTACTCCAATTATCAATCCTCCACAATCAGGAATCTTAGGAATGCACAACATTATTGAGCGTCCAATAGCTGTAAACGGTAAGGTTGAAATTCACCCAATGATGTATGTGGCTTTATCTTATGACCACAGAATTATTGATGGTCGTGAGTCTGTTGGTTTCTTAGTTGCTGTAAAAGAAGCTTTAGAAAACCCGGTAGAATTGCTTTGCGGTGGAAATCCTAAAAAAGCATTTGAATTGTAGACTTCGACAAGCTCAGTCTGACAAACATATAAATCCCAAAGTTCATTTAAGGACTTTGGGATTTTCTTTTTATATTCGGTAATGCGATTATTCGTTAAAAACACCCCGCCCTTCGGGCACCCCTCTTAAAAAGAGGGGAAGTGTAACGCTTATAATCAATGCGGTTTTTTTTAGAAACTTTATCTTCCCCTCCTTTGGAGGGGTGCCCGAAGGGCGGGGTGGTTACTATATTTGAATCAAAAAATAAATCAGAGTATGGAATCCGAAATTCTTACTTATATTAATGAGAAGCCCATTTACAGGAGAAGTGTCGATTTGTTGCCATATAATAAAGCGCTATCTGGCAGGGCGAGGTCTTTGCGAAAAGCAGGAGTTTTGTCGGAAGTTATTTTTTGGAGACAAGTGCGAAATAATACTTTTTGGTCTATTGATTTTGACAGGCTGCGAATTATAGGTAGTTTTATTGTTGATTTTTATGTAAAATCTCTTGGATTAATTATAGAAATTGATGGTTCGAGTCATGATAATAAAGAAAAATATGATGCTATGAGAGAGGCGTTTTTGAGTAATTTAGGACTACATGTTTACAGGGTTTCTGATTTTAGAGTGAAACACGATTTGGATAATGTGATGAAAGAATTAGAAAATTATATTATTCAGGAATTCGGTGAATTATTAAAAAAATAAAAAAATAGAAGGATATGAAAATCAAATTACTACTGCTTACTATTGTTTTTAGCTTAAGTTCTGTTTTTGCAAATCCACCTGCTAAAAAACGCATTTTGGTGTATACCAAAAACGGAAAAGGCTATGTGCATAAAAACATTCCCTCAAGTGTGGAAGCCTGGAAAAAAATTGGCGAAGCAAATAATTTAATCGTTGATACTTCTAATGATCCAGGGGTAATGACGACCGAAAATCTGGCTCGATACAGCTGTCTGGTATTTTCGAATACCTGCAATGATATCTTTGATACCGAAGAACAAAAACAGGCTCTTGTCGACTATATTCATGCTGGTGGTGCTTATGTTGGAGTTCATAGTGCATCAGATTCTGAAAAAGACTGGCCTTGGTATGCTGAAATGGTAGGAGGAAAGTTTAAAAGGCATCCGGCTTTTCAGGAATTTGAAATAAAAGTAATTGATAAAAATCATCCGGCTACTTCAATGTTAGGAGAAAAATGGACAAAAGAAGATGAGTGTTATTATATGAACGAATTCAATCCTAATAACCATGTTCTTCTGGCTGCCGATATGCGAACAGTGAAAGATAAAGAAAAAGAAATCTATCCAGGGCGTACTTTTGGGGATTATTTACCTTTGGCCTGGTGTCATGAGTTTGAAGGAGGCAGAGTGTTTTATACCGCTTTAGGTCATGATAGTAAAGATTATGTTGATCCCGTATTTTTAAAACATCTTGAAGGTGGGCTTCTGTGGGCTTTGGGTAAGAAGCCAAAAGAGTTTCATTTGAAGAAAAAATAAAATAAATAGTGCATACAAAAAAGCCTTCTTTTTAAACTGAAAGAAGGCGTTGGGTTTTTTGATTCTATTTAAAAATTATAAGTTATCATTCCTTTTAAGAAGAATGGTGTTCCGGGTGTAAAATGAATTTCTTCTACAGGAGTTGATTCGTTTTGTAGTCTGGATTCGGTTGCAAATTGAGTTTCATTCCATTGGGTGTTGAATAAATTTTGAACTGAAATACCAAATATTAATTTCTTGTAGGTATAATTTAAATTGCAATCTGCTACAAAATATCCTTTAGCTACAATTGACTTATCCTCGTTTGCAGGTCTGTCATCCATGTAACGATAGCGAATTCCACCTGAAAAATTTTTCCAATTTTGTAAACTGATTCCAGCAGTATTTGTAAAAGCGGGAGCTAACGGAATATAATCTTCTCCTTTTGCTTCCTCTATGCTTCTCGCATGAGTGTAATTCCCATCAAAATCAAAAAATAAAAAATCATTCAATTGATAGCGTAAGCCTAAATCAATTCCCATTCTTTTGGTCTTTCCACTGGGTTCAACAATTCCTGCGTCACCTACATAGACAAATTCTTGTTGCAAATACAAATACCATAAAGCAGAATTGACAATTAATCTTGGAAAAGGTTTCCAAATCGTTCCTATATCGGTTCCAATAGCAGTAGGCAAAATCTTTTCTCCATTATTTGCTACTACAACTCTAGTGTCATTGGAATGGAATCCCATTCCTGATTTTATAAAGAATTGTAAATTGGCATTTTCAGAATAAATAAAATTCAATTTTGGAGAAATTTTTACTTTGTCTTCCGTTTGAGTTTTATAAGCTATTTGCAATTTGTCCTGATAATTGAATTTAAAATAGTCTAATCGAAGTCCGGGATTGATTGTCAGTTTTCCTAATGTAATTTCAGTATTTAAATAAGTAAACAAGTTAGACTGATTAATATCACCTAATTTAATTTGTTCCAGAGTAGTATTTCGGTTTATGGTATGGGATAATTCAGTGTCTGTTGTCTGATCATTGCGAACACCAACTCCCAATTGGTATAAAACATCAGTTGCTCCATAATGATGTTTGTTATTTAGTTCGGCGTTAATACCATAAATGTTTCTGTTTTCTTTTTGTTTGATTTGATCTCCATTTATTGGATCTTCAAAGAAAAAGGTAAAATTAGAATACAATTCAAATTGATAATTACTGTAAAAAGCATTAGTTTTTAAAAAGGTGTCTTCGTCAATATGTTTGTTCATCATAACATTGAAATTGGATCTTGAAGTAGTTCCTCCTTCGGTATCATCAACAGCACCAAATCTTGAAATAGTTCCAGTATCTACCAGTCTTTGTGGAATTTGTCCTGAAGCATCCCAATTGCTGGTAAAATGAGAGCCTGAAACAGAAATCGAGCTATTATCGTCCAAAATTGTCGAATATTTACCTAATATATTAATGCGATTGAAGTTTTGTGGAGAATCAAAAGGACCGTTTGTCATAATGTATTCGGTTGCCAAATAAGCACTCTGCTTTTTTTGGTTACCTAATAAATCAAATAAACCAATGGTTCTAAAAGTATCAAACTGTCCAACTTCAACTCCGATAGTACTTTTTTCGAGTTTATCTTTCGTTTTAAAATCAACATAGCCAGCAGTATTAAAGTCCCCTTTATTGGTATAATAAGTTCCTTTTCCAAAATCTATTTTATCAACCGTTTCAGGAATCACAAAATGTAAATCAGAATACCCTTGCCCGTGAGCATGAGAAACCATATTTACAGGCATTCCATCAACCGAAAGTGCTACATCTGTACCGTGATCGACATCAAATCCTCTCAAAAACATTTGTTCTGCTTTACCGCCACCAGCATGTTGTCCGATGAATAAACCAGGTACTTTACGCAATATTTCTTGAGTAGAATTTACAGGAGATGTTTCTAAATCAATTTGGGTAATTACGTTCATTGCCGATAATGTAGGTTGAATAACTACTTCTGATAATTGGAAAGTAGCGGGTTCAAGTGTAATTAAAATTACGCTATCACTAACAGTAAATTCGGTTTTTTTGAATCCTAAAGCGCTTATTCTTAATAGCGTATTTGTTGTGGTTTTATCCATACAAAAAATGCCTAATTCATTACTATGCGCATGATTATTAGTTATGGTGTTTAAAATATAGGCGTTTTCAATTGGATGTCCGTAATGATCTATAATTTTTCCTTTTATATTTTGGGCATTACAAATACAGTTTGTTAGTATTAATAGCAATGCTAATATTTTATTCATTTTTATTTTATTCATTTTAATTCTAAGCCACACTCCATACCGTTTTTTTTTAATGGCTAATTTAAATTTTACAATTTAATACTATCAATGATTTGTGTTCTGTTCTCATTTGTAATGATGCCTCCATTGGTTATTTGCCCCCCTTGAAGGAAGTAATAAGAATGAGACAATTCGAGTGCAAAGCCTACAAATTGCTCTACTAAAAGAACCGAAACATTTAGCTCTGAAGTGATTTTTGTTAGTATACGGCCTATTTCCTGAACCACATTGGGCTGTATTCCTTCAGCGGGTTCGTCTAGTATAATCAGTTTTGGGTCTATAACGAGCATTCTGGCAATGGCTAATTGTTGTTGTTGACCACCGCTTAGCATTCCGCCTTTTCGTTTGTTTATTCCTTTTAAATCAGGGAAATAATCGTAGCCTACTTCAAGTGCCTTTTTTAAATTCATTTTTCGAACTTCGCAGCCCAACAATAGATTTTCTTCTACTGTCAGATAAGGGAAAATCATTCGTCCTTGAGGCACATAGCCAATTCCCATTTGAGAAATTGTTTCTGAATCTAATTTAGAGATTTCTTGTCCGTCAAAAATAATTTCACCATTAGAAGAAGGTAGTAAGCCCATGATGGATTTTAACAGCGTTGTTTTTCCGGCTCCGTTACTTCCAATAATAGAACAAACTTCATTTTTGGGTACCTGAATGTTGATGTCGTGAATGGCTGCGGTTTCGTCTGAATATCCGGCGGTCAAATTTTTTATTTCTAACATTTTTATTTTGATTAGGATGGTGTGAATTACTGGAGAGACTTTAACTTGAGAGTTATTTCTGTCTTCCCAGATAAATTTCAATCACCTGTTGGTTGTTTACAATCTGGTCAAAAGTACCTCGGTCTATAATCCGTCCTTCATGCATAACAAGTACGGAAGTTGAAAAGTTACTTACAAATTTCATGTCGTGTTCTACAACAAAAACAGTTCGGTCCTGGGCAATTTGTGTCAGTAATTCTCCGGTCTTATCTCGTTCGTTTGGCGACATTCCGGCAATGGGTTCGTCTACCAATAGCAACTCGGGTTGGTTGATGATAGACATGGCGATTTCTAGCCATTGTTTTTGGCCATGTGATAAAGAACCACTAACAGCATGTTTGAATGCTAATAAGTTTAATTTTTCTAAAGTTTCATCAATTATGACTTCTTGTTCTGTAGTGATTTTATAATTGAAAAGATACCAAATTGTTGCCTTTCCTGAAATTAAAGCCAGCTTCATATTTTCATAAACGGTTTGTGTATTGAAAATAGTGGGATTTTGAAATTTTCGGCTAATTCCAAGATGAACAATTTTTTCAGGTTTCTTGTTTTGAATTTCAGTATCAAATTTATAAGTAATACTCCCTTTTGAGGTTTTGACACGTCCACAAATAGCATCTAAAATTGTTGTTTTTCCGGCTCCGTTAGGACCTATTATAAATTGCACTCCTTTGTGCGGAAAATCAATGGTTATTTTATTTAATGCTTTGTATCCGTCAAAATCTACCTCAACATCACGTAAACTAATAATGGGATTTGGTACTAACTGATGTAATTTACTCATTTTTAATTTTGTTTAATGCATTGATAAACCATTTTTTTTCTAATAAACTTCCAACAATTCCCTTAGGAACAATTATAGTGGCAGCTATAAATAAGAAACCATAAAAATACCACCAGTATTCGGGCATGGATTCTGAAAAACTGGTTTTAGCATAATTGATGACCAAAGCTCCAATGATGGGGCCTAATAACGTGGCTCTACCGCCAATAGCTACCCAAATCACAAATTCAGTTGACATTAAAATACTCATTATTGACGGAGATATGATGCCGACAATTGGTACAAATAAAGCACCTGCAACTCCTGCAATTGCTGCCGAGGTAGCTAGAGTAAGTATTTTGAAAGAATCTGTTTTATAACCTAAAAAACGAAGTCTTGTTTCTCTGTCTCTAATAGCTCTAATAATAATTCCACCATGAGTATTCAACATAAATCTGACTATAAAATAGATGGCTACCAAAATCAATACTGCCATGAGGTATAATATTTTAATTAAATTGGGATCGCTCAAAGAATAGCCAAATAGACCGTCAAAACCAGTAATCCCGTTTGAACCTCCGGTAAATCCTTGTTGTCCAACAAAAAGAATAGACATGATTAATGTTATTGCCTGACTAATAATAGTAAAGTAAACACCTTTAGTTCCGGATTTGAAAAGAGGAATACCTACTAATAAAGCTAATGTCACAGGTAACAATATTACCATTGCTAATGCAAAGGGTAAGTGTTGAAAGGGTTTCCAAAACCATGGTAAAGTTTCAATTCCGGACCATTCCATGAAATCAGGAAGTGGTTGTGATTGAAGTTTTAAATACATAGCCATAGAATAGCCGCCAAGTGCAAAATAAACGCCATGTCCTAAACTTAGAATTCCGGTGTATCCCCATAGTAAATTGATAGAGATTGCTACAATAGAAAACACTAAAAATTTACTTAATAATGAAAGACGGAAATCCGACAGTGCAAAAATGGGAACAATTATGAGTATTGTAATTAATATTATATATATTATTTTTTGTTTCATTTTTTATAATTCAAAAGATTAGTCAATAGTTCTGTCCTTCATTGGAGATAAACCTTGAGGTTTATATTGTAAAGTGATAAGTACCAGGCATAGTATAATCACTTTTGCCATGCTTGATGTAGTAAAATTTTCTATAAACGGACTGCTGATACCAATTAGTAAAGCTCCTAAAATAGATCCTCTTAAGCCTCCAATTCCTCCTAAGATAACAACCAAAAAGGTGTCAATAATGTAATTTTGACCAGTAGACGGGCCGATTGAACCTAACATTGAAATACAAATTCCGGCGATTCCGGCCAAGCCGCAACCAAATGAAAAAGTAAATGCATCTGCTTTCTTTGTATTGATACCGATACAGGCTGCCATGGAACGGTTTTGCATTACCGATTGTAAAATTCTTCCCTTCGGAGTTTTATACATGAAATAATAAACAAAAAGACAAACCAAAATAGAGATCAGAATAATAAAAAGCCTGTTATAAGGTAAAGTAATGTCTTCTGAAATTTTCCATCCGTTATTTAATATTTTAGGCATCGGTGCATTCACATTATTAGAGCCAAAAATATTCCGTGCAACCTGTTGTAATATTAAACTAACTCCCCATGTGGCCAGAATGCTGTCTAAAGGTCTGGCGTATAGTCGTTTTATAATAAATTTTTCGACCAGAAATCCAATACTAAACGAGAGTATGAATGAAAGGAAAAATGCTATAATTAAAGTGAGCCACGTACCTTCTCCTCCCATTACCAGACTTACAATGTAGGTGCTGTAACAGCCTATCATTATAAATTCACCATGTGCGAAATTAATGACTCCCATCATTCCAAAAACAATACTCAATCCAATTGCTGTGAGCAGAAGTATGGAGCTAATACTTAATCCGTTAAATAAAAATGGTAGAAATTCTTCCATGAGTTTTTTGTTATAAAAGCAAACGGATTACATGAATTGATAATACTCATGCAATCCATAAGCTGAAAATTAATTTTTAAAATAAAGTAACACCAAGTAAACCTGTCATTGTGTGATTTACAGGACTGGCAACTGCACCAGCGCTCGCTTTTATGCTATAGTTATCAGTAATTTTTATTGGCTTACTAATGTTGATTCCAATTTCATTAAATCCCGAACTTTTAGCATCAGCAACGGCTTTGTCTGTCCATTGCCAAAACGTATCTCCTTCATCACTATTCAATGCAAACCCATAAGAGATATAAGGACTAACTGTTATGCTGTTTTCAAAACTAAAGTCGTATGAAGCTTTGAAATAAGAAGACAGTCGTTGCGAATCATCAGTATTTTTATCTCTTCCTGCTACTATTGTAGCCAGAAATAAATTGAGGTTTGTTTTTGGAATAGTGTAGGCTAAAGACAAATCAAAGAAATGTCTGGTTCCATCTCCATAATTAAAATAATTAGATTGTGAGTGATTTCCATAAGCCGCATACGCTGGAGAAGCGGTGTAATCACTGTAATTATAAATATCCCACAGTGCTATGCTTAATCCGAATTTAGTGGTATAGGAAACATACAAATCAACATCCTTCCAGATTCCGGCTAAACCATATCCGTTCCAGGTACCTACTTCTAAACCTTTGTATTTAAAACTAGCCTGAGCAGCCACAATGGGATCCGGTCCTACTGCATAGCCTCTCCAGTACCATTGATTATGGAATGATCCGGTTAAATTGAATTCTCCTTTATCTTGGGCAAAAAAAACGGAAGTACATAAAAGAGCAACGAGTGTCAATAAAATTTTTTTCATAAATGGCTATTATTTGGGATTGTTATAAAATGGTTTTGGTTATTGGATGTTTCCCGGGGCAATTACTTTTTTGTTAGTAGCAATACTCGGGAAAGGATCGGCTTTAATCATTTCTGGAGATTGGTACATAATATCAAATTGTCCTTTGTCATTGGCTTTACCAACCATAAAGTTTTTAATAGTGTGATTTGTTACCGGGTCAATTGAAACTTTTCCTTCCGGAGCGTCAAAACTAACACCGCCAATTGCTTTTTGTACATCTGCCGGTTCAAATGAATTTGCTTTTTTAACAGCTTCAGCCCAAATGTATACTCCAAAATAAGCTGCCTCAATTGGGTCATCAGTAACTTTATCAGTGCCATATTTTGCTTGATATGCTTTGATGAATTTTTCGTTAGCTTCTCCTTTCATGCTCATAAAGTAATTCCAGGCAGTCAATTGGTCTTTCATAATGTCAATTCCAATTCCTTTTAACTCCACTTCAGCAATAGAAAACGACATACAAGTTACTGCTGGAGCAACTAATCCGTTTGATTTCATTTGTTTAAAGAATCCAATGTTGCTGTCTCCATTTATGGTATTTAATACAGCGTCAGCTCCTGAACTTTTTATTTTTTGAACAATAGATGTAAAGTCAGTATGACCTAGTGGAGCATATTCTTCACCTACCACTTCATAACCTTCTGCCTTTAATTTAGCTTTAATGATTTTATTAGCTGTTCTTGGAAAAACATAATCAGAACCCACTAAGAAGAATTTTTTCTTTCCTTCTTTAATTAAGTAGTCAACAGCAGGAAGGATTTGTTGGTTAGGAGCTGCTCCGGTATAAATTACGTTTTTAGAAGCTTCCATTCCTTCATATTGTACTGGATAGAATAACAAGTTGTTTTTAGATTCAAAAACAGGTAAAACAGCTTTTCTACTTGATGAAGTCCAGCATCCAAAAACTGCTTTTACATTATCTTGGTCAATTAATTTAGTTGCTTTTTCAGTAAATGTCGGCCAATCAGATGCGCCGTCTTCTACAATAGGTTCAATTTTTTTTCCTAAAACTCCGCCAGCGGCATTTATTTCTTCAATAGCTAAAAGAGTAGCGTTTTTGCAATCTGTTTCGGAGATAGCCATTGTTCCTGATAATGAATGTAATACTCCTATTTTTACTGTTTCGGCATCTTCTTTGCCTTCAGTAGAGGTCGTTTTTTTGCATGATGCAAATAATGCTAAACTTGTAAGTGCTAAAATGATTTTTTTCATAATGCTTGATTTTTATTTTTGGTTTCTACTGAGGTAAAATTATAATTATTTTTGTAAGACCCCCTAAAAAATAGGGGGTGTAGTGTAAGAATTATTATATTTTAGATTTATCACCCCTATTTTTTTGTATTTTATTTTTACAATTAGTTTTTTTGAGAAATAAGTATTTTGTGGTATTTTATTTAAAATGTTCCGTTGTAGATTCGGATTTCAATAAAAAATAATGATATTTTTGTAACAATAAGTTCAAATAATATATCATGCACCTAACTCCAAAAGAAATAGAAAAATTACTCTTGCATACTGCTGGAGAAGTCGCCCATAAAAGAAAAAAAAGAGGTCTTAAGTTAAATTACCCAGAAGCAATTGCTCTAATTAGTTCGGAACTTTTAGAAGCAGTTAGAGATGGAAAAACAGTTGCAGAACTCATGCATTATGGAACAACAATTCTGAGTCGAGAAGATGTAATGGAAGGAGTTCCTGAAATGATACACGATATCCAAATTGAGGCTACCTTTCCAGATGGAACTAAATTAGTAACCGTTCATAATCCAATCAAATGATACCAGGAGAATATATTTTAAAAGAGGAACCCATTCAAATTAATGTTGGTAAGCGAACCGTTGCTATTGAAGTAACCAATACTGGAGATCGTCCAATTCAAATTGGTTCTCATTTTCATTTTTTTGAAGTCAATAAAAAAATGGATTTTGATCGAATGAAAACTCTTGGAATGCGATTGAATATTGCATCAGGAACTGCGGTGCGTTTTGAGCCAGGAGAAGCAAAAGAAGTGGAGTTAGTTGAAATAAGTGGCGATAAAACTATTTATGGATTCAATAATTTGATAGATTCCAATGTCAATATTTTAGACAAAGAAAGCATTCAGGAAAAATTAAACGAATTTCTAAAACCATAATATGCGATGAGTATAGAAATAAATAGAATAAAATATGCCAATATGTTTGGGCCAACAGTTGGTGACAAAATACGATTGGCTGATACAGAATTGTTTATCGAAATTGAAAAAGATTTTTCGGTTTATGGTGAAGAAGCCAAATTTGGTGGAGGAAAAACCATTCGCGATGGAATGGCACAATCCGCTAGAGCCACCAGAGATGAAGGTGTACTTGATTTTGTGATTACCAATGCCATGATTATTGATCATTGGGGAATTGTGAAAGGTGACATTGGTATTAAAGACGGAAAAATTGTTGCCGTTGGAAAAGCAGGAAATCCAGACACTATGGATGGCATTACCGAAAATATGATTATTGGTGCCTCAACCGAAGTGCATTCGGGAGCAGGATTAATTGTTACTGCTGGAGGAATTGATACGCATATTCATTTTATTTGTCCGCAACAAATAGACCACGCTTTATATAGTGGAGTGACCACTATGATTGGTGGCGGAACAGGTCCAGCTGATGGAACCAATGCTACAACGGTAACTCCGGGTGCTTGGAATATTCAAAAAATGCTCGAAAGTGCAGAAGCTTTTCCGATGAACTTAGGCTTTTTTGGAAAAGGAAACTGTTCTACATTGGATCCACTTGTAGAACAAATTGAAGCAGGAGCTTTAGGATTAAAAATTCACGAAGACTGGGGAGCTACTCCGGCTACTATTGATGCTTCCTTAACTATTGCTGATAAATACGATATTCAGGTTGCTATCCATACGGATACACTTAACGAAAGTGGTTTTCTGGAAGATACTGTTGAGGCGATTGATGGCAGAGTAATTCATACTTTCCATACCGAAGGAGCAGGAGGAGGTCATGCACCTGATATTATTAAGGCAGCCATGTATCCAAATGTTTTGCCATCCAGTACTAATCCTACGCGTCCTTTTACTATTAATACTATTGATGAACATTTAGATATGTTGATGGTTTGTCATCACTTGGACAAATCCGTGCCTGAGGATGTATCTTTTGCTGATTCCAGAATTCGTCCAGAAACCATTGCTGCCGAAGATATTTTACACGATTTAGGTATTTTTAGTATGATGAGTAGTGATTCACAAGCCATGGGAAGAGTGAGTGAAGTTGTAATCAGAACTTGGCAAACCGCTCATAAAATGAAAATCCAAAGAGGCTTTTTACCCGAAGATGAAGCCAATAGCAATGACAACTTTAGAGTAAAAAGATATATTGCCAAATACACGATAAATCCTGCCATTTCTCACGGAATTTCAAAACATGTAGGTTCTATTGAACCTGGAAAACTAGCCGATTTAGTGTTGTGGAAACCAGCTATGTTTGGCGTAAAACCCGAATTGATTATTAAAGGCGGAATGATTATCGCAGGACGAATGGGAGATCCTAATGCTTCTATTCCTACCCCGCAACCTGTAATGTACCGTCCTATGTTTGGGGCTTATGGAAAAGCTTTGCATAAAACCTGTGTTACTTTTGTTTCCAAAATTTCGATTGAAAACAAAACGATTGAAAAATACGAATTAAACAAAATTATCCTTCCGGTAGAAAATTGCCGAAACATAGGGAAGAAAGATTTAATTCACAATGATAAAACGCCAAATATAGAAGTCAATCCAGAGAATTATCAAGTAAGAGTAGATGGAGAGCATATTACTTGCGAACCTTTGAAAGAAGTACCAATGGCGCAAAGATATTTTTTATTTTAAATGATTATTACCACTAAAATTCAACCCGAATCGCTTTGTCTTAAACCGAGAACTGAAATCTTAATTGATTTTGAATGGTTTGAAACCAATAAGCGTATCCAACATAAAACAGCAAGGGATGGTAAAGATTTCCGATTGAAATTTTTAAACGAAAATCCTAATTTAGAACAAGGAGAAATCTTAAGTCAGGAAGGAGATAAGAATTACGTAGTGAATATTCTTCCTTGTGATTGCTTGGTTATTATTCCCAAAAATAATTTTGAAACGGCCTCTATTTGTTATGAAATAGGAAACAAACATTTGCCCTTGTTTTATGAAGAAGAAGCGCTATTAGTCCCTTTAGAAAAACCGCTTTTTCGCCAATTGTCAGCGATGGGTTTTGAAGTCTATGAGCAAACAAGACAGTTGTTAACTCCTTTAAGAACTTCAGTGGCGCCACATGGAGAAAGTGGTACTTTGTTTTCGAAAATTATGAATCTAACCCAAAAATAATGAAAAGTTCATTGCTGCATTTATTGCATCTTTCTGATCCTACTTTACCTATTGGGGGATTTTCACATTCTTATGGATTGGAAACATATACTCAAAAAGAAATAGTAAAATCGGTAGAAAGTGTACGAGTTTTTTTGACCGAAATATTGACTCATAGCATTTTGCCTAATGAAGCTTCTTTTATTAGTTTGGTTTATGATGCTTGTGAGCAAAAAGATTGGGACAAAATTATAGAACTTGATGGTTTGTGTCATGCGTCAAAATTGCCCAAAGAAATTAGAACCGCTAGTCAGAAACTAGGGATTCGGTTAACGAAAATTTTCAATCCTTTAATTGAAACCGAATTAATCCAAGAATTAAAATTGGCACTAAAAAACAAAAGTATAAATGGACATTATTGTATTTTATATGCCATTTATGCGCACGAATTAAAAATAGTAAAACAAGAAGCTTTAGAAGGATTCTTTTATAATACAACCATTGGTTACATCACCAATGCTGTCAAATTAATCCCTTTGAGTCAGGATTCCGGACAAATAATGCTGTTTGAATTATTACCTGTTTTAGAAAAATTGACTCAAAAAGCACTACAGCCCAATCTTGACGTATTAGGAATGAGTGCCACTGCTTTTGACATTCGGGCGATGGAACATGAAAATTTATACTCCAGATTGTACATGTCTTAAAAATAAAAAATGGAAAGAAATTATATAAAAATAGGAATTGCAGGACCAGTAGGTTCAGGAAAAACAGCTTTGATTGAGCGATTAACACGCGAATTAGCATCTAAATATTCACTAGGTGTAATTACCAATGATATTTATACACAGGAAGATGCCGACTTTTTAACAAAAAACAGTTTGTTGCCAGCAGATAGAATTATCGGGGTGGAAACAGGAGGTTGTCCTCATACTGCTATTCGCGAAGATGCCAGTATGAATCTTGAAGCAGTGGATGAATTGATTGAACGATTTCCAGATATCGAATTGGTTTTTATCGAAAGTGGTGGCGATAATCTATCGGCGACTTTTAGTCCTGATTTAGCTGATTTAACCATTTTTGTAATTGATGTTGCCGAAGGAGATAAAATTCCGAGAAAAGGTGGCCCAGGAATCACACGTAGCGATTTGTTGATGATTAATAAAATTGATTTAGCTCCTTATGTCAATGCCGATTTGGGTGTAATGGAACGCGATGCCCGAAAAATGCGAAATGGAAAACCTTTTGTTTTTACCAATTTAATGAAGAAAGAAGGCTTGTATGATGTGATTGGTTGGATTCAAAAATATGCCTTGTTAGAAGCTGTAGACGAACCTAATTTAGTTAGATGATTTCAAAAGTAAGCATAGAAGCTGAAGTGAAAAATGGGCTTACCCAATTGAAATCGGCTTTTTTTAATACCCCATTTAAAGTAGTTGACATTCGGGAAGATAAAAAAAATCCCTTGCTGGAACTTATTTTGATGAGTTCTTCACCTGGAGTTTTGGACGAGGATGAATTGTATTTTGATTTTACTTTGCATGAAAATAGTCAAATGGAGTTTACTACTCAATCTTTTCAACGCTTGTTTACCATGGAAAAGAGCGCTTTTCAAGAAACAAATGTGACTTTGAAAACCAACTCTTTTTTATGCTATTTGCCACATCCTTGTGTACCTCATAAAGATTCTAGTTTTAAGAGTAGTAATACGATTTATTTAGAAAAAAATGCTTCGGTACTCTGGGGTGAAATTTTTACTTGTGGAAGAAAACTAAAAGAAGAAGTTTTTGAATTCAAGCAGTTTCAATCGGTGACAAAGATTTATCAGGAAAATAGATTAGTGTTTTTTGAAAATTTATATTTAAAACCATCAGAATCTAATCCGATGAATTTAGGACAATATGAAGGTTTTACACATCAGTTGAGTTTGGTTTTTTTGAACGAATCTTGCGATGTAAAGAACTTAAAGAAGCAATTGGACACTTATTTAGAGGATAAAAACTGTGTGTTCGGAATTTCAGGAACGCCAACAAATGGCTTGGTTGTTAAAATTTTGCATGACAAAGCCGAAAAACTATTATTCTGGATGAGAGAAATGACTAAAATAATCAAACAAAATGGATTTTAATATACTTTGCTTAACGGTAATTTCCATTAGTGCCTTACATACTTTTAGTGGGCCGGATCATTATTTACCGTTTATTGTTTTATCGCGTTCTAAAAAATGGAGCTTAAAGAAAACAATACTTTGGACTTCCTTATGTGGGCTGGCTCATGTTTTAAGTTCCGTATTATTAGGGATTGTGGGAATAGTTTTAGGCTGGACTTTGGCCAAAACTTTTAACATAGAATCCATTCGTGGTGGATTTGCTTCCTGGATGTTGTTCCTTTTTGGATTAGGATATGTATTGTACGCTCTTTATAATATGAATAAAAATAAAATTCACAAACATTTTGATACTTCCGAGGAAGGAGAGATTTATGTTTTTGAACACCAACATGGACAAACGGTAGCACCAAACCAGCGTTTTAAAGTAACGCCTTGGGTGATGTTCTTCATTTTTGCATCTGGTCCAAGTGAACCCATGATTCCACTTATTATTTATCCTGCTATTGATTATTCATTAACTGAGGTTGGAATGCTGATTATAGTCTACACGTTAGCAACTGTTTTAACCATGCTGTCCATGGTTTTAATTGGTTTTTTTGGTGCTAATTCCATCAACTATAAAGGATTTGAAAAGTTTATTGAGTTAATTAGCGGTTCCATAATCTTAGTGTGCGGAATTGGAATGATTTGGCTCGGATGGTAAATAAATAATCCTTCTTTTAATTCCAAAAGAAGGATTATTTATTTTATTTGAATTCTACCCAGTCAAACAAACCATAATTCTGTGTCGTTGGAATATGATCGCCGATGAAACTGAGGTTTTCGACACTACAGAAGATTTTAAACTTTTTCTGAGTACCATAAGTAAGTGTTTTTGTAGTTAAGATCTGGTTGTCGATTTTCCAAGTAGCAACATATTTTTTCTTGTTGTTTAAGGCTAATGTAATCGAAAGGGTGTACCATTGTTCCCGTTTGATTTTTGTTGGAAAAGAATGATAAGGATTTGCCTGAGAAGTTGCATAAACAATGAGATCATCTGCAACGGCATTTAATTCTTGACGAGCGCTTTCTTTCCCATAACCTATTTCAAAATCGAGTTCGTGCGTGTCATCATTGTATAAAAATGCACCAATGCTGGCGCAGTCGCCAACACCCATTGTGGGTACATAAACACGCCAGGAATAGGTTCCCGAAGTATAAGTGGCTACCGATTTAACTTTAGTTCTGTCCCAGGTGTTTGCATTGGTAAACATGCGTAAAATTCCATTTTCGATGTAATAATTAGGAACACCTGCCTGTGTAGCATCTTCCCATTCGTTTAAATCATTAAAATCCCATGTTAGAATATCTACAGGAGTTTTTATTGGAGTCTTTTTAGACATTTCAAGTGTGTTATTGATGCCAACTGTAGTGGTTTGCGTTGATGTTTCTTCCATCATGTCTTCACTGGCACAGGAAAACAAGAGCATTCCAATTGCTAAACAAGCTGCTTTATAGTAATTTTTAGTCATATATCTTGGTGTTGGTTGGTTAGCGTAAATATAAATAATTATTATAATAATCGATAATTGCTTTTCCCTTCAATAATACATCAGCACCAATGATACCGTCAACAGTTTTTGATTTGTAGGCTGTCAAGGCTTCATTGACATGAGATAAATCAAAAATAACCAAATCAAAACTGTGATTTTTCCAGGAACCTAACTGTAATTTATTTTCTGAAGCGGTCTGAGTAAGCATTCCTGTTGCTCCTGCACCCGAGGCTCTGGTTATTGAGTCTTCGGCATTTAAATTAAATAAAGCAATATGTTCAAAACCTACACAGCTGTTAGAGGCTCCAGTATCTAAAATGAAGTTGCCTCTGACGCCATTGATCTTGGCTTTTATCAGTAAATGTTGCGTTTTGGTAATTTTGAATTTTACTTTTTTATATTTTTCCTTTTTAAGGATTTCGTGCAGGTTTTTCATTTTTTAAATCGGATAAACAGCCAAATTAATGCAATTGCAAGTACAATTCCCAAAATAATATAAATATAATTAAAAGGAGCTTTATTTTTTTCTAAATCACCATAATAGACAAAAGCACTCCAGTAATAAGGCGATTTTTTAGCATTGGAAATATTAGGGTTTTTCAGGAAATCACGTTTGGCATTAGCATTAGCCTCTAAATAAGATTGACCTTTTTTTATATTGTGGTAAAAAGAATCCATAAAAACCGAAGTGGTGTAATCATTGACTTTCCAAAGCGAAAATAATAAGTTTTGCGCTCCCGCCAATTGAAATCCGCGGGCAATACTCATGGCTCCTTCGGCTTTAAAGAGTTTGCCAATACCCGTTTCGCAGGCACTTAATACTACTAAATCCGGATTGATATTTAAATTGTAAAATTCCGAATATAAAATTTCCTGATCATAAAATTTAATGCTTGCCGGTGTGTCAATGTCCCCCGATGAAGCGTGCGTAGATAAATGCAAAATAGAATAATTAACGGCATTATTTTTAAAATTATCGAAAGTAGCTTCGGCATTTTGAAAATACTTTCCTTCGAATTTTTTTTGAATCGAATTCATTTCGTTTTTAGAATAAGACAAAGTGAAAGCTGTATTTTCGAAAACAGGGAAAATGCCTAAAACTGTTTTGTCCTGCATTTTTTTATTTGGGTCGAAAGACAAATAAAACTGAGCTGAATTCTCATAACCTATATTGTAATCATTCAATAAATAATGCATTTGGGCAAAATTAGTAGTGTTCGATTCTTGAGTGATTAAGGCTTCAAAAGGAAGGAAGTTTAAAATTCCGTCAGGGATGATTATCCAGTTGTTATAATTGGTTTTTTTTGGTAAACGCAAAACATCATAGGCTATTTTTCCATAATGATTATAGCTTTTGATGTTGTTTATGATAGCATTTGGATTATTGAAATAGTCAATAAATTGGAGAATTTTTACAGAAGTATGTGCATTATTACTCAATTGGTTTAAAGATATTTGTTTGTTAGCCAAGGTGAAAAAATACATTTTTTCATATCCAGAAAAATACTCAATCATCATGGCTTTGTCTTTTTCTAATTTGGTATACAAAGCTTTCAAGTCGATAGTTTGTTTTTCGGAAGCGGTGTTTTCAGAACGTATTTTTTTTAACGAGAGCATCAATCCATTTTGCTTTTCGATGGCTTCATTTATTTTGGCAATGTCTGCCAAATCTCCTTTTTGTTGTTCTTTCAGGATAACATTACTCCAGTTTTGCAATTGTTCGATGTGGAGTTTTTCTTTTCTGGAAGCTGTTTTATTTTGGGATAAATAACTTTTTAAAACACCCGATTTACTTTGCTCCGCTAATTGAAAAGCGGCTTCAATATAACTTTGTTTTTGCTCTTTTTGGTACAACAAATCATAAATAGCTATGCATTTTTCGGTGCGGTTTCTTACTCGGGTTTGATTGATGATTTTAGAGTTTTCATACACCATTAAATTAGCAAACAATTCATCTATGTGGAATGCTAAAGCATAGCTTTCTAGTGCTTTTTTAGGTTGGTTCTGTTTGCTGAAAATAGCTGCTTGTAAATCTAGAGCATCTAACAAAGTCGTTTCGGTATAAAGTGAATTTTGTTCCGGTAAAGAATTATTTTTACCAGAATAATTCGGAATTAACAATTTGAATACAGCAGTAATGGCGGCAGTAGATTCGTTTAGTTTTTGTTGTTGAAACAACAAAGAAGCTTCCTCATATTTGAATTGCGCTGTTTTGCGGGTAGAAAGATTGGGTGTGGCATAGAAATAGTTTTTGGCTTTTTCGAAATAAGAATTAGCTAAGTCAAACTTTTGCCATTGGGAATTAAGGGAAGCTAAATTTCTATAGCAATTAGCGATAGTTTCCACTTGGTTTTTGTCAGATTGTAATAATTTGATGGCATCAAGATATGTGTTTTCAAGTTTGTCAAAAATATTGGGAATAATTTTTACAGTTATATCTCTTTTATTGTAGCTCAATACATAACTATTTCCCAAATTATTCAGTAAAATTCCTTTTTGAGTTTTAGATAATTTCTCACTTCGGATGGTTTTTTCCAGTAAGTCGATGGCCAAGTCAATCTTACCCGAGTTTTGGTATACATTCGATAAATTGAGTATTGCCGCTATTTTTTTTTCTTGATTTTTTTCTTGGTTCGCAATATAATAATACTGTTTGATGGTGTTTTCGGCATTGTCGTAATCACCAATAATACTGTGCAGATTTCCTAAGGGTTTTAAGCAAAATTCTACAATGTCATAATTGCTGAGATTATATTTTTTGTATATTTTCCAGGCATTTTCGTAACTGTTAATTGCATCCTGAATGCGATTGAATTGTTTTTCGTAATAGGCTTTGTTGCAATTTAAAATGACAATCGCCAGGAGTTCCGGTTTTGTTTTAGGTTTTGGATTTTTCCAGAAAGCATTTTCGGTAATACTGAGGTCGTGTAATTTTTCTTCAGTTGGATTAGCTACAAAATGATCAATGGCATCGTAGATTTTATCTTCTTGGGCAGGCGGATTTTGTCCGAATATAATCGGAGAGCAAAATAGGAAAAGATAGAGAATAAATGTTTTCATAAACAGCTGTTTCACAAAGATACGCAAAGTAAATCAACGACATTCACGAAAGGATTTTGAAAAACTTTTGTGACTTATGTGGTTTAAAAAATAAAAATAAAACTAAAACTTCCATATTCCATACACTTGAAAATAATTGAAATTTTCTTTGAAATTCATCACATAACGTACACCTAAACTTGGCCCGATGCGAGCGGCACCAACTGTTAAATCAAATAATAAACCTGATTTGAAATTGGTAAATGTCTTACTGGTGTTCTCACTGTTTTCTTGGATGTCAATGATGTTGGTATCTGGTTTTTCTGTTTCAAAAGTCTCTGTTTTGGTATATCGTTCTTCTTTTTGTGAAGCATTCATATTGGCTTGTACACCCGCTCCAATTCCGATGTAATTGTTGATGTTGTAGCGAATAAGTAAAGGAATTTCGTTGTTGAAATTAGAATAACTTGTCGTAGAAGTAGTTCTGGTAGCTTGACGAACGCCATTGGCAGAAGAGATTATACTATTGCTAACGGTAGTTTCTGAATTAAAATCATGTTTGCTATTGATTAATTCCGCTTGCCAATAGAAACGATAGGATTTGTACGGCGAAATAGTAGCACCCACAAAATAGCTGGTTGATTTATCTAAGTTTGGATAATAGTTATATCCTGCTTTAGCACCAATAGAAATTCCGGGTAGGAATCGGGTAGTGGCGTAGTTAGTGATAATAGGTTCGTTTTTATCGAAAATAATAGCTGTTCTGCTTTTAGTATTTACTTTGTGGAAATCCTTGTTGAATTTCATCGAGTATTTTACAAAGCCTTTAGTACTGTCTTTTTCTTTTACATTTTTTTGTTCGCTTCCAGGCAAATAAATGTTTTTGAAAGTAAAGAAGATTTGCTTTTGCTTAATTATTGTGTCTAAACAACTCGTAGTTGGAATTTCGTCTTTCGGGCAAATGGGACATTTAGGATACATGTCTTCAATTTGGAATGTTTTTTTGTCAAACATATCCGGAATATCAGTTTCCAGACGAATCATTCTTGCCGGACCTTCGCCGTTGTTTTGAAAACGGGTTTTGAAATTCACTCTTTTATAACGAACGAATCTGTAATTCATAAAGCTTCCGTTAGATCCCATTTTGTTAGGGTCATGAGAAGTTACAATTTCCATTTCCAGGTTTTTTATTTTATGGTTTTTATAACTGCGGTTGGGAACATAAATACCACGCATGGTTATGGTGGCGCTAGTGTCTTTTAGCATTTCGGGAGTGGTCTTGAAAGTGTAAAAAACATTGCGTGTTTCCTGCGGATTAGCGTCGTCAAATTCTAAGATAGAAACATTTTTAAAGGTTTTATGTGCTTCGGCAAGTGTAGCGTCTAAGTCTTCTTCGGTAGTGGTATTTTCGTATTTGTTAATGGGCAAATAATTGTTGGTTGACGCCAAATATAAATTGGATTGATTAATGTCGTTGCTGACAGCAAAAGTATTTTCTTTGACTTCTCTTTCGCCTGCATAGGTTCGAAAATCAGTCAATTCGAAGTTATTGTCTTTAAATTGCGTTTCGTTATAAAACAGATAGATTTTGCCATTAGCTACATAATTTTCCAGGTTTTGATAACTCAGGATAACTTCCATTTGTTGGTCGGGAATAGGGTCGCAATTTTTTTGTAAGGTAAAACCATTTTGGTCTGCAACTGATGCGATTTCGTTAAAATTTTTATCTGTGATTTCATTAATAACCACTTTTTTGGGACGGGTTGCTGGAGGTTTTCCGTTGTCATAATTATTGGTTACGGTGAGTCGGGTGGTGTAAGTTCCTTTGTTTTTATAGGTGTGTTTGGGTTCGGCTTGTTTGCTGTAAGCACCATCGCCAAATTCCCATAAATAAGAAAAACTAGGTTTAGGTGCGCCTGCAATAGGAATTAATGGTGGTGTTTCGGGTTTGTAGCTAAGTACATTTGCATTTTGAATGTAGTTTATTGCAGCTCTTCGGGTTATGGTGTCTTTGACTTTTTTTTGTGAAAATAAGAGGAAAGAACAAAGAAGACAGAGAAAAGATAGATAGTATTTCATAATCAAATCTGGTTTTAGCCCTGATGGCAGCGGCATCCTTTTATGGCTTTCTTTAAGACATAAAAGATACAGCGAACAGCAGGAATAAGCTACTAATTCTTGGTTGGTTAGCGGTTAAAATCTTTTAAAAATAGAAAAAAGTGATGAGTAAATCACCACTTTTTTCAGAAATTAAATTTGGAGTTCTTTATTGAATCGCATTGATTGCGGCAATTAATTGAGCTTCGGTTCCTACAGTGGTTTCTCCCATTGTGAAAGTGTAAACATCATTAGCCTGAACAGTTACACCTTTGATAGCATATCTCCACATTCCATTGTCTTCGGTTACAAAAATCACGTGACAAGCTAAACCAATTGGAATTTGACCGTAGTGTTCGCTGAATAATCCTTCGGCAGTATAAGTATCTAATTTTGCTAAAGCGTTAGTTCCTTCGCCATCATAAGACAAGTAGATAGAACTGTTTGTATTGTCATATCCTTCCGGAGCATCGGCAAGGATAGTCGTTTTAGGTCTTGGGTCGCTATAGAAACGGTCAACGTTTGTCCATCCAAAGTTTCCAAAACTTACATAGTAGCTGTTTTGTCCAGCTTCTACACCGCCTTTTCCATTTCCATCGGCTTTACGAGCATCTTCCCAAGCCAGGTTTCCTTCGTCGTCAATGATTCCGTTCCATAAAGTCATAGTGTTGTCAACTCCACCAGTTAAATCAGTAGGAACTTGTAAGCTAATGTTGCAGCTTGTGGCTAATTCTTTTCCGTTTTGAGTGGCTTTGATGAAGAATTCACCTCCTGAGATTAATAAGTTTCGTTTTCCATCAGGCATGATTCCCATAGTTGGTTTGTTAGTTACCAACATATTTCCTTTGTTGAAGATTTCTACGAATTCAATTTTCACATCTCCAGTTACAGGATTTCCGTCTTTAGTCAAACAATTTCCGTTTAAGGTAATTTTTACTCCGTTTTCGGATGTTAGTGTGGTAGCACCGTCTTCGGCAGTGATGGTAAATTCTTGTACCATTTTGTCTAAGGCCGCTTGTCTTACGTTTGCAAATTCTGCTGCTGTTGCTGGCATTTGTTCGTTGTCGTCGTTGTTACAGCTTATTAATGAAATGGCTGCTAAAAATAAAATTCCGATGGTTTTAAGATTTTTCATGATTTCTTGATTTTAATTATGGTTAAAATGATTTTACTTGTTTTATACCGTTATATCAATTAGGTTGTTAAATTGTTACCCCGGTATTTGATTTTTTTTAAATTTTTTTTCTGTGTTTCTGACTCTGTTGTTATATCAATTCTTGTTTTAATTTGTTACCCCTGTTTTTAAAATATTTTTAAAACTTCGGGTTTCTATTGGTATATCAATATTTGTTTCAAATTGTTACCCCTATTTTTAATTTACTTTGAAGCCCAATGCAATATAGGGTTGAGCAAAATCAGGAATAGGTCCGCCTGTGCCGTAAAAGTTAGAACTTAAAAACACTACATTTCCCTGAGTAATTGGATAAGGAACGTCATTATAATTAGAGGGTCTTAGCAATCGGCCAATAGTTTGATTTAACATGGTATAGCCGGGAAGGATGGTTCTTTTTACATTGATAATATCTCCATTATTCACTAGTACAGGAGTAATGGATTGATAATCTAGTGCTGTTTGTGAAAAAGTATGGACTCCGGAATAGGAAGTGTTAGAGGTTGTATTAGTTATCGTCATGGTATAACCGCCTGTATAGGTTGATGGATTTTGATACCCCACACTACAAATTTCGCCATCTGCATTAATTTGAATGGTGTATTCATGGGTTTCTAAATCCATGGTTTCTATATCGTCATAACCATTTGCTGTAGAAAAAGCATTTGTAATTAGGGTAGAAACATAACTGGTGTCACATACGTTATTTGTTGGGTCGTTGTCATTGTCGCAACTAATAATTGACGCGACTGTAAAACAAAATAATAAGGTTTTAAGATTTTTCATGATTTCTTGATTTTTAATTATGATTAAAATGATTTTCCTTGTTTATACTGCTATATCAATTAGGTATTAAAAGTGTTACCCTGTTTTCAATTAGTTGAGCAAACATTTTTCTTCAAAAACATTTCCATCTTCGTCAATGGCTATAAGGATTTCTTTTTTAGGAGTATGAGTTAGTGTCACATAAATCCAGACCAAAGACCAAATCCCGATGGTGAGGCAAAAAAGTACTAGGTGTACATTGTGGTTGATGTTTTTTTGTTCTTTTGTCAAAACCACATAGGGTAATTTGGTGTTGTATTCGGTTATTTTAAAACCGGCTTTTATTTTATTCGAAAGCTTTTTAGAAAAGTTTTTAGTACTGTGTGCTTTATTTTTCATAGTTTCTAAATTGAAATTATTCTTCTGCTATTAGTCTTATATCCATTTGATTTTATAATTGTTACCCCTTAAATCCGTTTTTATTTCAGATTCTTTTTTACATTAGCAGTTAAAATTTTTTCTATGTCCAAAAATCTATTGCATCCTGATCAATATTTAATAGAAGGATTGGCGAATAACGATTCGGCGATAATCCAGTCCATTTATAAGAAGTTTGTTCCCAAGGTGGTTTCTTATATCAGAAACAATTCGGGCGATGAAGATCAGGCGCAAGATGTAATTCAGGATATCATGATTTTGTTGTTCAATCAGGCTAAAGCCAAGCAATTGCAATTGACCTGTCCTTTTGATGCCTACTTTTTTTTGTTGTGCAAAAGAAAATGGTTGAACGAACTCAAAAAATCGGCTAATAAAGGGGTAACAATTTCCGATGATTTTACATCTACTAATGAACCCACAGAAGAAATGGTGGCACAAACAGAGGTGTTTGAAGAAAAGCAACAGCTTTTTGATACCATGTTTCAGCGATTAGGTGAAAAATGCCAAGAAGTTTTAAAGTGGAGTTTTACTTTGAAATCAATGGAAGAAGTAGCCGAAAAACTGAATGTAACTTATGGTTATGTTCGAAAGAAAAAATCGCTTTGTACTGGTCAATTGACGCAGTGGATTCAGGAAAGTAGTCGTTTTAAATCATTAAAAAAATAGAAGTCATGAACGAGGACAAATACATATTATTCGATCAATATCTTCAGGACGAATTGTCAGACGAGGCCCGATTGGATTTTGAAAACCAACTTTTGGAGAATCCTGAATTGGCTTCTGAATTTGAAACTTTCAAAGAAGTACAATTACAGTTAGAAACAAAATTTGATTTTGCAGTTGATAGAGATACATTTGAAGCAAATTTAAAAAGAATTTCTAACGAACATTTTAAGCCTAAAAATACTAAAGTGATTTCGTTGAAACCTTGGGCGTATTTAGTTGCGGCATCAGTGGTTTTGTTATTGGGATTGTTTTTGTTTAATCCTTCCAAACCTAGTTTTGAGGATTACAATCAATACGAAAACGCTTATTTAACCGAAAGGGGAGATGAGGTTGCGAATTTAAAACAAGCTGAAATAGCTTTTAATGCTAAGGATTATAAAACCGCTATTCCGCTTTTTGAGTCTGTTTTAAAAGTAAATAAAACAGCAGAGATTCAGTATTTTTATGGGATTTCCTTATTAGAAAACGACCAAATTGAAAAAGCAGAAGTAGTTTTTAACGAAATAAAATCAGGAAATTCGGTTTACAAAAACAAAGCGATTTATGCTTTGGCTTTAGCCAAATTGAAACAAAAAGAGTATCAATCCTGTAAAAAAATCCTGTTGACGATTCCTTCGGATTATGAAAATTATGAGAAGGTTGAGGAATTGCTGGATAAATTGGATTAAGTTTTTAAACACATAAGAAACAAAGGAAAACCAAAGACACAAAGATTTTATACTTTGTGTCTTTGGTTTTTAATGGGATTAAAATAAAACTTTTGTGTCTTTTGTGTTTAAATTTTAAAAAACTTTGCAATTTTGCATCCTTAAAACAGCAACATTGGAAGCAAAACCCATAATTACCGATACCCACACGCATTTATACAGCGAGGATTTTAATGAAGACAGAGGTGAAATGATGCAACGTGCCCTAGCGGCTGGTGTGACTCGTTTTTTTATTCCAGCCATCGATTCGGCTTATACGGCTGCAATGTATGATTTGGAAGCGAAATATCCGGAAAATGTTTTTTTAATGACTGGGGTACATCCTACGCATGTGAAGGATAATTATCTGGACGAATTAGCTCATGTGGAAGAAGAACTGAAAAAAAGAAAATTCTATGCTATTGGCGAAATTGGGATTGACTTGTATTGGGACAAAACCCATTTGAAAGAACAACAACTGGCTTTTAAAAAGCAAATCCAATTGGCAAAACAATATCAATTGCCAATTGTGATCCATTGTAGGGACGCATTCGATGAAGTTTTTGCAGTTTTGGAAGAAGAAAAAGCAGATGACTTATTTGGAATTTTTCATTGTTTTTCGGGGACATACGAACAAGCTTTGCAGGCTTTGTCTTATAATATGAAATTGGGGATTGGTGGTGTAGTGACTTTTAAAAATGGAAAAATCGATCAGTTTTTGAATAAAATTGATTTAAAACACATCGTTTTAGAAACGGATGCGCCTTATCTGGCTCCGGTTCCTTTCAGGGGCAAAAGAAATGAAAGCAGTTATCTTGTGAATGTAATTGATAAGTTATCACAGATTTACAATGTTTCTGCTGTTGAAATTGCGCAAAAAACGACTGAAAATTCAAAAGCAATTTTTGGGATTTAAAGTAGAATTCGCTAAAATTTAATATTTTTTTTGTTCATTTGTTTTTCTAATAGTACCAAAATGCAAAAGTTTGACGAGATTCGGCCGTATTATGATTCCGAAATAAATAAAGCGATAAAAAAAGTACTTCATCATCCGATGTTGAAGTCATTAATGAATTTCTCTTTCCCCAATGTGGATGATGAAGTATGGAAAGAGCAATTGATGAAAACGCATTCTATTCGTGATTTTCAATGTAATTTTATCTATCAATCCGTTCAAAAAGTATTAGAAAAAAGTTCTGAAGGCTTGTCAACTTCCGGATTTGAACATTTAGAACCTAATACTTCTTACTTGTTTGTTTCTAATCACAGAGATATTTTACTCGATACCACCTTGCTTAACGCTACTTTATTTGAGCATGATTTAGTGATGACCGCTTCGGCCATTGGTGATAATTTAGTAAAACAGCCTTTTTTAAATGTATTAGCTAAACTAAATCGGAATTTTTTGGTACAGCGTGGCTTGCCACCAAGGGAGATGTTGCAAAGTTCCAAAACATTATCAGAATACATAAGTCATTTGTTGCAACATGAAAACCGTTCGGTTTGGATTGCACAACGCGAAGGACGAACAAAAGATGGTAATGACATGACTAATCCCGGGGTTTTAAAAATGCTGGGAATGGCAAATGACGAAGCCAATTTGATGGACTATTTCAAAAAAATCAAAATTGTTCCCGTTTCAATTTCGTATGAATACGATCCTACCGACGCTTTAAAAATGCCTCAATTATTGGCGGAAGCAAATAATGAAGTGTATGTAAAACAGGAAAACGAGGATTTTATGACTATCCTGAGCGGTGCTTTAGGTCCTAAAAAACGTATTTTTATTCATATTGGAAAAGTTCTGGATACTGAAATTGATACTATTATTGCTGAAAACGATAATGTAAATAAACAAATTCAGGCTTTGGCACAAGCCATAGATGATTCTATTTTGAGCAGTTATAAATTATGGCCTACTAATTATATTGCTTATGATATTTTAAATGAAACGGATAAATATTCGCATTTGTATACCGAAGATGAAAAAGCAGTTTTCAAGCGCAGGTTAGAAAAAAGAATTGATGCCGAAAATCCTATAGCATTACAAGGGATATTAGCCATGTATGCTAATCCGGTTGTCAATAAACTGAAATATACCCATGAACTCAAGGACTAAAATTCTTTTAATTTACACGGGCGGAACCATTGGTATGCAAAAGGACTTGAATTCCGGAGCATTAAAAGCGTTCAACTTTAGTAAATTATTACAAAAAATTCCTGAGTTAAAACAATTGGATTGTGAGATAGAAACCCTTTCTTTTGAAAAACCAATTGATTCATCTGATATGAATCCTTCGCATTGGATTTCGATTTCCGGAATGATACAATCCCATTATGAAGCATTTGATGGTTTTGTGGTGCTTCATGGTTCTGATACCATGTCGTACACAGCATCGGCACTGAGTTTTATGCTCGAAAATTTAGCTAAGCCGGTAATTCTAACCGGTTCACAATTGCCTATTGGTGATTTGCGTACAGATGCCAAAGAAAATCTGATTACAGCCATTCAAATCGCCTCTTTACAGCAGCATAATAAAGCGGTTATTACTGAAGTTTGCCTTTATTTTGAATACAAATTGTATCGCGGCAACAGAACGACTAAGATTAATTCTGAAAATTTCAATGCTTTTTGTTCCCCTAATTATCCGGCTTTAGTAGAATCAGGAGTGAATTTAAATCTGAAATCTGATTTGTTTTTAACTAATGATGATTCTAAGGATTTGATTGTTCATACTTCTTTTGACACCAATGTGGTTATTTTAAAAATGTTTCCCGGAATGAGCGAAAGTGTTTTTACAGCCATTTTAAATATTCCAAATCTTAAAGGAATTGTGCTGGAAACCTATGGTGCCGGAAACGCTACCACCGATGAATGGTTTATCAAAGCCCTGACGCAGGCAATAGAAAGCGGAAAGCATATTGTGAATGTTACGCAATGCTTAACAGGTACAGTAAATATGGGACAATATGAAACGAGTTCAGTCTTGAAGCAAATAGGAGTAATTTCCGCTAAAGACAGTACAACAGAGGCTGCAATTACTAAACTGATGTTCTTGTTGGGGCAAAATACACCTCCAAACCATTTTAAAACAGTTTTTGAAACTTCTTTACGGGGAGAAATGACATAATATTTCAAAAAATATTTTTCTAAGTCAGATTTTTTCATGTTATTTGCAATCCCAAAAAGAGAGGTGTCCGAGTGGTTGAAGGAGCTAGCCTGGAAAGCTAGTATGTGGGTAACTGCATCGAGGGTTCGAATCCCTTCCTCTCTGCTGATTAAAATTCAAATGGAATAAAACCTCGAAAATCTTAGTTTTCGAGGTTTTTTGCTTTTAAAATGATTCCATGTTGAAATCTTCGAATGAGTAGAGTCAGTTATTAGTTACAAAAATTTTATTCTGGAAAAAGATTCTAATAGGAGATGAATTACTTGATGATGTTTTTGTTGAGTACGACAAGATTAATGATATTAATGTCAAATACAGCAGAATCTGGATCTGAATTCAATAATATTATGCTAATTTTATGAAATCTCCATAGGTGTTGCATAATTCAAGAAGCTTAAATTGCATTTTGGTTGATAAATCCTTAATGGAAATTTTCTTAATGAGGATGAACGAGTTATGGTTTCATTAGTGTTTTTATTAGCTCCCTGAGAGGGTTTTCTCTTTTATTTTTAACTTTAAAATTATGAACAACGGAAAAAAACTTAATGCAGTTTGTTTTGGAGAGGTGCTTTGGGATGTCTTCCCTACACACAAAAAAATTGGAGGAGCACCTTTGAATGTGGCGCTTCGATTGAATTCATTTGGCATTCAAACCACAATGATCAGTCGGGTGGGAGTAGATGAAAATGGTTCCGATATCAAAGAATTTATTCAAGACCATCAGAGCGATACTCAATTTATTCAGGAAGGAGCTGATTACAAAACCGGTGTGGTTAATGTCATGATTAACGAAAAAGGAAATGCCTCTTATGATATTATGTATCCTTCAGCTTGGGATAAAATCCAACTGACCGATGAAATGATGGAATTGGTTTCAAAAGCAGATGCATTCGTTTTTGGAAGTTTGATTTGTAGAGACGAAGTGTCAAGAAAAACCTTGTATGCTCTTTTGGATGTTGCAAAATACAAAATACTGGATGCCAACCTGAGAGCTCCTTATTATACTACCGAAGTGCTTATCGAGCTAATGTCAAAAGCTGATTTTATCAAATTGAATGATGATGAATTACGAGAAATAAGTCGGGAACTAGATTCTCCATACAATTCTTTCGAACAAAATATTAAATTTATAGCTGAGAAAACAAAAGCCAGACACATTTGTGTAACCAAAGGAGAATTTGGAGCGGTATTGTATTATGATGTAAAGTTCTATTATAACAGTGGTTACTTTATAAAAGTGGTGGATACAGTAGGTGCCGGAGATTCTTTTTTAGCGTCATTAACCATGAAATTGCTCAAAGGGAAATCACCTCAAAAAGCATTAAACTATGCTTGCGCAGTAGGTGCTTTAGTTGCCGGACAGGAAGGTGCAAACCCTGAGATTTCAGATGTTGAAATTAGAAAATTCATGATGCTTAAAGAGCCTAAAAGTAAATAATTTTCATCAGTTCTCTGTTTTTTCAAACCACTATTAAATAAAAAAGGCATTAAGACCTCGAAATACGATAGGATTTCGAGGTTTTTTAGCATAAAAAAAATTACAAAGAACTCCTCATAATCAGGCTGCTTTTATTCTCAATTTGTTCTTTGCTTTGCTTTAAGATCAATTCGGCCAGAACACATCCCATTTCTTTAAAATCAGTTGAAATAGTAGTTATTCCGTCGGCTACTACTTTTTTTAGCGGAGTATCATTGTAGGAAATGATTCCCAAATCTTTGCCTATAACTAGTTTTTGCTCCTTGGCCTGCTCAATAACATTTACCAGATGACGGTCGTCAGGAATGAGGTAAAGATCGCCAGATTGTATTTCGTTTTGCTCAAAATTTGAAATGATATCGTAATGAAATTCATGTTTGTTGCAAAAATCGATGAATCCTTCTTTCATTCCTACAGGTTGTTTGTAACTGGAAAAAATCAAGATTAATTTTTGGTATTTTTTAATTTTATCTTTCCCGGACTCCAGAGCATTAAAAGTGTCTTTAGCGTGATTTTGATGTATGGATGGATAGTTTTTTAATTCTGCATTAGTCTGATCCAGAATTAATACGTCTTGTGGAGGTAATGTTTTGATTATCGCAGCGGCATTAACTAAATTGGTAGGCATGATAATGTATTTAGAATAATTGCCATTGTTATCATGAATGAGTTTTTTAAAAACTTCCGGGTTGAAATAGTGGAAAAAAATATCAATTTGCGCATTTCTGTTGATGGTTTCCAGAAATGAATTGTAAAGATCTTCTTTAAAGGCGTTCAATTCATCAAACAATAAAAAAATACGTTGCTCAAAACTAAAGTCCTCACTTTTTACATAATAGCCTTTGCCTAAAATAGCATAAATAATTCCTCTTTTTTTAAGTTCGTCATAAGCCAGTAAAACGGTATCTCTGGAAATTCCGAATTCCAGTGATACTTTGTTTACAGAAGGCAGTTTATCTCCTCTTTTTAGACGTTTTTCGGCTATTGATACTTCAATAGACAGGATAATTTGTTTGTATTTGGGTAAATTCTGCCTTTTATTGATAGATATTATTTTCATAATAAAAATGTGAGGGTATAAATATAAATAAATAACCGGTGTGTGGTAGTATGGTTTTGGACTTCTTTTTTTTATCAATACTTTTTTCAATAACTATTATTGTTTACATCTGGTAGATAAAATCATAAACTGGTAGGTGCTGGTTTGTTTTTGTTAGTGTTGTACATACATTTGTTATTTAGTCCATAAAAATAATATTGAAAAAAAATAGATTTGCTATTTTATTCTAAAATAGGGTTTTGGATATTGAAAATAAGATTTTCTAAAAAATAGAAATATGAAGATGTATTGTAATAAAGTAGCAGTCATTGTTAAGGGCTTACTTTTAGTGATTCTTTTTTTTCCTGCTGTAATTTTGGCGCAGATAAATACTAAAGTAAGCGACATTGGTTTGGGCTGGAGTAATAACTCTGTAAATACAGTGATTTTTAGAAATAAAGCACTCACTACTTTTAAAGGAATTCAATACACTGCTTATTACAATCAGGAAGGAAAAATGGTTCTGGCAAAGCGTAAACTGAATTCTCAAAAATGGGATGTAGTGGTTACTTCCTATGCTGGAAATGTAAAAGATGCGCATAATGATATAAGCATTGCTATAGATAGTAAAGGGTTTTTACATGTAAGCTGGGATCATCATGATACCCATTTGCGATATGCAAGAAGCACACAGCCGTATAGTCTCGAATTAGGAAAAGAATTGCCAATGACCGGAACGGATGAAGCTAAAGTAACCTATCCGGAATTCCATAATTTACCCAATGGAAAATTATTGTTTTGTTACCGTTCGGGAGCTTCGGGAAGAGGAAATATGATTATGAAAGTGTATGATGTTGAAACTCAAAAATGGACTGCGTTACAAAATAATTTAATTAATGGCGAAAATCAGCGTTCAGCCTATTGGCAAATTTGCGTAGGCGAAAAAGGGATTTATCTTTCCTGGGTTTGGAGAGAAAGCTGGGATGTTTCGACAAATCACGATATTTGTTATGCTTTTTCAGCTGATGGCGGACAAACCTGGCAAAAATCAACCGGAGAAAAATACCAATTACCTATCACTAAAGCTACTGCTGAAATTGCCTGGGAAGTATCTCCAAACAGTAGTTTAATCAATCAGACTTCAATGACTGTTGATGAAAATGGTAATCCTTATATTGCCAGTTATTGGGATAATGACGGGGTGCCACAATACAAAGTAGTGTATCTCAAAGAAGGAAAATGGAATTTAATCAATACGGATTTTCATCATAAAACATTTGCTTTAGGCGGAGGAGGAACGAAAAGAATCCCTATTTCCCGTCCGGAGATTTTAGTACACAAATCGATGTTGTATTTACTGTATCGGGATGAAGAAAGAGCCAATAAAATTACCTTGGCTTATGCCAATTTGAAACAGAAACAATGGCAATTAGAAGATGTTAGTCCAAATTCGGTAGGACAATGGGAACCTAATTTTGATAAAGAACTTTGGGCAACCAAAAAACAATTACATATTTTTTCTCAAAACGTTACTCAAACCGACGGAGAAGGATTGGCAAAGGTAGCACCACAGCCGGTTCAGGTTTTGGAATTAAAAAAAATGCCTTTAATTCGGAACAAACAATATTAAAAAGAACACTAAAAACCACTAAAAAATAAGAGAATGAAAAGAAAAATTATGTTAGCGTTGCTGGTAGCTGTGCAGTTAGTTTCGGCACAACAGCAACAAAATGAATGGGAAAACCCAACTATCGTTGACAGAAACAAAGAAGCAGGGAGGGCTACTTTTGTTTTGTATCAAAATGAAGCTATGGCGACTAAAAATAAACCGGAAGCATCGGCTTATTATCAAAGTTTAAATGGCGATTGGAAGTTTAACATTGTTAAAAAACCAGCCGATCGTCCGCTGGATTTTTACAAAGCAAACTTAGATGATAAAAGCTGGAAAAATATTCCGGTACCTTCAAACTGGGAAATGGAAGGTTATGATATTCCAATTTATACTAACATTGTGTATCCTTTTCCAAAGAATCCCCCTTTTGTAGACAACACTTACAATCCGGTAGGGAGTTACCGTAAAACATTCACAGTGCCGGAAAACTGGTCGGGCAAAGAGGTGCTTTTACATTTCAATTCTATTTCGGGATATGCACGCATATTTTTAAATGGCAAAGAAGTGGGGATGACCAAAGCTTCCAAAACAGCAGCCGAATTTGACGTCACTTCCTTTTTACAAAAAGGAGAAAATCTTTTGGCGGTACAAGTGTTTCGCTGGCACGACGGCAGTTATTTAGAAGATCAGGATTTTTGGCGTTTGAGCGGTATTGAGCGAGATGTCTATTTGCAGGCGACTCCTAAATTAACTATTTGGGATTATTTTGTAAATGCCGATTTGGACGAAAATTATACCAATGGGCTTTTTAAAACAACTGTTCAGTTAAGAGCTTTTCAGCAAAATAAAATTAAAAATGCCAATCTAAGTTTGACTTTATTAGATGCTCAAGGCAAAAAAGTGTACAGTGAAACGAAGAAGGTGACCAATGCAACGAAGGAAGTTGTTTTTAGTTCGACGATTAATAACGTGAATAAATGGAGTTCAGAAACGCCTTATTTGTACAGTTATATTATCAAATTAGAAACTGCTAATCCTGCCGAAAATTCAGTGATTTATCGCAAAGCAGGTTTTAGAAAAGTGGAAATTAAAAATGCCCAACTTTTGGTAAACGGAAAAGTAATGTTAGTGCGTGGCGTAAACATTCACGATCATCATGAAACCAAAGGACATGCACCTGACAGACCAACGATGCGCAGAGACTTGGAATTGATGAAACAAAATAACATCAATGCTATCAGAATGAGTCATTATCCGCATGACCCGTATTTATATGAATTATGTGATGAGTATGGTATGTATTTAGTAGACGAGGCTAATATTGAAACGCATGGAATGGGAGTTGATGGGCAAAAATCATTAGACGAAAATATTCATCCGGCATATGTTCCGGCATGGGCTCCTGCGCATTTGGATCGCATTAAGCGTATGTTAGAAGCTGATAAAAATCATCCTTCGATTATTATTTGGTCAATGGGTAACGAATGTGCTAATGGTCCTGTTTTTTATGAAGCTTACAAATGGTTGAAAAACAGAGATACTTCGAGACCGGTACAATTTGAACAATCTAAAGAAAACCCAAATACAGATATTGTGGCGCCAATGTACCCAAGTATCAAATACATGAAAGAATATGCAGCTGCAGATAAACCCAGACCTTTTATTATGTGTGAATACTCACATGCGATGGGAAATTCTAACGGAAATTTTCAGGAATATTTCGATATCATCAACAGCAGTCCGCACATGCAGGGTGGATTTATCTGGGACTGGGTGGATCAGGGTATTAAAACTCAGGATAAAAACGGAACCGTCTTCTATGCATACGGAGGTGATTTAGGAGGGAAAGATTTGCAAAATGATGATAACTTTTGTGCCAATGGTTTGGTGAGTGCCAATAGAATGCCACATCCGGGATTGGCAGAAGTGAAAAAAGTATATCAGGATATTTTGTTTAGTTTGAAGGTGACAAACCAATTGACAATCAAGAATATTTTTCATTATACGAACTTAAATCAATATCAGTTCAAATTTGAATTGATTAAAAACGGTCAGGTAATCCAGAAGAAAACATTCGATGTAGATTGCGCTCCTGAGAAAAGTACAACGCTGGATTTGCCAATTGAAGCCTTGACTGAGACCGGAGAATATTTCTTAAATGTTTATGCTTATACAAAAATAGCAACAGATTTAGTTCCGGCGAATCATGAAATTGCCAGAGAGCAATTTGCTATTGGAAAAGGAAATTTCTTTGCAGAAAAAACAGCCGAAATAGCTAAAAAGAAGGAATTAAAAATCAGGAAAAAAGGCAATGAATTGTCTTTTGAGACTAAAACAATTGCCGGTACTTTTGATTTGGCTAAAGGAGAAATTAAAAGCTATAATTTTAAAGCTGAAAATGCTGAAATTATCACACATTTCCCAACGCCTTATTTCTGGAGAGCACCAACAGATAATGATTTTGGAAACAAAATGCCGGAGAAATTAGCCATTTGGAAAGATGCTCATTTGAATCCGGAAGTACAATCGGTTACGGTAGGGAAACAAACCGATTTAGGATTACCTATTGATGTTCAATATGTTTTAGCTGGAGCCAATGCGCCTTACACAGTGAATTATCTGATCCAGAATAATGGCGAAATTAAAGTCACAGCCAGCATTGATATGACTGATAAAAATTTACCGGAATTGCCACGCTTTGGAATGCGAGTAGAGCTTCCGGGTGCTTTTGAGAATTTAAGTTACTACGGTCGTGGGCCCTTAGAAAATTATTCCGATAGAAAAACGGCTTCTTTCGTGGGGACTTATGAAGACAAAGTAGCAAATCAGTTTGTATGGGAATACATTCGTCCACAGGAATGTGGTTATAAAACAGATACACGTTGGTTTTCTTTGCAAAACAGCAAAGGTTTAGGATTGAAAATTACCGGGGAACAGACTTTAGGATTTAGTAGTTTAAATGTTTCGACAGAATCTTTAGATCCTGGAAAAGCCAAAAATCAACGTCATACTAATGATGTGAAACCGCAAGACAAGGTATATGTACATGTCGATTTAGCACAACGCGGAGTAGGAGGCGATACGAGCTGGGGTGCTTATCCGCATTCGCAATATTTACTTAGAGCTCCTAAATACAGCTATAGTTATACATTGAGTTTAATGAATTCTACTAAATAATATAATTAACGCCTTGGACGGGATTATCAGGATAATTGCTCCAAGGCGTTATAGTTACTACCTATGAAACAAATAAAATCTGCCTTTTTAATAATTTCAGTAAGTCTGATTTTAGTACTGTTTTCTTCTTGTAGCAGTACTAAAAAAACAGTAGTAAAAGAAAATAACAGTGCTTACCTTTTTGTGTATTTCACAGGAAATGCCAAAACAGATGAGGCCATTCGTTTTGCTATAAGTAACAACGGATATAATTTTTATGCTCTCAATGGCAATCAGCCTGTAATTGCATCTGAAACAATTAGTACAACCGGAGGAGTTCGTGATCCGCATATTTTAAGAGGTGCTGATGGTACTTTTTATATGACGGTTACCGATTTGCAAACAACTAACGGCTGGGAAAACCAGGCTATTGTACTTTTAAAATCAGCCGATTTAGTCAATTGGACTTCTTCAAAAGTGGATGTTTCAAAAGTTTTTGAGAATTTCAAAGATGTGAAAAGAGTTTGGGCACCACAAACTATTTATGATACTAAGGCTAAGAAATATATGGTGTATTTCTCGATGTTGCAGCCGGGTGGGACAGATATTGTTTATTATGCATATGCTAATAAAGATTTTACCGCCTTAGAAACTGCGCCACAACAATTGTTTTACAGTCCGATAAATCGTTCTTGTATTGATGCCGATATTATTGAAAAAGATGGAAAATTCCATTTGTTTATGAAAACCGAAGATGAAAAAGACAAAGGAATTAAAGTGGCTGTTTCGGATAAATTAACATCTGGATATGTATTACAAGAGAGGTATGTGGATCAAACCAATGAATCGGTTGAAGGTTCCGGGGTTTTTAAACTAAACAATTCGGATACTTATATTTTAATGTATGATATGTACAGAAAAGGGAAATATCAGTTTACTTCTTCAACGGATTTAAAAAATTTCAAAGTAATCGATGAGAATGTTTCCATGGATTTTCATCCAAGACACGGAACAGTTTTACCTATTACTAAAACGGAAGCTGATGCTTTAATAGCAAAGTTTGGATGGACTCCAAATGAAGAAATTCTAAAAACAAAATCAGAAGCTGTAAAGCAAAATAATGTTATTATTGATGCTGAGAATAAAAAAATCCTGCTTCCGGTAAAAAACGGAACTGATTTAACACATTTCAATCCTGAGTTTAAAACTAATGCTGGAGTGTTAGTTAGTCCGTCAGCACCTCAGGATTTTTCAAAAGAAGCTGTAAAATACGATTTTGAGTTGGAAGGTTTAACAAAAGCATCTTATGATGTTGAAGTTGCAGTCAGAAACAATCCGGCATTAGCGGGATATTATGCTGATCCGGAAATTTTGTATTCTAATAAAGACAAACGTTTTCATCTGTATCCTACCAGCGATGGTTTTGATAGCTGGAGTGGTTATTATTTCAAGAGTTTTTCATCCGCTAATCTGGTAGACTGGACAGATGATGGTGTGATTCTGGATTTTAAAAAAGATGTCTCCTGGACTGATAAAAATGCATGGGCACCTGCAGCAGCCGAGAAAAAAATAGATGGGAAATACAAGTATTTCTTTTATTATACCGGTGAAGCAAAAATTGGCGTGGCAGTAAGTGATAATCCAGAAGGTCCTTTTACTGATATTGGAAAACCATTAATAGCCACTAAGCCAAACGGAATTACAAGAGGGCAGGTAATTGATCCGGATGTTTTTAATGATCCTGTGTCAGGAAAAAGTTATTTGTACTGGGGCAATGGTTTTATGGTAGGAGCCGAATTAAACGACGATATGGTTTCGCTGAAAGAGAATACACTCACGGTTTTAAAACCCGATGGGACTTTTAGAGAAGGAACAGAGGTGTTTTATAGAAAAGGAAAATATTACTTTTTATGGTCACAGGATGATACCAGAAGCGAAAATTACAGAGTGCGTTATGCTACTTCTGATTCTCCATTGGGTAATTTTACGATACCCAAAAATAATCTGATACTGGCTAAAGATCCTTCGCTGGGAATTTACGGAACGGGACACAATTCTGTGATCCAGATTCCTGGAACTGATGAATGGTACATAGTATATCATCGTTTTACGATTCCAAAAGGAATTACAATGGGACGTGCTGCCGGATTTAACAGAGAAGTATGTATTGACCGTTTGTATTTTGATGAAGAAGGAAATATCATTGCTGTAAAACCTACATTGGAAGGGATTCAGCCTTTGAAAAAATAATTACTGACACGAGTTGCACTAATTTGTCCAAGGTGAATAAACAGGTGTGAATTTTGTTAAAATTAAACAATGTTAAAACTATGAAGAATTATATTACTGTAATACTTGGGTGTTTATTAGTGTTTTTATCTTTTCCAATTTTGGTCAATGCCCAAAATACAACTGCTAAAATTACGGTAAAAAATAAGCTCGATTTCTCACGTACGGAGATTGTTTCTATATCGGGTAAATCACTTTCAGACTTGTTACAAGGAAATCAAACTAAGGATTTACGAATTAAAAAAGAAGGAAACTCTGAATTTATTGTTTTACAATGGATTGATTATAATCAGGACGGAATTCAGGATGAGCTGTTATTTGAAACTGAGGTTCCCGCTAAAGCAAAAGTAAATTATGAAATTGTTTTTGATGAAACTACTGCTTTGCCGGAAAGCACAATTACAACCTATTCCCGTTTTGTACCGGAGCGAACGGATGATTATGCCTGGGAAAATGATAAGGTAGCTTTTAGAACGTATGGTCCGGATGCCCAGAAAAGAACAGAAGAAAAACGTCCTGAAGGAACACTCAGCAGCGGAATTGATCTTTGGTTAAAAAGAACAGATAAATCCATCATCAACAAATGGTATGCTGAGAATGTAAAAAAGGGAGGTTATTACCATATTGATCATGGTGAGGGTTATGACCCGTATCATGTAGGTGCCAGTCGCGGCACCGGAGGAACGGGAATTTGGGAAAATAACAATTTAGCCGTTTCTAAAAACTTTGTCAGTTATAAAACTATTGCAGTTGGACCATTACGCACTGTTTTTGAATTGAGTTATGCTCCTTATAGCCCTTATGAAGTTAAGGAAACCAAAAGGATTTCTTTAGATTTAGGTTCGAATTTTTCTAAGTTCGAAATAACCATGGATGTTAATAAAGCACTTCCTAATATTACAACAGGAATAACTTTGCATGACAATGAAGGCGAAGTGAAAATCAACAAAAAAGAAGGCTGGTTCCGTCATACAGAAACTATCGATGGAAATTTATTAGGAGAAGGAATTGTGTTGAATCCGAAGGTGGTAAAAGAGGCTTTTGCAAATGTTTCCACTGAAAAAGATCAGAGTAACTTATTAGTAATTGGCAAACCAAAAAACAATCAATTGACTTATTACGCTGGTTTTGCCTGGCAGAAAAGCGGACAAATTGCTAATGAAGCTGATTGGGATACTTTATTACAAAAACAGGCGAAAATGTTAGCTAACCCCCTTAAAATAACGATTAAAAGAAATAAATAAATCTTTTTTTGTAGTTTCGCTACAAACTAACAAATAAACGAGAATGGACATAATTACAGGACTAAAAGATAAGGTAGTTGTAATAACAGGAGGCGCCGGCGTATTAGGTGCAGGATTTACAAGAGCATTAGTAAAACAAGGTGCTAAAGTAGCTATATTAGGCAGAGATTTGGCGAAAGCCCAAAAATTAGCTGAAGAAATCAATAATGAAGGCGGAAAAGCAATTGGTGTTTCTGCCGATGTTTGTGACGAAGCCAGTTTAAGAAAAGCCCATGCAGCAATTAATGAAAGTTTAGGATTAGTTGATATTTTAATTAATGGTGCTGGAGGAAATCACCCAAAAGGAACAAGTTCTGATGTATCTTTCGACAGAGAAAATAAAGCAGAAGGATTACAAACTTTCTTTGGTTTAGATACCGAAGGTTTGCGCTTTGTATTCGATTTGAATTTTATTGGTACTTTATTACCAACTCAGGTTTTTGCTGCTGATATGATCGGAAGAGAAGGATGTAGCATACTTAATATATCTTCAGTTAGTGCTTTTCATCCTTTGACAAAAGTGGTGGCCTACAGTGCTGCTAAAGCGGCAATCAGTAATTTGACAGAATGGCTGTCGGTTTATTTTGCTAAAGAAGGAATTCGTGTCAATGCACTTTCACCGGGTTTTTTCCTTACAGAACAAAACAGAACTTTATTAACTAATCAGGACGGTAGCCTGACAGAAAGAGGAAATAAAATCCTTTCGCAAACTCCAATGGGAAGATTTGGTGAACCAAGTGATTTAGACAGCACTTTATTATGGCTTTGTAATCCTGCTTCTCGTTTTGTAACGGGAATTGTTGTTGCTGTTGATGGAGGGTTTTTAGCGTATAGTGGTGTTTAATATAAATAACTTATAAAAAATAATGGGAATAGAACAAACCTGGAGATGGTACGGACCAAAAGATTCTGTGCCTCTTTCTCATATTAAAATGGCTGGTGCTACAGGAATTGTGACAGCTTTACATCATATTCCAAACGGAACGGTTTGGACTGTGGAAGAAATTCAAAAAAGAAAAAAAGAAATTGAAGACGCTGGATTGACATGGTCAGTTGTAGAGAGTATTCCGGTTCACGAAAACATCAAAACCAGAAAAGGCGATTATAAAAAATACATTGAAAACTATTGTCAAAGCATTGCTAATTTAGGTGCCTGCGGAATTGATACTGTGTGTTATAATTTTATGCCGGTTTTAGACTGGACCCGAACGGATTTGGCTTTCGAAGTAGAAGATGGTTCTAAAGCTTTGCGTTTTGACCGTATGGAATTTGCTGCCTTCGAATTGTTTTTGCTAAAAAGAAAAGGTGCTGAAAACGATTATACTGCTGAAGAAATCGCTAAAGCAACGAAGGTTTTCGAAGCGATGAACGAAGACCAAAAAACATTATTGGTTAAAAATATTATTGCAGGATTACCAGGTGCTGAAGAAGGCTATACAGTAGAGCAATTGCAGACAGCATTAGACGATTATGCTGAAATAGGCGATGCCGAATTGAGAAACAATCTTTATGCATTCCTGAAAGAAATTATCCCGGCAGCTGAAAAAGCAGGAATTGTAATGGCCATTCACCCGGATGATCCGCCTTATGCGATTTTAGGATTACCAAGAGTTGTAAGTACTGAGGCTGATGCCAAGCAATTGATTGAAGTTGTGGATAGCAAAAGTAACGGACTGTGTTTTTGTACCGGTTCTTATGGCGTACGAGAAGACAATGATTTGGTAGGAATGGTACAGCGTTTAGGTCACCGTATCAACTTTATCCATTTAAGAGCAACAAAACGTGATGCAGAAGGAAACTTCTACGAAGCAGATCATTTAGATGGCGATGTGGATATGTACGGCGTGATGAAAGCCATTGTGGAAGAACAAGATAAAAGAATCGCTAATGGTCGTCCGGATTACCGATTGCCAATGCGTCCCGATCACGGTCACCAGATGCTGGATGATTTAGATAAGAAAATGAATCCGGGTTATTCTGCAATTGGTCGCTTAAGAGGTTTAGCCGAATTAAGAGGTCTTGAAAGAGGAATTAGAGGAAATCAAAAATAAATAGTAGCTGATTACCGCAGATTATAATTTATAAAAGTTATAAAAATCCGTTGGTATCGGTGTCACTGTAGCTTATTTCTCTGTTTAGTCTGATTAGCAGACAGACATATCATATATAAAGGAGCAATTTTTTTGCTCCTTTTTTGTTTAATAAATCGTTACTGCTATGAAACAATTATATTTGTAATGCATTTAAAAAAACAACAAACCTATGAATCTACTTCAAAACCAGTTTAGAGAAAAATTATTTTTAAGTGTTTTGCTATTGTTGCCCTTTTTTAGTGCTTTTGCACAGGAAGAAATACAAACTAAACCTGAAATACAGGAAATAAAAGTGGATTCGTTGTATCGGGAAGATCAGTTTTACTTTGGTTTCAATTATAATACACTGCAGCAAAAACCGGCAGGAGTAAAACAACAAAAATTTTCTATCGGTATTTCAGGTGGTTTTTTGAGAGATATGCCCATTAATAAAACCCGAACTAAAGCTTTTGCAACAGGTTTAGGAGTCAGTTACAACAATTACAATCAAAACATAGGAATTACAGGAACAGCACAGGATGCGGTCTATACTGTTTTGGATTCCGATTTGGATTTTGATAAAAATAATTTCAAGCAGCTGTTAATTGATGTTCCTATTGAGTTCAGATGGAGAACCTCTACTTATGAAAGTTATAAGTTCTGGAGGATTTATGGCGGCATGAAATTCAGTTATCTTGCCTATAGCAAATCAGTACTTAAGGTTAATCAGGGCAAAACAGTGATTACCAATAATGCTGATTTTAATAAATTTTTATATGGATTGTATTTGTCTGCGGGATACAATACTTTAAATGTGTATGCTTATTATGGCTTAAATCCAATATTTAAGTCCGCCGAAGTTGATGGTCAGAAAATAGATATGAAAGCTCTAAGTGTTGGAGTGATTTTCTATATTTTATAACCACAAAAAAAGTAAAAATATTTGCGGAATACTGCCTAAAAGTACTCCAATAATCAGTTCCATAGGAGTGTGTGCTTTCATAACCAGTCGGGAGGAGGCAACAAAACCGTTCATTAAAACCAGAAGAATAATCATTAAAGTGTTTGGATTATGATTGTGTATGCTGAATCCAAATACAAAGAGCGTCAAAGCACTTAGTGCCATCATGTGTAAACTGGCTTTTTTATTGAAAAACAGAAGGATTAAAGCGATTAATGTACTCATTAAGGCTCCCAGGAAAAAGAAATGAAGTTCAGGATAACGTTCTAAGGTAATGCTTTTTCGAACCAACAGAATAATGAGAAAGCACTGAATAACTAATGGCAATTTTCGTTCTGATAACTCAGCAGCCATTATCGAATTAATTTTTCCGGTTAAACGTAGCAGAAAAAAAAATAATACAGGAATTATAAAAGTAATCGTTGTTACTTCCAGCAAAACAAGGTATTTCTCTTTATTCAGAAAATAAGAATGGTTCGAAAAAAGATAAAATAACGTAGCGTAAATCGGGATAAAAACCGGATGGAATACATAAGAAAAGGAAGAAAATATTTTTTTTGGCATTGTAAAATAGCTTAGTTTCACAAATATAACGAATCTTGTAAAAAGAGATTGTTTTGTAAGACCCGAATTATTCTGTGCTCTTATTTTTAACGCTCTCTGTGTGGTTTCAATTTAAAAAGAAGTCTTACTTTTGAAGAAACATAGTTTTTTAAGCCTATTTTAAATCCATGAGTATATCAATTAAAAAGAGTATTACTATCCTAAATGCCAAATGGATTGGCATAAATTCCGAAACAGCTGTTGATAATATCTCAATTGACAGCCGGTCGTTGCAAAATAACGAACACACCCTGTTTTTTGCTTTAACGGGACCTAATAATAATGCCCATCATTATATCAATGAGTTAATTGATAACGGAGTTCAGAATTTTGTTGTTACCCATATTCCTGAAGATTGCGAAAATCGGGCAAACTTTTTAATTGTCGAAAATACGCTCGTGGCGTTGCAACAATTTGCCGCTTATTACCGCAGTCTTTTTCATTTTCCAATTATTGGTTTAACGGGTAGTAATGGAAAAACCATTGTGAAAGAATGGCTTAATTTTCTTTTAAGTCCTGATTATAACGTAATTCGAAGTCCTAAAAGTTACAATTCACAGGTGGGCGTTCCCTTGTCGGTAATTGCAATTAATGAAAAGCACAATTTAGGAATTTTTGAAGCGGGAATTTCTACCGTGAACGAAATGGATAAACTGGAAAAAATCATCAGACCTGCTATAGGTGTTTTGACCAATATTGGTTCTTCACACGATGAAGGATTCACCAATTTAGAAGAAAAAATCCAACAAAAAATGTTGTTGTTTCAAAACGCAGTAGTTTTGATTTACCAAAAACACAACGAAGTTGAAAAATATATTTCTGCAAAAACAAATCCTTTTTCGTGGAGCTATAAAGAAGAGAATGCCGATGTTTTTATATTTAGAAAAGAAACTGAAAACCAACAAACAACATTATTCTATACCTATAAAAACAATAATTACCAGTTAAAAATTCCTTTTATTGATAAAGCTTCTGTCGAAAATGCTGTTTCCAGTTTAATGGTATTGCTGTATTTTGGTTATGAAAACAGCGTTATTCAATCGCGCATGGAAATGCTGTTTCCGGTAGAGATGCGTCTGGAAGTAAAAAACGGTATTAACAATTGCAGTATTATTGATGACAGTTACAGTTCGGATTTTCAGTCTTTAAAAATAGCGTTGGACGTTTTGGAAAGTCAGAATAAATTTAAGAAGAAAACAGTCATTCTTTCCGATATTTTTCAAAGTGGTTTTCCTAATGAACAATTGTATGCAAAGGTAGCGCAGTTGATTATTTCGAATAAAATCAATCGGGTAATCGGAATTGGAGAAACTATTTCGGAGTTTAAAGGTCAATTTTCAAATTGTATTACATTCAAAAATACTGCCGATTTTATTGCCAATTTTGACAAGCTGGATTTCTCCAATGAAAGCATTTTGATAAAAGGAGCGCGCTCGTTCCAGTTTGAAGAAATCGTAGCTTTATTAGAAGAAAAAACCCATGAAACTGTTCTGGAAATCAATCTGAATGCGATTAGCTACAATCTGAACTTTTTTAAATCAAAGCTAAAACCTAACGTAAAAATCATGGTGATGGTCAAAGCTTTTAGTTATGGGAATGGCGGACTCGAAATTGCCAAATTACTCGAGCATCATAAAGTGGATTATTTAGGTGTGGCTTTCGCCGATGAAGGAATTTCGTTGAAAAACGGCGGAATCAAATTGCCTATTATGGTTCTAAATCCTGAAAGCACCAGTTTTTCAGCTATTATTCAGCATAGATTAGAGCCTGAAATTTATAGTATAAAAGGTTTGCAGGCTTTTCTTAAAATCGCCAAACAAAAAAATCTGCAGCATTTTCCTATTCACATTAAAGTTGATACAGGAATGCATCGTTTGGGTTTTGAAGAAAATACAGTAGACGAATTGATTGCAACATTAAAAGGAAATGCAACGGTTAAAGTGCAAAGCATTCTGTCGCACATGGCTACCAGTGATGATCCAAAATTTTCTGATTTTGCTAAATCTCAAATACAATTGTTTGATAAACTATCAGCCAAAATAATGACAGAGTTAGAAATTAATCCTATTCGTCATATTTTAAATACATCGGGAATCAGTAATTTTTCTGAAGCGCAATTTGATATGGTTCGTTTAGGTATTGGCTTATATGGTGTTTCAAATGATGAAAATGAACAAAAAGAATTAGAAAATGTAGGGACATTAAAATCCATTATTTCTCAAATAAGAATTATTCCGGCTGGTGATAGTGTGGGTTATGGTCGTAGATTTATGGCTGATAAACAGACTAAGGTGGCTACTATACCTATAGGTTATGCCGATGGGATTTCGAGAGCCTGGGGAAATGGAGTGGGGTTTGTAACCATTAAAGATCAGAAAGCATTCATCTTAGGAAGCGTATGTATGGATATGTTAATGGTAAATGTAACTGAAATTGATTGTGCAGAAGGCGACGATGTAATAATTTTTGGCGAAAGCCCAACGGTTTCCTATATCGCTCAGAAACTGAATACGATTCCTTATGAGGTTTTAACGAGTATCTCTCAGAGAGTCAAGCGGATATTCTATCGATAGTTTATTTTTTAGTTTAAAATGCTTTTTTTGTTAAAAAATATGTTAATTTAGATTTTCAATCAAGTTCAATTTTAAAACAAAGATACCTATGGGATTTTTTAGTGATTTTAAAGCCTTTTTGATGAAAGGTGAAATAGTAACTTTGGCAACAGCCGTAATTGTTGGTGGAGCTTTTGGAAAAATAGTAACCTCTTTTACTAATGATGTTTTAATGCCTCCAATAGGTCTGTTATTAGGTAAAGTAGATTTTAAGAATTTAAAAATAGTGCTGCAGGAAGGTACTCCGGCAGTTGTTGAAAATGGAGCCGAAATAGCACCCGGAATTGCTGAAGTATCCATTAATTACGGAGCTTTCATTCAAACGGTTTTTGATTTTGTAATTATCGGCTTTTGTATTTTTTTAGTGCTGAAGGCTTACGAGCAAACTAAAAAGAAAGAAGCTGCTGCTGCTCCACCGCCACCGGCCGGACCTACTCAGGAAGAATTGCTTATCCAGATTAGAGATTTGCTGAAAGAGAAAAGATAATACCGCTTCACTATATGTTCAACTAAACCATCCGCTGCGGCGGATGGTTTTTCTATTTTTGTTATATTTATAACTTTTTGTTACTTTTTGTGAACGCGCTTGTTTTCCTTTGAATATTAATTACTTTTGCAGTTCGAAATTTGATTTTTAAAATAAAACTAAAGACAAAACTAAAGATATAGATATGAAAATAGCAGTTGTTGGTGCAACCGGTATGGTTGGAGAAGTAATGTTACAGGTATTGGCAGAAAGAAATTTTGTGACTGCTAATGACGAATTAATTCTTGTAGCTTCTGAGCGTTCAGTTGGAAAAGAAATGGAATTTCAAGGGAAAACTTATAAAGTAGTAGGATTAGCTACTGCTGTAGATATGAAACCGGAAATTGCTTTATTCTCAGCAGGAGGTGATACTTCATTAGAGTGGGCGCCAAAATTTGCTGCTGCAGGAACCACCGTAGTAGACAACTCTTCTGCCTGGAGAATGGATCCAACTAAAAAATTAATTGTTCCGGAAATTAACGCAGACCAATTAACAAAAGAAGACAAAATCATTGCTAACCCAAACTGTTCTACAATCCAGATGGTTTTGGCCTTAGCGCCTTTACATAAAAAATACAATGTAAAAAGAGTTATCGTTTCTACTTATCAGTCTATCACCGGAACGGGTGTGAAAGCAGTAAAACAATTAGAAAACGAATATGCCGGAATTGACGGAGATATGGCTTACAAATACCAAATTCACCGCAACGCAATTCCTCAATGTGATGTTTTTGAAGAAAACGGATACACTAAAGAGGAGATGAAATTAGTTCGCGAAACTAAAAAAATCTTAAGCGATAACACTATTGCAGTTACGGCTACTGCGGTTCGTGTGCCAATCGTAGGTGGACACTCTGAGGCTGTAAACGTGGAATTTTCAAATGATTTTGATGTAAACGAAGTAAGAAACATTCTTTCTGAAACAGATGGTGTTACGGTTCAGGATAATTTAAAAGAGTTTGAATACCCAATGCCACTTTTTGCCCAGGGTAAAAATGATGTGTTTGTAGGTAGAATCAGAAGAGACGAATCTCAACCAAATACCCTGAACATGTGGATTGTTGCTGATAACCTAAGAAAAGGTGCTGCAACTAATACGATTCAAATTGCTGAATATTTAGTAGCGAACAACTTAGTGTAATTACTAAATAACTATAAACTGAAAAGCTTCTCGATTGAGAAGCTTTTTTTATGGGTTAAATTCATTGCGAGCGCAGCGAAGCAATCACATCTTGCTGGGCACAGAATGCAATGCAGCGCTAACGTTTGTGTATATCTGAATGGTCAGGGGAAGGTTTTTTTATGTTTTTTGTGAAAATTTTAGATTTCAATATTGATAGTAACTTTTCCGCCAAAACCTTTTTCTACAATGTCGTAAAGCGTTTTTAGTGTTAAGTTACTTCCGTTATTTTCAATTCTGGAAATATATTCTCGTTTTTTATCAATGCGTTCAGCAAGTTCTGTTTGGGTAAGATGTTTTTCTTCACGGGCTTTTTTTAATTGCAGACCAATTTTAAAACCTTCAAAATCCCGTTCCAGTTCGTCGCGTCTTCCGGTTCCTTTTTCACCGTAAACAGTATCTTTAATTTCTTTCCAGCTTTTAGTTTCCATGTTCATTTGATTTTTCCTGATAATACTGAGTTCATTAATCATAACGCTTTTTCAATCTCATTTTTTGGAGTTTTTTGCGTTTTTTTTGAAAGCCATTGAGAAGAATCAAAATTTAGCGCAAGTATTTGCTGTAGTTATTTTTTAGTTGTCAGTGATTCTTTTAGTTAACCAAAATTTATGTGTTTTGTCTAGAAAGACAACATAAAAAGTGTCCTTTACTATATGTCCAATTACAACAACTTTTCCGGTTATATGGATTCTCGCCCAGTTAGCATCTTCAGGAACAAATTCAGGAAAAGAAAATAAGGTCTTGTCTTTTGGTGGAAAGTTTCCGTAAATTGAAAACTTATCTCCATCAACTTGCTGTAATAATTGATTACAACAGTAACCGCTAAAACATTCTAACATTTTAGCTAATAATCCACTTTTTTGCCAATCTTTAAAAGTTGAGCCAAATTTTTGTGAAGTGTCAATAAATTGAAATGATACTTTGAAATTTTCAGAACTATCATTTACAGATTTCTTAGATTCTAAAGTGGATTTTATTATTGATTTTTGTTTGTCTTTCCTAAAACTAGGCATTGATTTCCTCTTTATAAAAAACTCTCATAGTTTCTTTGGAAATTTCATTAGTACACCTTTCGGCTGGTGAAAAACCTTTTCTGGCTTCAATCCATGGTAATTCATTATGAGTTGCATCTTCTAATTCTAATCCAGTCCAAGTTGTAAGCTCATCTAGAACATCTTTAATTAGTTCAAATTGGTTACTTGTTATGATTTTTGTAAGCTCATTTTTGGGATCATATTTAGAACCTTTTAAATCTATTGAAATGTCAGAATATAATAATGAAGTATCTTTTAAATTATTGTAAACTTCCCTGCATACTGGACCATGAACCCAAGCTTCAAACTGTTGCTCAACCAGTTGGTTGTCGAAATAAGCTAAATGATAAGCATCACAATAATAGATTAATTTTTGAAGTTTTAAATGTGACATAGAGCCATATTCTTGCAAAATAAAATCTGCAAGTAATTGAGCATTGGTTATTTGTATTTCTTTAATTTGGTTCATAGTGCAAAATTATAAATAATTTGTTTAGATTTATTATAAACTAATGTGAATTTTTTGTAACATAGACAATGATAGCTAATTGATAACATATACAACTTATAAAGGTGGAAAAATATTTAATCTATGGGAATTCTTTTCTCTAAAAAGCATTTCAAATATATTAAAATATTCTTACAAATTTTTCAAAAAACGTTTTGAATAAAAATCAAAATCAGCCCACCTTGGATTTCTTAATCCCACAGCTTACCTTTGCAACCAATGAAAAGAAAGCAAATTCAATATAGTGTCATACTTGCGATAGTAGTATTGTTCTCGGTACTGTTCCAGTCTTTTCATAGTTATGAGCATTTAGAAGAACAACTTTCTCATAAATTCTGCCAGCACGATTCCACAAGGAATAAGTCAGAACTCACTCATGAGCACAAAATAGTTGAGCATTGTGCCATTTGTCAGTTTGCTTTTGGGAGTTGTTTGTATCCAAAATTTATAAGTTACCATTTCTTTTCTGATTTCCGGGCGATTCCTTTTTTCGCTACTAATCCAAAAGAAATTTTTTCCTTCTCAGGGAGTTTGTTTGCTCACCGCGGTCCTCCATATTTTGTGTAAAACACTTTTTTTATTAATTAAGCTAATTGCTAAATAAAATTTCAGCCCACAGATTATACTGATATAACGGATAAATACAGATTTAATCTGTATGAAATCTTTTTGGTCATCAGTGCTAATCTGTTAAATTCGTTTTGTCCGTGGTGATAACGGATATCTACTTGGCTTCATCTTTTTGTAAAACACAACAATCATTTTCAATGAAAAAATATATAATAGCCCTGTTTCTGGGCGTTTCGGCTATGTTGCAGGCTCAAAATACCGTTTCAGGAATCGTAACCGATATTTCAAATCAACCTATTATTGGGGCTTCTGTTTATATTCCGGAATTGCACAAAGGAACTACTACTGATGCTGATGGAAAATACGCTTTTAAAAATTTGCCTAACGGAAGTTTCAGAATCGCTTTTTCTTATGTGGGTTTTAAGACTATAAATCAATGGATTGAAAAACTCACTAAAAATACCATTGTGAATATCCAAATGGAAAATGCTATTCTGGAGATTGACGAGGTAATTGTTTCTACTCCTTTTAATAAAATGCAGTCGCAAAACGTAATGAAAGTAGAACATGAAAGTATTGAAAGTTTACAGCAAAAAGGGACTTCTACTTTGATTGAAGGTTTGGCAACAATTCCGGGAGTTTCACAAATTTCGACAGGAACTTCGATAGGTAAACCGGTAATTCGTGGTTTGAGTGGGAATCGTGTTTTAGTGTATTCACAGGGTGTTCGTATCGAAAACCAGCAGTTTGGGGCGGAGCATGGTTTGGGATTAAATGATGCCGGAATCGAAAGTGTTGAGGTTATCAAAGGACCGGCTTCGTTATTATACGGTTCGGATGCTATGGGAGGGGTTTTGTATTTTAATCCTGAAAAATTTGCCGATGCGCATACTTTTAAGGCTAACTTTAATCAGAAGTATTTCAGCAATACATTGGGAAGCAATGCTTCAGTGGGACTGAAAACATCAACAGATAACTGGAAATTTTTAGCCAGAGGAACTCACAATACGCATTCTGATTATAAATCCGGACAGGGAGACCGGGTGACTAATAGCCGTTACAATGAAACCGATTTTAAAACCGGAATAGGATACAATAACAGCAAATTTTCTACTGTTGTCCGATACAATTTTAATAAACTGGATTTAGGAATTCCCGAAGAAGGTCTGGCGGAGCAAACTTACAGTAAAGATCCTGAATCTCCCCGTCAGGAAGTGTACAATCATTTATTGAGTTTGAATAATGTGATTTATTTTGGCAATTCAAAATTAGATGTCGATTTAGGTTATATTTCTAACAACCGTATGGAATATGAAAATGGCAATGAGGCTTCTTTAGACATGTTGTTGAATACCTATAATTACAATGCAAAATACCATTTGCCTAAACTAGGTCGTTTTGAAACGGTTTTAGGAATTCAGGGAATGCACCAAACCAATAAAAACCGTGGAGAAGAATATTTGATTCCGGATGCTACTACGAATGATTTTGGTGTTTTTGGAACGGTGAATTACGAATGGGGAACAAGTGTTTTGCAGGCAGGATTGCGTTTTGATAATCGTAATTTGAAATCTTTGGCACACGAAGCCGGAGAAGAACATGAACATCATGATGAAGAAACAGAAGAAGGACATGAGCATGAACATCATGGTGGCGATTTTGATGCCCTGAACCGATCTTTCAATAGTGTAAATGCTTCGTTAGGATATAAAACAAATCTTTCCAAAACATTAGTGTTGCGTATGAATGTGGCTTCGGGTTTTAGAGCACCTAATTTGGCCGAGTTGACTTCTAATGGTGTGCATCATGGAACGAATCGTTTCGAGATAGGAAACGCTAATTTAAAAACGGAGCAAAATCTGCAAACGGATATTAATTTAGAATACGGAAATACACATTTTGAGTTTTTTGTTAATGGATTTTACAATCACATTAACAATTATATTTATACTTCGCCCACCGGAGAGCAGCTGGAAGACAATGCTGTTTTTGAGTATATTCAGGACAATGCTAAATTATATGGAGGCGAAATAGGTTTGCATTTTCATCCACATCCATTAGATTGGTTGCATTATGAAACCAGTTTTGAAACCGTAATGGGAAAAAAAGAAAACGGTGATTATTTACCTTTAATTCCGGCAAACAATTGGAACAATACCATCAGAACCGAATTTAAAATTATGAACTGGCTCGAAGAAGGATTTGCCAGTTTGAATGTAAATACCACTTTTAATCAGGACAATGTCAGCGGTTTTGAAACCGGTTCTAATGGTTATACTTTAGTGAATCTAGGTTTGGGAGGAAATATAAAATTGGGTAAAACAGCGTTCAATGTCAATTTGAATGCCAATAATTTATTCGACAAAAAATACATTGCTCACTTGTCAAGATTAAAAACAGACGGGATTCCTAATATTGGAAGAAACATTGTTCTGGGCGTGAATTTTAATTTATAATTTTTCTAAGCAAAAAGAATACAGAAATATTTACCGCAGATTTGCAGATTAAAAAGGAATCTGTGAATCTGTGGTATTTTTATGCTTATTTTTGTGTAAATCAATAGTGAGATTGCTATGAAAAAACAATTATTTTAACTACAATTATCAGTTCTGTAATGACATCATTTGCCCACCATTTAAAAACCATCATTTATCCGGAAACCAGAAAAGACAATACTGTAGAGGAATATTTTGGAACAAAAGTAAATGATCCGTATCGTTGGCTGGAAGACGATCGTTCAGCTGAAACGGCTGCATGGGTAAAGGCAGAAAACAAAGTAACAAATGCTTATCTGGAACAAATCCCTTTTCGAAAGCAACTCAAAGAAAGATTGGAGAAACTATGGAATTATGAAAAAATAGGAGCTCCTTTTATTGAAGGCGATTTTACTTATTATTTTAAAAATAACGGTTTGCAAAATCATTCGGTTTTGTATCGAAAAGACGTGCAGGGGAATGAAACTGTTTTTTTGGATCCAAATACTTTTTCAAAAGATGGAACGACTTCTTTGGGTGAATTTGCTTTTTCTAAAGACGGTTCTAAAATGGCTTATTCCATTTCAGAAGGGGGCAGTGACTGGCGGAAAGTCATCATCATGGATGCTTTGAGCAGGAAGATTTTAGAAGATACTTTGGTCGATATAAAATTCAGTGGTTTGTCCTGGAAAGGGAATGAAGGTTTTTATTATTCGAGTTACGAGAAACCTGAAGGCAGTGAATTATCGGCTAAAACCGATCAGCATAAATTGTATTTTCATAAACTCGGGACTCCTCAAAAAGAAGATAAAATTATCTTTGGCGAAAGCCAAAAAAGACGCTATGTAGGTGGAGCTGTTACTGAAGACGACCGCTATTTGGTTATTACAGCCGCTACTTCTACCTATGGAAATGAATTGTATATTCAGGATTTGTCTAAAGCTGATAGCCCAATTGTTACTGTTGTTGCTGATTTTAATAGTGATAATACCGTTATTGATAACGAGGGAACAAAGTTGTTGATTGTGACCGATAGGGATGCTCCTAATAAGCGAATTGTAACGGTTGATGCCAGTAATCCTAAACCGGAAAACTGGAAAAATTTAATTCCGGAAACTACTCAGGTTCTGGAACCGACTACCTGTAGCGGATACATTTTTGCACATTATATGAAAGATGCGGTTTCGGTAGTGAAACAATATGATTATTCAGGGAAATTAGTGCACGAAATTCAACTTCCGGGATTGGGAACGGCTGACGGTTTTAGCGGAAAGAAAAAGGATAAAAAAGTGTATTATACTTTTACCAATTATATTACGCCAGGGACTATTATTGCTTTAGAGCCAAACTCTGGTGAGTCAGTTATATATCAAAAATCGAAAGCTGAATTCAAATCGGAAGAGTACGAGTCCAATCAGGTTTTTTATACTTCGAAAGACGGAACCCGAATTCCAATGCTCATTACACATAAAAAAGGATTGAAATTAGACGGAAAAAATCCAACTATTTTGTACGGTTACGGTGGATTTAATATTAGTCTGACCCCAACTTTTAGCATAGCAAATGCGGTATGGATGGAAAACGGAGGGATCTTAGCTATTCCAAATTTACGTGGCGGTGGAGAATACGGAAAGGAATGGCACGATGCGGGAACCAAGATGCAAAAACAAAATGTTTTTGACGATTTCATCGCTGCCGCCGAATACCTGATTGCTGAAAAATATACGTCTTCTGATTTTCTGGCTCTTCGCGGAGGTTCGAATGGCGGTTTGCTGGTGGGAGCTGTAATGACACAGCGACCTGATTTGGCTAAGGTGGCTTTGCCTGCTGTTGGTGTTTTGGATATGTTGCGTTACCATACGTTTACCGCAGGAGCGGGCTGGGCTTATGATTACGGAACCGCTCAGGACAGCGAAGCAATGTTCGAATATCTAAAAGCCTATTCGCCTTTGCATAATATTAAAAAAGGTGTTAGCTATCCCGCTACGATGATTACAACCGGGGATCATGATGACAGAGTAGTGCCGGCACACAGTTTTAAATTTGCTGCCGAATTGCAATCGAAACAATCCGGAAACAATCCTGTTTTAATTCGGATTGATGTTAAAGCGGGGCATGGAGCCGGAAAATCAGTTGCGGCAACGATACAGGAAAATGTCGACATTCAGGCTTTTACACTATTTAATATGGGATTTAATTCGCTGCCAAAATAAAGAAATCCAGAATAGCTGTAGTTGGAGTTGCCTGTATATTTATTCATAATGTTTTATTAATATATTCGCTTTTTGAATTAGGGTTAGTTAACTTTGAGAGACAATCATAAAATAAATTATACTATGAAAATACAATTTAATACAGATAAAAACGTAGAAGGACATCAGAGAGCAGAAGCTTATTTTTCTGCTGAATTAGAAAAAGAATTAGCCCGTTTTGAAGAAAAAATCACCCGTATTGAAGTGCATGTAGGAGATGAAAATAGCGATAAGTTTGGCGTTAATGATAAGCGTTGTTTAATTGAAGTCAGACCTGCAAAGCTGCAGCCTATTGTGGTTACAGAGCATGCGGATACAGTTGAAAAAGCTTTTAGCGGTGCATTGGCAAAAATAAAGAAGACGCTTACGACTACTTTTGATAAACAAAAAGTACATTAAATATTAGTTTTCATTTAGAGAGCAACAAAAGGCAGTTACATAATGTAGCTGCCTTTCTTATTTTTCAAATAATAGAGAAGCCAGTTTTTCATCTCTTTTATAAATATCATCATAAAAGTGAATCTGATTTTCATTATCTACCCAGGCAGTGAAATAGCCAATGTAAACCGGAATTTTTCTTTTTAGCGTATACCAGGTTTCCTTGCCGCTATTCATAGCCTCTTCAATTTTTTCAGGAGTCCAGTCCGGATTATCTTTCAGGATTTCGACAGCTAATTCTTTAGGTTTGGCAAGACGGATACAGCCATGACTAAAAGCGCGGGTTTCTCTTTCAAAAAGACTCTTCGCTGGCGTGTCATGCAGGTAAATGTCATTAGAATTCGGAAATAAAAACTTAATTAATCCCAGTGAATTTTTTGGACCTGGTTTTTGTCTGATATTATTTCCGTTCCATTCCATATTGTGTTCAGCAAGATAATTTGGATTTTTTGCTATTCCGGGAAGAATTTCATTTTTCTTAATACTGGAAGGGATATTCCAGTACGGACTAAAAACAATATATTTCATGGGAGCGCTAAAAATAACCGTTTTATTCATGGTTTTTCCCACTACAACTTTTGAACGTAAAACTACTTTCTGATTTTTGAAATATGATAATTGAAAAGCAGGAATATTAATAGCAATTAATTCTTTTGATTTAGGGATGTCGCCTGAAACCCAGCGGCAACGTTCCATATTGATTATAATAGTTTTAATGCGCTCGCTTACAGGAATATTCAAATCTGCAATTAGACTTTTAGTGATTTTACTGTTAACCAGATAACCTCTCCTTTGTTTATAGCTTTTTATTCCTTCGGATAATTCCTTGTCATACACGGCACTGCCGGAATTGTTTGAAATATCATTAGATATAAATAGTCGTTTTCTAATTGCTGCAATTGCCTGAGCACTGTCTCCTATCTGGTAAGAGTTAAAGCTGGTATCTGTGTCAATAGCATTCCAGCCGCCTTGTTTTTCTAATTTTCGGTATTGCTGAAGTGCTTTTTTTAATAAAAAATACTGACCAATAAGATTTTTTTCTTCTTTATTAATCAATGAAGGATTGGTTAAAAGGGAATCCAGATAACTAATATACGATTGTTTTTTTCGGGGTATATACCATTCTACTTCTTTTGATTTTTCAGAATCTAAACCTTCATATACATTCATGGTATAAAAAAAATACAAACAGGAATGTAGCAGTTCAGTTTCAATGCTGGGCTTCTGCTTTTCGACCGGTTTGTTATGAATTTCTTCAAATGTTTCTTTATAAGGTACATTGGTTTCTACCCCTTCCTCTTTTAGATTATTGGTTTTATCATATAAGAGATAGGCAAATTCATTGATACCTTTTTTGTCAAACCATACATAATGGTATTGATGTTTCCTGTATAGCTGTTTTACATCGGCTTGATATTTTTTTAATAATGGATAGGAATCAAAGAAAGAATCAACCGCTGTACTGTCAAAAGTTCTTTGGTATTCTTCCACTTCAGCTGCAACACTGGATGGTTTTACCTCCGGTTTTTTCTTGCATGAGAACAATGTAATTAAGATGAGCAGAATGATAATTGGAAACAGAGTAATTTTTTTTGTCATGCAGGAATTATTTTGAGGCTTTTATAATAGATGAAATATAGATAATGAAAATTTACAACTTTTTTTTATATTTTTTAAACGCTGAGTTCGTTTTTACTTAAATTTTACAATTTGTAAAAATGTTTTTCGCATTGAAAACATAAAAAATCCTTAAAATTGATAATTTTTTATATTAAAATTTTCTCTGGAAAGTTGAAAAGGGGTTGTTTGTTGTAGAGTTTCTTATTTTCTGCCCTATTTAGGCTGAAATGTAAAATATTTTTAAATTTGCCCCCAAAATTAATGGGTTAAAGTTAAAAAAATATGAAAATAGAGAAACGTTGGATCATTTCTTTTGTCGTTATTAGTATTGTTTGTATTTCAGGACTTTTTTGGCAGGTACCTTTGGAACCTGAAAATGTTCATTCACAATTTGGAACTATCGATCAGATTATACCGGCTGATGTGGCCTGGATGCTTACTTCCTGCTGTCTGGTTTTGATTATGACACCTGGTTTAGCCTTTTTTTATGGAGGAATGGTAGGAAAGAAAAACGTCATTTCAACCATGTTGCAAAGTTTCATCTGTATGGGCGTAGTAACTTTAATCTGGGTTGTGGTGGGTTTTAGTATGGCTTTTGGAGAACCTCTTGGAATTCAGATAGGAGATGGTTTTTACAGTTTTGTGGGTGATCCGTCTACTTTTACTTTCATGGATTATGTTGGGGTTTTGCCTCATAAAGAAATTGCAAAAACAGTTCCTTTTATGCTTTTTGCCTTATTTCAAATGAAATTTGCAGTTATTGCTCCGGCAATTATAACAGGTTCTTTTGCAGAGCGTGTGCGTTTTATTTCGTATTTATTGTTTATTTGCCTGTTCAGTATTTTTATATATTCTCCATTATGTCACGCTGTCTGGTACCCAACAGGGATTTTAGGTTCTTTCTTTGGAGTTAAGGATTTTGCCGGAGGAACAGTAGTGCATATGAGTGCCGGTTTTGCGGCATTAGCTGGGGTTATTGTTCTGGGAAAAAGAAAAAACAGCAATCATGTACCCACAAATATTCCTTTTGTTTTATTAGGAACGGGAATGCTTTGGTTTGGATGGATTGGTTTTAATGCCGGTTCCTCTATGGAAGCAAATGGTGTTGCCGCAATGGCTTTTGGGACAACAACTACCGCTTCGGCGGCGGCTATGCTTACCTGGATCTTTTTTGACAGAATCAATGGTAGAAAGGTTTCCGCTCTTGGTGCTTGTATTGGTGCTGTAGTAGGACTGGTATCTATTACACCTGCTGCGGGTTTTGTTTCGGTTCCTGAGAGTATGTTTTTTGGTTTTGTGGCAGCATTAGTTTCTAATTTAGTTGTATATTCTAAATATTTAAAAGGAATTGATGATACACTGGACGTTTTTGCCTGTCACGGAGTAGGAGGGATTATGGGGATGATTCTGACCGCAATTTTTGCTCATGGTGAAGATGCAAGCTTGTTACATGGAGGTTGGGGAGTTTTTGGGCATCACATGACTGCTTTGTTACTGGTTTCAATTTATACTTTTTTTGGAGCTTATATTCTTTTTAAAATTACTAATAAAATTATTCCGATGCGTGTGTCAGAGGAAAACGAAATTATAGGTTTGGATTTATCACAACATGATGAAACGCTTTTCCCAATTGAATGCGCTGAATAAAGTTGTTTAAATACCTTATTAAGCTGGGGCAGGTTTTTATTTATAAAAGCTTGCCCCAGGTCTTATTTATTTGTTTAATTTTGCTCAAATATTTAAAAAACAGTGGGAAGTAAAAATAAGTTAAAACGATTCAAAGAGAACGAAACATTCAATAATGTTTTTCAGCCAACAAGAGAAGAAGTTGTCAGTAATGCTTTTCCTTTACGAGGGAAATGGAATGCTGATTTTTTCAAGAATGACAATCCTTTAGTGTTGGAATTAGGTTGTGGCAAAGGAGAATATTCTGTGGGTCTGGCCGAAAGGTATCCTGATAAAAATTTTATCGGAATTGATATTAAAGGTGCTCGTTTTTGGCGTGGAGCTAAAACTGCTGTTGAAACCGGTTTACATAATGTGGCCTTTGTTCGTACACAGATTGAATTGATCAATCATATTTTTGCTGAAAATGAAGTAGATGAAATCTGGATTACTTTTCCGGATCCTCAAATAAAATACAAACGTACAAAACACCGAATGACTAATTCACAGTTTTTACAACTGTATAAAAAAATCCTTAAAAAAGAAGGAGTGGTCAATCTGAAAACCGATAGCGAATTTATGCACGGTTATACTTTGGGATTGCTTCATGGTGAAGGTCACGAAGTTTTATATGCCAATCATAATGTTTATGTGAACTCAGGCAGTCCAGAGGAAGTAACCGCTTTTCAGACATTTTATGAAAAACAATATCTGGAAATTAATAAAGCAATTACTTATATTCGTTTTAAAATAAAAGATTAATTGCTCTGTTTCTTTCAGACTTCCTATAAATAGGCTTATGAATTTAATTATATCCTTGTTTTCTGGTTTTATTTCGGCTTTTATAGGAATTACTCCTCCGGGTTTGCTAAACATGACAGCTGCTAAAGTAGGAATGAAAGAAGGGAGGCGGAATGCTTTCTGGTTTGTTTCTGGTGCTATTGTTGTTATTTTTGTGCAGGTATATCTGGCAGTATTGTTTGCACGGATTATAAATACACGTCCGGATATTATTTTATTATTACGGGAAGTAGGGTTTGGAATATTTGGGACACTAACGGTTTATTTTTTATGGATAGCCAAAAAACCTAAGATCAAGCAACCTAAAATAAAAAAGTATAGCGAGAAAAAGCGCTTTTTTCTTGGAATGCTGCTTTCTGCGCTCAACTTTTTTCCGGTTCCGTATTATGTTTTTGTGAGTATATCATTGTCTTCGTATGCACTTTTTTCATTTGATGTTACATCTGTTTTTCTTTTTGTCAGCGGAGCGGTTTTAGGCTCAGCCCTGGTCTTTTATTTTTATATTATCTTTTTTGAAAAGATAGAAAGAAAAGCGGATTATCTGCTTAAAAACATGAATACTATTATTGGATGTATTACAGGAATTATTTCAGTAATCACTTTAATTAATATTTTAGAACATTATTTAAACTAAGCCTTTTTAAGAATTTACGTATTTAAAATAAAGTTAATATTATCGTATTGACGGTTTTTTTGGTTTTATGGCGAATGTTTTTTTTAGGTTAACAGGAAAGTTGGATTATTTTATATCTTTAATTTTTTATCCTAAGAAATTCTGATCGAATATGTTTTTAAGTCTTGTGTTTTTTGTAACAGGTTTGTTAGGAGTTCTGACATTTACTGTTATAGTAACACAGTATAAGCTGAATAGAAAAGTAAATTTTTATCTTTTAGTTTTATTTTTATTTATCTCTGTACGCTTTCTTATCTCCGGAATTTATAATTTAATGCCTTTCTCTTTCGACGACAGAATTGCCTGTGCTGTTCGCTCTTTTGGTTGTATTGTATTTCCGTGTATTTATTTGTATTTTAAGAATCTGGTTGTCAATAAGAAAAATTTTTCTGTTGAAGATTTGCGTTATTTTATTATTCCTGTACTGTTTGGTTTTTCTAATATTCTGATTCATCTGTATGCTCCTTTTTTGAAATTCTATTTTTATCTTCTGTTCTTACTAATTCCTTTTTATTATTTGCTTTTGAGTTATATTGAATTGAAAAATAAAGTATGGTTCAGAAAAGCTAAAGTTCTCATTGTTGACAGGCAAAAAATATTGATCAGAAACTGGACCTTCTTTTTTTTTACAGTTAGTTTTTTATTTATCCTTCGTTTAGAAGTTTCGCTTTTGATTGATGTCTTTATTTCGGGTTTTTCTCATGGAACAAGTTATTTGTGGATTTCGGCTGTTATCAGTTGTGTTTTGTTCTTTAAAATTCTATTGACAGACGAGGTTTTGTTTATAACTTATAAGCACCTGGATAAAGAAGAAGCCAAAGATAATTTTGAATTGGTTTTTGATGATTTTTGGATCATTTCTCATGAGGGTGCAATGATTAATAATGAGGATTGGCAGCTAAAAGAACGTGTGGAGAATAATTTACCGGCGTATATACGCAAAGTTGAAATAATGGCTTTAGAGCATTTTTGTTTTAGAAATCCTTGTGTTTCAATGCGGGATTTTGCTATTCGTTTAGAAATTCCTAAAAGCCATTTGATATATCTTTTTAAATACCACTGCAGTATCAATTTTATTGAATTTAAAAAGACAGTCCGGGTTTATGATACGATTAGTTTAATTGAATCAGGATATTTAAATTTGAATACAATAGAATCTTTGTCTGAAAAAACAGGTTTTCCTTCTTACAGTGCGTTTTTGATTAGTTTTAAAGAAATAACAGATGTTAGTCCTCAGGAATATAACACAATCGTTCAAAAAACATGAAAAATTCAGAGAATACAAATTTTTTTGAGAGAGTGTATGAAGTAGTTAAACAAATACCTCACGGAAGAGTAACGTCTTATGGAGCTATAGCAAAATTTCTTGGAGCAGCACGTTCGGCAAGGATGGTAGGCTGGGCAATGAATGCGTCACATTCTATGGAAGATGTTCCTGCACATCGGGTGGTAAACCGCAGAGGATTGCTGACAGGCAAATTCCATTTTGACGGGACAAATTTGATGCAGCAATTACTGGAAAACGAAGGGGTAAAAGTCGCTGATAATCAAATTATTGATTTTGAAAAAGTATTCTGGAATCCTGAAGAATTAAACAACTGAATAAAAAGCATAAAATCACAGTTAAGCGGTTTATAGTTAGAACTAATTTCTGTATCAATAATTACAATTTAAATACTTTAAATTAAGAACTTAATCTCTTATCTTTGCAATCTCAAATCAGTTTAAATAAAATAAGCTGTTTAACTGAAAACAGCAATTGAAAAACAGTATACTTAGTAATGAAATTAGACAGAAAAGAAATTCTTAAAGCATTAGAAACCATTACTATTGCCGGAGAAGGAAAAAACATGGTAGAAAGCGGTGCTGTTAGCAATGTAATCACTTTTGGAGATGAGGTAGTAGTTGATTTGGTGCTAAATACCCCGGCGATGCATATTAAGAAACGTGCAGAGGACGATATTAAAAAAACAATTCATAACCTTGTTGCTGCTGAAGCCAGGATTAAAGTCAATATAAAAGTAGAAGTTCCGGAAAAACCGGAAATCAAGGGGAAAGCCATTCCCGGAATTAAAAATATCATTGCTGTTGCTTCCGGAAAAGGAGGAGTAGGGAAATCTACTGTTACCGCTAATTTAGCAGTAAGTCTGGCTAAAATGGGATTTAGTGTTGGTGTACTTGATGCCGATATCTACGGTCCTTCAATGCCAATTATGTTTGATGTTGAAAATGAAAAGCCTATTTCGATTCAGGTAGATGGGAAATCAAAAATGAAGCCGATTGAGAGTTATGAGATAAAGATGCTCTCAATAGGATTTTTTACATCTCCTAGTCAGGCCGTAATCTGGAGAGGTCCTATGGCTTCTAAAGCTTTGAATCAGATGATTTTTGATGCTGACTGGGGCGAATTAGATTTTATGTTAATTGATTTGCCGCCTGGAACAGGTGATATTCACCTTTCGATTATGCAGTCTCTTCCGGTAACCGGAGCTGTTGTAGTGAGTACGCCGCAGGCAGTTGCTTTGGCTGATGCCAAAAAAGGAGTTTCGATGTTTATGTCGGAGGCTATCAATGTACCTGTATTGGGAATTATCGAAAATATGGCTTATTTTACACCTGAAGAATTGCCAAACAATAAGTATTATATTTTTGGGCAGGAAGGTGCTAAAAATCTTGCTGAGGATTTAAATGTTCCTTTCTTAGGAGAAGTTCCGATTGTTCAGTCTATTCGTGAAGCCGGGGATTATGGTCGTCCTGCAGCATTACAAACAGGTTCGGTAATCGAAACTGTTTTTGAAAATATAACACGAAATGTGGTTGAAGAAACTGTAGCAAGAAACGAAAGTCTGCCGGCTACAGAAGCAATAAAGATTACTACAATGGCTGGTTGTTCAGCAGTTAAAAAATAATTTAATAGAAGAAAATGACAACAGAAGAATTAACAATTGAAGTTCAAAAGGCGCTTGATGAAATCCGACCTTTTTTAGAGTCAGACGGAGGTAATATCAGTCTTATTTCTATTGAAGATGATAAGCATGTAAAAGTGCGTCTTGAAGGAGCGTGTACTAATTGTAGTGTCAATCAAATGACGCTTAAGGCGGGTGTGGAAACTACAATTAAAAAGTATGCTCCGCAAATAGAAACTGTTGTAAATATCTTGTAAAAAAGGCTGGTTTTGCCGTAACGAATTATTTGCTAAGACTGTTATATATTAAATCAATCAATTCCAAATAGTAAAAATGGATGTATTAATAAAAATCAAAGATAGAGAAGGAGTTGTTCATGAATTACAAGCTCCTACTGATATGGCAATGAATGTCATGGAACTTTGTAAAGCTTATGAATTACCTGTAGAAGGTACCTGCGGAGGAATGGCAATGTGTGCATCCTGTCAGTGTTATGTTCTAAATGATGTGAGTTTGCCGGAAATGGGTGAAGATGAAGAAGCAATGCTTTCTGAAGCATTTTATGTGAAGTCAAATAGTCGTTTAGGTTGTCAAATTCCAATTACGGTTGACTTAGAAGGTCTTGAACTGGAATTAGCTCCTGAGAGTTAAAAAAATCGTTCCAATAAATTAAAATCGGCTGTTTTTCTAATGAGAAACAGCCGATTTTAGTTTTTTAATACAGCAACAGCTTTTGGAAGCAGTCGCTCAGTAAATAAATGATATGCAGATTCTGATGGGTGTAAGCCATCATTGGCTACTAAACTAGTATTATTTAACCCTTGACGGCTAATATCGGTAATATTAAGGAACAGAATTCCATTACTTTCACAATAGGATTTTGCAAAAGCATTATAACGATCAATTTCAGTTGAAATAGTAGCGGGATTGCCATAGCTTTGTCCAAAGGGTGTATAGGCATAATCAGGTATAGAAATCACAATTACATTGGTTTTGTCTCCCTTGGCAAGACTAATAGCTTTAGTTACTAATTCAGGAAATTCTTTTTCATAAAGGCTAAAATTCTTTCGTTGGTATTGATTGTTTACCCCTATCAATAGAGTAACTAAATCGTATTTGGTTGTTGGTTTTTTAGATTCAATTGCTGAGATTAGGTCGTTTGTTGTCCATCCGGTCTGAGCAATTATTTCTAATGAAAAATTATTTTGCAGATTAATATTTCTTAAAGACTGTTTTAATTGTTCGGGAAACCGGCAAGTGGTACATACACTTTGACCGATGGTGTAGCTATCACCCAATGCAAGATAATTTATGGTTCCGGATTGTGTAGGAAGTTCTAAAGAAGAATTATTTACAGGTGGTGGCGGAGCGCTTGATTGCATATTAGGATTTTCACTGCTACAGGCTGTTGTTAGCATATAACTAAAAAACGTAACTATTATTTTTAAGGTCGTTCTCATGGTAATGAAATTGATTTTAATAATAGTTACGTTTTTTTTCTAATCCCGGATTGAAAATTAAGCCATTTCAACTTTCATGGTGATGATTTCTTCGATTGCATCCCACAAATCAATCCTTTTTTCCAGTGCTATAATTGAAACTTCTTCTACTTCTTTCCATTTTTGAGGATCTTCCTCGCAAAGTTCTGTAATCATTTGCATAGCCATTGGTCCGTGCTCGTCAGCATCTAATTCGATATGTCTTTCAAAGTAATATACTAATTTGCTGAGGTCGGTTTCCGGAAACTGTTCCTGAAAATTTTTTAAAATAGCATGAAACATACTCGGAATTAAATCCTCTCTTCCAAAGGTGAATGCTGCTGCAATTTCATGTGGTTTTCCTTCCTCAATCACACGGAAAGTGAAGTCTAAAAAAGCTTTAATATGAGGGTGTAAGTCGCTTTTTTTAATAGCAACAAATATGTTTTGTAAGGATTGAATTTCAGACAGAAAAATTTTAATTTTATTAGTGTCAGCTCCACAGGCTTCCATTGCCTCCACATACATCTCGTAATGACTCTGACGTTTGCCATCAAGTGTTAAATCCGTTTCTTCTGCTAAAACAATTTCATTGATTAAATATCGTGTTTCCGGATTTTTGGTAGCAAACCACGGGGTAGTAGTACAGGTTAGTCGGGATTGTAATGCTTTTAACAGTGACATAAAATCCCATACAGCATACACATGGCTTTCTAAAAACGTGTGTAAGTCTTCGATAGTTTTTACCTTGTTATAAAGCGAATGTTGTAATAAAGCGCTTTTCTGGGATTCAATACTGTTGTTGATATGCTGAATGTTCATTGTAAAATAATTTTGTGTAAAGATAAAAAAGCTGCCACTTATCAAAAGTATTATGCATCGATTTTATCAATACTTTAATAAATGTTTATCTAATATTATTTACGAATTTATTCCGAAATAGGTTTTCTTTATATGTTAAAAATGAAGGTTTATTTAAATGCCGAAATTCCGGTAATATCCATTCCGGTAATTAATAAATGGATATCGTGTGTTCCTTCATAAGTGACTACTGATTCTAAATTCATCATATGTCGCATAATCGAATACTCACCTGTTATTCCCATCGCTCCCAAAATCTGACGCGCCTCACGGGCAATTTCGATAGCCATATTTACATTGTTTCTTTTTGCCATCGATATTTGTGCTGAAGAGGCTTTGCCTTCATTTCGTAAAACGCCCAAACGCCAGGTAAGTAATTGTGCTTTTGTGATTTCAGTAATCATTTCGGCCAATTTTTTTTGTTGCAGTTGCATTCCTGCAATAGGTTTGTCAAATTGAATTCTTTCTTTTGCATAGCGTAAAGCGGTGTCGTAACAATCCATAGCTGCGCCAATAGCCCCCCAGGCAATACCATAACGTGCTGAATCCAGACAGCCCAGCGGAGCGCTTAATCCTGATTTATGGGGTAAAATATTTTCTTTTGGGATTTTGACATTATCAAAAATTAGCTCTCCGGTAGCTGATGCACGAAGTGACCATTTGTTGTGTGTTTCGGGAGTAGAAAAACCTTCCATTCCGCGTTCTGCAATTAAGCCATGAATTCTTCCTGATTCATCCTTTGCCCAAACAATGGCGATGTCTGCAAAAGGTGCGTTGGAAATCCACATTTTGGCTCCATTTAATAGATAATGATCGTCTTTGTCTTTAAAGTGAGTGGTCATGCTCCCGGGGTCGGAACCGTGATTGGGTTCAGTCAGACCAAAACACCCCATGAATTCGCCGGTAGCTAATTTGGGAAGGTACTTTAATTTTTGTTCTTCGCTGCCGTATTTCCAAATGGGATACATTACCAAAGACGATTGAACGGAAGCTGTAGAACGTATGCCGGAGTCACCACGCTCTATTTCCTGCATGATTAAGCCATAGGAAATTTGATCTAATCCGGCTCCGCCATATTCCTGAGGAATATAAGGTCCAAAAGCACCAATGCTTGCCAGACCTTTAATGATTTCTGTAGGGAATGTTGCTTTTTGGGCATAATCTTCAATGATAGGAGAAACTTCTCGCTTGACCCATTCGCGTGCGGCATCACGTACCAGTTTGTGTTCGTCTGTCAATAATTCGTCAAGGTTGTAATAATCCGGTGCTTGGAATAAGTCTGGTTTCATGATGACTTAGTGTAAAATTTATATTTATTAAATCTTCAAGTGTTTTTAGTTTTTTTGAAAACTGGATTTAATGGTGTGTTATAAATTTACATAAAGGATTTTAATCAAACATGAATTAAGTAGTTAAATTTTGATTAAAGAAAATGTAGTTTTACATCTTCAAATAAAAATCTTTTGTCAATTCAATATATTCAGGAGTGTATTGATGACGTGCAGTTTCGATGATTAATTCATCAATTGGAAAGTTAGGGACTTCATTTCGGCTAAAAGCCAAAAGACTGCGCTTGATTTCGGAGGTTGGTGTTCCTTTTACGTGAGTGATTTTTAGGGGATGTAATTCGTATTCATGGGCAAGAGCCAGGAATTTTTCTTCTTCTTTAAAAGGAATAATAACGGAGAAGATTCCGTTTTCAGAAAGTAATAATGCGGCGGCTTCTACCAAATCTTCAAAAGGCATGGCGTCCTGAAAGCGGGCTAAATCGCGTTGTTCATTACTGGATTTATAATCTTCGCTGTAAAAAGGAGGATTGGAAACTATTAAATCGTATTCCTCTTCGGGTTCTTCGACAAATTCGTCTAAACCGGCATGGAAACAAAACAGTCGGTCGTTCCAAGGGGAATTTTCAAAATTGTCTGTGGCTTGTTCGTAGGCGTCTTCATCAATTTCTAATGCATCAATTTGTTCTGCGGTACTGCGTTGTGCTAACATTAAAGCAATTATTCCGGTTCCGGCTCCAATGTCTAAAATATTAAACGGATAATTTTCTATGGGAGTCCAGGCACCCAGTAAAACTCCATCGGTTCCAATTTTCATTGCCGTACGGTCTTGTTCTACAGAAAATTGTTTGAATGAAAACATAAGATTTCAGATTGGAAATTAACGATTTATGATTTCAGATTGTTTTCGAATTAACCGAATAAACACACGAGTAAAGCGAATTGACGAAGTAAATTACCGATTAAACCTTTTAAAGGTACATCTCAATCAATCCTTCCGGTAAATCCATGATGATTTTCTTGTTGTCGCGATCAACTTTAACTAAAAAATGATCAATCATCGGAATGAGAATTTCAGCTCCGTCTTTTAAGACTTCAAAAAGGGGCTGGGCAGTAGTGTCGTTTATAGACTGAATTTCTCCGACATTTCCTAAGCGTTTATCTTCTACTTCAAAGCCAATTACTTCGTGGAAATAGAATTTGTTACCGGAAAGTTTGGGCAGCATGTTTAAAGGAAGGTAGATTTCGTTGCCTAAAAGATTTTCTGCGTCTGCTTCTGTGTTGATGTCTTCAAAATGAACTCTTAGGAAGTCATTTTTATGTAATGAACTGCTTTCAATAAAAAAAGGAACCAGGTGTTTGTTTTGTTGAACAAACACTGATTCCAGATTTTCGTATAACTCAGGTTCGTCGGTGTCAAGATAGACGAGGACTTCACCTTTGAAACTAAATTTTTTAGCGATTTTACCTAAATAGAAACAATCTTCTTTACGCATTTTCGCTTGCTAAATTATGCTTGAGTTTCTTCATTGTTTTCTTCGGCAGCAGCTTCTTCAGCAATAGCTTCTGTTTCTTCTTCTACAGCAGGAGTTGCAGCAGCAATTGCATCAGCTTCAGCCTGAGCAGCTGCAGCAATACGTTTTGCGTTTACTTCTTGTTCTGCTTTCAAAGCTTTGGCTTTAGCATCAGCCTGTGCTTTTGATAAACCATCTTTTTTAGCGTCAACTTTACCAGTTTTAGCTTCTAACCAAGTAGCTAATTTAGCATCAGCCTGCTCTTGAGTTAAGGCTCCTTTACGAACTCCTCCGTCAAGGTGGTGTTTCAATAAAGCTCCTTTGTAAGAAAGAATTGCTTTTGCAGTATCAGTTGGTTGTGCACCATTGTGTAACCATTTCACTGCACTATCCAGGTTTAATTCGATAGTTGCCGGGTTAGTGTTTGGATTGTAAGTACCAATTTTTTCTAAGTATTTACCATCTCTTTTTGAGCGTGCATCTGCAGCTACTACCCAGTAAAAAGGTTTTCCTTTTTTACCGTGTCTTTGTAATCTAATTTTTACTGACATAATCTATAATGATTAAATTTTGAGGTACTCGACCCCGATTAATTAAGGCTGCAAAGATACATTATTTTTTTATATTGCAAATATTTAATTTATCATTTTGATATATAATTATTTAGTGATTTATTTTGCTGCTTTTTTTTATTTTTAGTTGACTGAATTTAGCTTTAATAGTTTATTTTTGTGGGTAAATTTTTTGTTTTATGAAAAAACAATTTTTGTTTGTATTCTTTTCATTAATTTCCTGTCAGGAAGATGTGAAATTCAATAATCCGGCGTTTCAGGGGGTGAAAGATAATGTTTTCTGGAGAGCTGTTCAGACTACAGCCAGAGTAAATTCAGGAGGTTTATTGATTATTGAAGCTTACACGGCAACTGAAGTTATTACTCTGAAAACAAATTCGGTGGCTGTAGGAACATATTTTATTGGCACGACTCCTACAAGTACAGCGACCTATGTTATGACTGATCCGGTAACTAAAGAAGATATTATGTTTTCGTCCGGTTCACTTGGTTCACCTGGTTCTGATACTGGAAATGGTCAAATCGAGATAACAGAATATGATGATGTGAATAAGACTATTTCGGGAACTTTCAAGTTTAATTTAGAAAATACTTTTGATAATCCTTTGGCAGGGCCTACTTTGAACTTTCAATATGGGGTGTTTTATAAAGTTCCGGTAACAGTACAATAATTTATAGCTACTTTGTTGGTTTTTACTTTCTTCTGTGTTTTGTCTGATTTTCTTTTGTTTAAAAAATCAAATAAAAATATAAATAAGCTTATTTATAGTGGGTTATAAAAAAATAAGACTACATTTGTGAGATTATTATAAATAAGTATATATGAATATTTTTGTTGGAAGCCTTCCATTCAGTATTGAGGAAGCAGATTTAAGAGAGTCTTTTGAGGCTTATGGAGCAGTTGATTCTGTTAAGATTATTACTGATAAATTTACTGGAAGAAGTAAAGGATTTGGTTTTGTTGAGATGCCAGTTGATGCTGAAGCTCAAAAAGCAATTGATGAATTGAACGGAGCTACTGTTCAGGGGCGTGCAATTGTTGTTAATAAATCTGAGCCAAAACCAGAAGGTGAAAGAAGAAGTTTTAACAACAACCGCGGAGGTGATTCTCGCGGAGGTTACGGAAACAACCGTGGAGGTGATTCTCGCGGAGGAAACAGAGGAGGATATTAATATTTTTTTCTTTATATAAAAAAAGGGGACAATGTAAATTGTCCCCTTTTTTATTGTATTGTGAAGTGAATTAGATATTAGCAGCTAACCAATCTCCAACTTCTTTTGTACCGTAAGCTTTTCCGCCATTAGCTAAGTCTTCAGTAACAACTCCAGCTTCTAAAGCTTTGTTAACAGCGTCTCTCATTGCTTTTCCTTCTTCCATTAATCCGAAGTTTTCAAACATCATAGCAGCAGATAAAACAGTCGCCATTGGGTTAGCAATGTTTAAACCGGTTGCTTGTGGGTAAGATCCGTGAATTGGCTCAAACAAAGATACTTCAGCTCCCATAGATGCAGAAGGCATTAATCCCATCGATCCTGAAATTACAGAAGCTTCATCAGTTAAGATGTCTCCAAATAAGTTTTCAGTAATCAATACATCATAAGAGTTAGGCCATTGTACCAAACGCATCGCAACTGCATCAACAAATTCATAAGAAACCGTTATTTCCGGATAATCTTTCTCCATTGCCTGAACTGTTTCTCTCCATAAACGAGATGTTTCTAATACGTTAGCTTTATCTACACAGCATAATTTTTTAGAACGAGTCATTGCTAATTCAAATCCCTTTTTAGCTAAACGCTGCACTTCTTCTCTTGTGTAAACACAGTTGTCAAAAGCAGTATCTCCGTTGTCTCTTCTTCCTTTTTCACCAAAGTAAATACCACCTGTTAATTCTCTTAAGAAAACTAAGTCAGTTCCTTCGATTCTTTCTCTTTTTAATGGGGATTTATCTAATAAAGAAGGGAAAGTAAATGTAGGACGTACATTAGCAAAAAGACCTAATTTTTTACGCATTTTTAATAATCCCTGTTCCGGACGTACAGGCGCAGAAGGATCATTATCGTATTTAGGATGTCCAATTGCTCCAAATAAAACAGCATCAGCATTTTTACAAACTTCGTGTGTTTCATCAGGGTAAGGTTCGCCTACAGCGTCAATAGCTGCGGCACCGGTTAAAGCTGGTTTCCATGTGATTTCATGTCCAAATTTTTGTGCAATTGCATCTGATACTTTAACTGCCTGATCAATTACTTCCGGTCCGATTCCGTCCCCTGCTAAAAGTGCGATATTTAACTTCATTATTTTGTATTTATATTAATTTAATTGTTTTTTTTATTTTAAACAGCTACTACATTAAGCATTTTTTGAGTGGCAATGATAGCAGCAACGGTTTGATCCGAGTCTAATCCTCTGGTTTTGAATTCTTTTCCGTCGTTTAACCATGTGATGATGGTTTCGCATAAAGCATCCGAACTACTTCCGGGTGGGATTCTGACTGCGTAATCAACCAGTTTAGGTAAAGTCATTTTTTTTGTTTTATATACTTTGGCTAAAGCATTCATAAAAGCATCAAACTGACCATCGCCTTGAGCATGTTCTTCTATAATTTGTCCGTCAATTTTGAGGCAAATAGTTGTTGAAGGGCGCATTCCTTTGGCGTGAGATAATAAATAGGATTCTACCGTGATTTTTTCTTGATAAGTGTGGCTATCTAAAACATCAGAAATGATATATGGTAAATCTTCTTTGGTAACTGTTTCTTTTTTGTCACCTAATTCGATGATTCTTTGGGTAACCAGTTTTAAATCTTCCTGATTTAATTGCAATCCTAATTCCTGAAGATTTTTTTCAATATTAGCTTTTCCGGAAGTCTTTCCTAAAGCATATTTTCTTTTTCTTCCAAAACGCTCGGGCAATAAATCATTAAAATATAAATTATTTTTATTGTCTCCATCCGCATGAATTCCTGCAGTTTGGGTAAAAACGTTGTCTCCTACAATAGGTTTGTTGGCCGGGATTCTGTATCCTGTAAAAGTTTCGACTAGTTTACTGACTGAATATAAAGAGGTTTCTTTTACTCCAATTTCAATCTCAGGCATAAAATCGTTGATTACAGCAATGGTGCTGGCTAAAGGTGCGTTTCCGGCGCGTTCTCCCATTCCGTTCACTGTAACGTGTAATCCGTGAATACCTGCTTTCAGCGCTTCCATTACATTTGCTACACTTAAATCATAATCGTTATGCGCATGAAAATCAAAATGTATATCTGGATACTTCTGAGTAATTTTAGAAATAAATTCAAAAGTTTCCGAAGGGATAAGTACTCCCAAAGTGTCGGGAAGTAATATTCTTTTTACCGGCTGAGTGCTGATGAAATCTAAATATTGATACACATATTCCGGGGAATTACGCATGCCGTTACTCCAGTCTTCTAAATAAACATTGGTTTCAATTCCGTTTTTATGAGCTAAGGCAATGCTTTCGGATATTTCTTCAAAATGTTGCTCAGGAGTTTTTTTTAATTGGTGTGTAAGGTGATTCAAAGAACCTTTAGTTAAAAGATTTTGAACTTTAGCACCTGATTTTTTCATCCATTCGATTGAAAGCCCTTTGTCAACAAATGTTAAAACTTCAATTTTATTGGCATATCCTTTGGTTTCTGCCCAGGTCATAATTCCTTTAACGCCTTCAAATTCTCCTTCGCTTACGCGAGCCGAAGCAATTTCGATACGGTCAACATGTAATTCTTCCAGTAATAATTGGGCAATGGTTAGTTTTTCTGCAGCAGAAAATGATACTCCTGAGGTTTGTTCGCCATCACGAAGTGTCGTATCCATTATTTCAATTTTTCTTTTTCCCATTATAAATTTGATGCTAAAAAAGGTTTTGATTTCATTAATGTTGAAATCATTATTATGGTGTGTTTTAATAAAACGCTAAAAGCAGCTGCTAGTCACAATCCTGGAAAGGTTGCTTTAGCAGCTGCATTTTTATAGAATACTTTTTGTTTTAGTAAGGCAATTTGTCAGCAAAGCTTACAATCTCTTCTTTGATGTTTTGTAAATAATCAATATCATCAAATCCGTTTAACATATTGTTCTTTTTGTATCCGTTGATATCAAAAGATTCTTTTTCACCTGTAGCTTTTAATGTAATTGTTTGCTCCGGTAAATTGATTTCTAATTCAGTATTAGGATCAGCTTCGATAGCAGCAAAGATTTTTGCAGAAAATTCAGGAGAAACCTGTACTGGTAAAACCCCAATATTTAAACAGTTTCCTTTGAAAATATCAGCAAAGAAAGAAGAAACTACTGCACGGAATCCGTAATCATAAACTGCCCAGGCAGCGTGCTCACGAGAAGAACCCGAACCAAAGTTTTTTCCGCCTACAAGGATTTTTCCGCTGTAAGTTGGATTGTTTAATACGAAATCAGCTTTAGGGGTTCCGTCTCCATTGTATCTCCAGTCTCTAAAAAGATTGTCTCCAAAACCTTCACGTTTTGTAGCTTTCAGGAAACGAGCCGGAATGATTTGATCAGTATCTACGTTTTCTATCGGTAGTGGCACTGCACTACTGGTAAGTATATTAAATTTATCGTATGCCATTTTATTAGATTTTAGATTTTAGAATTCCGATTTTCTGTTAAGAAAATAAACCATGAATAATTAAAACCTTTTTATTTTTAATTCTTTTTTGAAATTGTTATTGCTATTGAAATTCAATTACAATAAATCTCTTGGATCGGTTAATTTTCCGGTAACTGCTGCTGCTGCTGCCATAATTGGAGAAGCTAACAAAGTTCTGGAACCTGGACCCTGACGACCTTCGAAGTTTCTGTTAGAAGTACTTACTGCATATTTTCCAGCTGGTACTTTATCATCATTCATAGCTAGACAAGCTGAACAACCTGGTTGACGCAATACGAATCCGGCTTCGGTAAGGATATCTAAGATTCCTTCTTCTTTAATTTGAGCTTCCACAACGTGAGAACCAGGAACTAACCAAGCCGTAACGTTATCTGCTTTTTTACGACCTTTTACAATTTCAGCAAAAGCCCTGAAATCTTCAATACGACCATTAGTACAGCTTCCTAAGAAAACATAATCAATTGGTTTTCCAATCATTACATCATCTTCTTCAAAGCCCATGTAAGCTAATGATTTTTTATAAGTTTCTTCACCACCTTCAACTTGATTGGCAGCTGGAATATGTTTAGAAATACCAATTCCCATACCAGGATTAGTACCATAAGTAATCATTGGTTCAATATCTTCAGCATTGATATTTAATTCAGCATCAAATACTGCATTATCATCGGTCTTTAAAGTTTTCCAGTATTCTACGGCTTTCGTCCAGGCTTCACCTTTAGGAGCGTGTAGTCTGCCTTCTAAGTAATCAAATGTTTTTTGGTCAGGAGCAATCATACCTCCACGAGCACCCATTTCGATAGAAAGGTTACAAACGGTCATACGTCCTTCCATTGTCATTTCTTCAAAAACATTTCCAGCGTACTCAACAAAATAACCTGTACCTCCTGAAGTAGTTAATTGAGAGATGATGTAAAGCGCAACGTCTTTTGGTTCAACACCTTTACTTAGTTTGCCATTTACGTTAATACGCATTTTTTTAGGCTTTGGCTGCATGATACATTGAGTAGAAAGAACCATTTCTACTTCTGAAGTACCAATACCGAAAGCAATAGCACCAAAAGCACCATGAGTAGAAGTATGTGAATCTCCACATACAATTGTAGCGCCTGGTAAAGTAATTCCGTTTTCAGGACCTACCACGTGTACAATTCCATTTTTTTGATGACCTAACCCCCAGTGAGAAATTCCGTATTCAGCTGCGTTTGTCTCTAAAGCTTTTAATTGATTAGCAGATAAAGCATCTTCAACAGGTAAGTGCTGGTTAATGGTAGGTGTATTGTGATCGGCAGTTGCAAATGTACGTTCAGGATATAAAACTGAAACGCCTCTTGATTTTAGCCCCAGAAAAGCTACCGGGCTGGTAACTTCATGGATGAAATGACGATCAATAAAAAACACATCTGGTCCGTCTTCAATTTTACGCACAACATGCGAATCCCATACTTTGTCAAATAATGTCTTACTCATTTTTTAATTTTTTTTAGTGTATTTCTGTGTTTTGTACTGCCCTGTTTTTGAAGAGGGTGGTAACAAGAACGCAAAAGTATAAAAATGAAATCATGTTTTCAATTAATATTATTGATTATATACGATACCCAAACTTTATTAATAAGATTATAGGCTTTTGTTTTGCCTGCTTGGGTATTAGAGGGTTAGTTTTTTTTTAGTTCTGTTTTTATTTATTAAGTTGTGTTTGTAACAATTTTGAACGGGATTATGTTTTGTGAATTTTTAGGTTTTTATAAAGAAATGTTTGTTTATGTTTAATAAAATGTTAAATATAGAACTGAAAACGTAGAAATAATTAATGTTTGGAGAAGGAAGACGTTAGCTGTAGTGTTTTTTATATTTGAAAATAAATCAGTCGATTATCTTTTTTATTTCTGAAATTATTTCGATAAAATATTACGACAACCAAAAAAACATAAAAGTTAATTAAGTAGTTCATTTTAATATTCTTTTGTGGTTAAATTATAAACAGCTATGTGTTTCATAAGGTTTATCTTTGTAGTTTAAAACTTTAAAAATGTTCGGGAATATCTTTCATAATTATCAATTTTTACTAAAGACGGCTAAATTTTCATTGATGGTCGTAAGTATCCTGAATTCTTTTCAGATTTCTAGTCAGATACGTACTGTTTACAGTACCATTGAAACTAAAAATGTCTTGTATTATAAGGTGGAAGAGATTGTAAAAATGACTTTTGGCGGAACTACTACCCGTTATACAGTATCTGATTTAAGTTTGATTAATAAGGTTGATTTAGGTCCTGATAATATTAGAATTATTACTCCGGTCTATAAAGATAAAAGTTATAAGAGGCGTTACTATATAGAAACAAGAAACATGAGTTCAGTTTCTGATAAAAACAGGGAGCCTACCAGTCTTCTTGAAATTAGTATTGAAAGCAGAAATATTGAAATTTCGAATAATGCCGAAATAGACCAGGAATCCCTAGCGTTGGTGATTGGGAAAATTGCTAAAATAGAAACTGTACCTGTTAAAACGGAAACGAAGGCAGAGAACAGAGATTTTATCCTGATAAATGTTGCTGATGTCTATGAACGGGTACTCGAAAAAGGGTATAAATCAGCTTTTATGGTGAAAAAAGTAGCTGATTATTATTATTTTAAAGATCAGATGGACAAAGCTGTCAAATGGTATGAAGAGTTGTTTGCGCTGAGCAGTGATTTAGAAGCAATGTACTATTATCGATTTGGTAATGCATTGCTAAAAACCGGAAAAACTGAAAGAGGTAATGCTATGGTTGAAAAATTCAATCAGCTGGTTGAATAATTTTAGTTTTGTATTTTTTGTTGATAACTTCCCCTTATTTACCTCTAAAAAAATAACTAAATTTGGAATTCTTATTTTGTGATATTACAGAATTTTAATTCCTTCATTTACAGCTATGTATTTAATATTCGATACAGAAACAACCGGATTACCAAAAAACTGGAATGCTCCGATAACCGATTCTGATAACTGGCCAAGATGTATACAAATTGCCTGGCAGTTGCATGATGAGATGGGAAATCTTATCGAACATCAGGATTATTTGGTCAAACCAGAAGGATTTAATATTCCTTATGATGCCGAACGTATTCACGGAATTTCAACTGAATTAGCAGAAACTGATGGGATTTCTTTGAGTGAAGTTTTAGAAAAATTTAATATTGCATTAGGTAAAGCCAAATTTATTGTGGGTCAGAACTTAGGTTTTGATGTTAATATTATGGGAGCGGAGTTTTACAGAATGGGAGTCGATTCGCCTATGGATTCGATGCCGGTTTTGGATACCTGTACAGAGGTAACAGCTAATTTATTGAAATTGCCCGGAGGTCGTGGGGGAAAATTTAAGCTTCCCACTTTAACAGAGTTACACGAATATTTATTCAACGTTCCTTTTGCGGAAGCGCATAATGCCACTGCCGATGTGGAGGCAACTACGCGTTGTTTCTTAGAATTAATTAAAAGAGAAGTTTTTACTAAGGAAGAACTGGACGTTCCGGCTTCTTATTTTCAGGATTTTCAAAATAATAATCCGAAAGAGATTCAGCTCATCGGATTAAAACATATCAATTTAAAAGCGGCTTCGGATAAAATTCGGGAGCAGCTGAAAAAAACGCAACAAAACGTTTCGCAAACTACTATTTCGGCAGCGGATAAAAGAGATTTTTCAGCGGCTAAGTTTGCTCATTTGCACAATCATACGCAGTTTTCGGTTTTACAATCCACAATTGGAATAGGGCCGTTAGTTTCAGCTACCGCTAAAAATGGTTTTCCAGCCGTTGCAATGACCGATACTGGAAACATGATGGGGGCTTTTCATTTTGTGAGTGCAGTGATGAATCACAACAAAGGAGCTTCTGCTAAAAATAAAGCTTTGGTGGAAGCCGGAGAAGAGCCAACAGAAACTGAAATAAAACCTATTGTAGGCTGCGAGTTTAATATTTGTGAAAACCATACCGATAAGTCCAAAAAAGATAATGGATATCAAGTGGTTTTGTTGGCAAAAAATAAAAAAGGCTACCATAATTTGGCTAAAATGGCATCCATTGCTTATGTAGATGGTTTTTATTATGTTCCTCGAATTGACAGAACAGTAGTTGAAAAGTACAAGGAAGATATTATGGTTTTGTCGGGGAATTTATACGGAGAAATTCCGAGTAAAATTCTAAATATTGGAGAAAACCAAGCCGAAGAAGCCTTAATTTGGTGGAAAGAGCAGTTTGGAGATGATTTCTATCTTGAAATCATGCGCCACAATCAGGAAGATGAAAACAGGGTGAATAAAACCTTGATTGAATTTGCTAAAAAACATGACGTAAAGTTAATTGCAACTAATAATACCTATTATTTAAATAAAGAGGATGCTAATGCGCACGATATTTTATTGTGTGTAAAAGATGGTGAAAAACAGGCAACGCCAATTGGTCGTGGACGTGGTTATCGCTACGGATTGCCTAATCAGGAATATTATTATAAGTCGGGTGATGAGATGAAAAACCTCTTTGCCGATTTACCTGAGGCTGTGATTAATATTCAGGATATTGTGGATAAGGTCAAAATTTACTCTCTTTACCGGGATGTATTGCTTCCTAAATATGATATTCCTCAGGAGTTTGTGGATCCTGAAGATGAAAAAGATAATGGTGTACGAGGAGAAAATGCTTATTTGAGGCATTTAACCATGGAAGGAGCTAAAAGACGCTATGGCGATATTACTCCCGATATTCAGGAACGATTGGATTTTGAATTACTTACAATTTCCAATTCTGGTTATCCGGGTTATTTCCTGATTGTACAGGATTTCATTGCCGAAGCCCGAAAAATGGATGTTTCGGTAGGTCCGGGTCGTGGATCGGCAGCGGGTTCGGCGGTTGCTTATTGTCTCGGAATTACAAATATTGACCCTATTAAGTATGATTTGCTTTTTGAGCGTTTCCTGAATCCGGATCGTGTGTCCATGCCCGATATCGATATTGATTTTGATGATGAAGGTCGTGGTCGTGTAATGGATTATGTAATTAAAAAATACGGGGCCAATCAGGTGGCGCAGATTATCACTTATGGTAAAATGGCAACCAAATCAGCTATTCGTGATACGGCACGTGTGCTGGATTTACCACTTTTTGAAGCGGATAGAATTGCCAAATTGATTCCGGCTATGATGCCGGGTAAGTGGAATCTGGCTCGTTTCCTTTCTGAATCAGAAGATGAGGTTAAAAAAGCATTAAAAGGTGCCGATGAATTTGAACTTGTAAAACAATTAATCGGAATTGCCAATGAAGATGATTTGGCTGGAGAGACGATTCAGCAGGCGAAGATTTTGGAAGGTTCGATGCGAAATACGGGTATTCATGCCTGTGGAGTAATTATTACGCCTTCGGATATTACCAATTATGTTCCGGTAACTACAGCTAAAGATTCCGATTTATATGTTACCCAGTTTGATAACTCGGTTGCGGAAAGTGCTGGATTACTGAAAATGGACTTCCTGGGTCTGAAGACCCTAACTTTGATAAAAGATACTGTAAAACTGGTTAAGTATAGAACAGGAATTGAATTAAATCCGGATACTTTTCCCATTGATGATGAAGCAACTTATGCGCTTTTCCAAAGAGGAGAAACAGTCGGAATTTTTCAATACGAGTCACCCGGAATGCAGAAATACATGAAGGACCTAAAACCAACAGTTTTTGGGGATTTGATTGCGATGAACGCTTTATACCGACCGGGACCTTTAGAATATATTCCTTCTTTTGTCAGAAGAAAAAACGGAGAAGAGGAAATTAAATACGATTTAGATGCCTGCGAAGAATATTTAGGAGAAACTTACGGAATTACGGTGTATCAGGAGCAGGTAATGCTTTTGTCCCAATCGTTAGCCGGATTTACTAAAGGTGAAGCCGACGTATTGCGTAAGGCGATGGGTAAAAAACAGAAGGATGTACTGGATAAAATGAAGCCTAAATTCGTTGAACAGGCTTCGGAAAAAGGGCATGATGCCAAAATTCTGGAGAAAATCTGGAAAGACTGGGAAGCTTTTGCGAGTTATGCTTTTAATAAATCGCACTCTACCTGTTATGCCTGGATTGCTTATCAAACCGCTTATTTAAAAGCTCATTATCCGGCAGAATATATGGCAGCGGTACTTTCAAATAATATGAATGATATCAAGCAGGTTTCCTTTTTTATGGAAGAATGTAAGCGAATGGGATTGCAGGTTCTAGGACCTTGTGTGAATGAATCCTATTATAAATTTACTGTAAATGATGATTATGCGGTTCGTTTTGGAATGGGAGCGATTAAAGGAGTAGGAGCTGGTGCGGTGGAAACGATAGTGGAGAACAGAAAAAACGGCAAATACAAATCAATTTTTGATTTAGCTAAACGAATAGATTTGCGTGCAGCCAATAAGAAAGCGATTGAAAATCTGGCTTTAGCCGGTGGTTTTGATGCTTTTGAAGGAACTACCAGAGCCCAATATTTTCATGATGAAGGTGATGGAGTGACTTTTTATGAGAAAGCAATCCGGTACGGTTCTAAGTTTCAGGAAAATGAAAATTCGTCTCAGGTGAGTTTGTTTGGTGAAACCAGTGAAGTGCAAATTGCCGAGCCTGTTGTTCCGCCTTGTGAAGACTGGAGTACGATGGAAAAACTGGCTAAAGAGAAGGAGGTGGTTGGGATTTATATCTCCGGTCATCCGCTGGATGATTTTAGATTTGAGATGAAATATTTTTGTAATGCAAAGCTGGAAGCACTTAAGAATCTGGAAGCTTATGTGGGTAAAACACTCACTTTTGGCGGAATCATTAATGATGTCCAGCATCGAGTGGCTAAAAATGGTAAGGGTTGGGGGATGTTTTCACTGGAAGGTTATGATGAGAGTTATGAGTTTAGGATTTTTGGTGAAGAATATTTAAAATTTCGTCATTTCTTAATTCAGAACAATTTTACATTTATAAAACTAACGGTCAAGGAAGGCTGGATGAATCAGGATACAGGAAAAAAAGGAGATCCGAGAATTCAATTTGTCGAGATAAAACAATTGCAGGATGTGTTAGAGGCTCTGGCTAAAAAATTAATTGTATTGCTCAATATTAAGGATTTGCAACCGGAATTTATTCATAAACTAAGCCGTCTTTTTAGTGAAAATAAAGGAGATAATCAGGTGACTTTTGAGGTGATGGAAATAGAGAAAATCAAAAAACTGATTGAAACCACCAGTGCTGAGGAAAACGAAGAAGTTGTTTTTGAAGATGAAAGTGAAGATATGGAGGTTTCGGATATTTCCGAAAATAAAGCCGTTCAGGTTACTGAGGTTGAAGAAGTAAAGGTTGTAACCAAATTAAGTATGCCAAGCCGAAGGTTGAAAATTAAAATATCTAATGAATTGTTGCAGGAATTAGAGAAAATGCAGGTGAATTTTAAGTTGAATTAAACCGCTAAATCCTAGCCCTGATGGAAACGGCATCCTTTCTGGCCGGGGTTCGGCCGGAAAGATATAGTGAACAGCAGGAATAGCTGCTAATAATAATTAACAATACATTAATAGCCAAAACTAATTTTGGAATGGTGTTTTGTTGGTTTTTAATTTCTAAATTTGCATAGTGTTTAAGGAATTAGACGTTAGATTTATAAACTTTAAATAAAGAAATATGGCATTAGCAATAACAGACGCTACTTTTGAAGAAGTAGTTTTAAAATCAGATAAACCTGTAATGGTAGATTTTTGGGCAGCATGGTGTGGACCATGTAGAATGGTTGGTCCAATCATTGACGAATTGAGTACTGAATACGACGGAAAAGTTGTGGTAGGGAAAGTAGACGTTGATGCAAACCAGGAATTTGCTGCAAAATACGGAGTGAGAAACATACCTACAGTATTGGTTTTTCATAACGGAGAAGTCGTAGGGAAACAAGTAGGAGTTGCTCCGAAACAAACTTACGCAGATAGTTTAGACGCTTTGTTGTAATCGAGAGATTATAATTTATATGAGAAAAAGGTTTGACGAAAGTCAAGCCTTTTTTTTGTTTGGAAGAGTTTAGAGAATCTGTCATCTTTTCTCTTCCTTCTTTTCTCTGTTATCTATTATCTTTTTAATACATTTGAGAGATGAAGATAGAATCACAAATAGAAAAAATATCCAGTTTCCAACATTTAGAATTGTTGGCTAATCAGGTTGTGGAAGGTTTTATTTCGGGTATGCATAAGAGTCCGTTTCACGGATTTTCAGCTGAGTTTGCAGAACATAAAGTTTATAATGTGGGCGAAAGCACCAAGCATATTGACTGGAAGCTTTTTGCAAAAACAGATCGATTGTATACCAAACAATTTGAGGAAGAAACTAACCTGCGTTGTCATATTATCATCGATAACTCCTCTTCCATGCATTTTCCCAAATTAAAAGGGAGTCAGCATTTTTATGAAAATAAAATTGGTTTTTCGGTTTTGGCTTCGGCTGTTTTGATGAATCTTTTAAAGAAACAAAGAGATGCAGTAGGCCTAAGTGTTTTTTCGGATACTTACGAATATTATGCTCCTGAAAAGGGAAGTGACAGGCATCATCGGATGATTTTAAATGCACTTGAAAATGTTTTAAAAGAATCAGTTGTCAAAAAAAGTACTGATACAATTACTTATTTGCATCAGATAGCAGAGAAAATGCATCGTCGTTCGATGATTATTCTGTTTACAGATATGTTTCAAACAGCGGATGAGGATAAGTTGTTAAGTGCTTTGCAGCATTTAAAACACAACAAACATAAAGTAATTTTGTTTCATGTTTTTGACGGGAAGACAGAATTCAGTTTTGATTTTGACAATGCGCCCCGAAAATTTATTGATGTTGAAACAGGGGATGAAATTTCAGTTTTTGCCGAAAATGTCAAGTCAGCATATGAACACCAAGTAGCATTATACTTTAAAAAGCTTGATATGAGTTGTGCTCAAAACAAAATTATGTACGTTCCTGCAAATGTAAGAGAGGATTTTGAAAAAATAATATTAACCTATTTAACTGAAAAACATAACTTTGGGTAATGGGTGAAAAAAAATATTATTATTTTTAATAAAAACACTTGTGTAAACAGAAATCTATTGTATCTTTGCCACCGCAATAAAGCAGAGGTTTGGTAGTTCAGTTGGTTAGAATACATGCCTGTCACGCATGGGGTCGCGGGTTCGAGTCCCGTCCAGACCGCAAATTTTGCAAAAAGCCTTTCTTAACGGAAAGGCTTTTTTTATTATATTGCATTATGTTTTATGTCTATATTTTATACTCCGCAAGTCTTGATGTTTACTACAAAGGTTTTACTTCCAATGTTAAAGGAAGATTAGAATCGCATTTATTAGGCAAAAGTGAATTTACATCGAGGGCTAATGACTGGACATTAGTTTACATAAACGAATATGAAACCAAACAACTAGCTTTAATTGAAGAAAAGCGACTAAAAAAATTAAATAGAACATCAATCCAAAAATTAATACAAGGTTAGAAGATATGCTTGTCATCTCGTCTTTGGGACGAGACGGGTTCGAGTCCCGTCCAGACCGCAAATTTTGCAAGAAGCCTTTCTTAACGGAAAGGCTTTTTTACAGCTGAAATTTTTAGTCAGAAAAGAATCTCTTTATAGCGCCAGACAATGGAAATAAATATTCCAAAGTAAATCACGCACAACATAAACTGAATAAAACCTGAGGCTAAAATAGCTAAAACAGATCCGGTTGCAGCTCTTAGTGCCTCTTTTGCATTTTTTGAATCAAAAAATAACTCCCCAATTAGCGCACCTATAAATGGTCCAATTATAAATCCTAATGGAATAGGAGCTAATAAACCAATTATAAGTCCAATATTTGTTCCCCAAATTCCCGCCTTACTGCCACCAAATCGCTGAGTTCCTTTGGCAGGTAAAATATAATTAGCAATCGAGAAAAGTATTACTACTAACAAGGTAATTCCTAAAACCCAGTAATTAGCCGGGATTACATTTGTAAAATAAAGTAACACAATTCCCAGCCAGCTAATGCTTATGCCAGGAAGCACAGGTAAAAAACTGCCTAATATCCCAACAAGCATACAGGCTAGACTAAGTATGAAAAGAAAAATATCCATAAATTAAATTTTTAGTAATTTTGAAAAATAAATTACAGAAAGTTAAAGATTATTTGCTTTCCAAAGCATCTCAAAAAAAATAATTGTATTTTTATAAAATATTGTTCCAATTCAAATTCTAAACCTTGAAGCACTATTACTTTTTTTTACTTTTCATTATAGTTACTTCCTGTCAATACTTCGAGAAGCAAGTGCCGTCAGAAAAAGAATTATTGCAAAAGGAACTGAAAGCCATTAATTGGAAAGAAGTAGATGAGTACCCTTCATTTGCAGATTGCGATAAATTAGAAGATAAAATACAACGCAAACAATGTTTTTTTGAATATTTGACTCAATTAATACAGGAAAAATTACAAGTAGACACACTTTCTGTTTTGTATCCTGAATTGGATACAATTGAAGTCAAAGTAACTGTTTTTCCGGATTCCAGAATGCAATTTGAACCACAGTTTCCTAAAGATTCTGCTGCTTATGATACGATAAAAATTGACAGCATTTTGCACGTGAAATTAGTAGATTTTCCTAAAGTAAATCCGGCTATCAAACAAGGGATTCCTGTAAAAACCCAATTTATTCTTCCTGTTATTATTAAAGTAGAATAGTTGTTTTAGAAGCTATTCCTGCTGTCCACTGTATCTTTTATACCGAACACCGGCATAAAAGGATGCCGTTTCCCATCAGGGCTAAAACCGTCTTCCTTTCCATTCATATTTTCCAAATAAGGAGTACAAAGCGACTCCGGCACTAAAAAAAGGATACAACAAACTGCTTAAAACCAAATAGTGCATTTTCTTTTGTGTTAAAAATTGATGGGTTTTATAAATCAAAATACTATCAACAGTAAATTTTAAACAGAATAATATAAAAATATTAAGAAATGGAATAAAACCCATAAACCATAACGCATAACTCAAAACCAAAATAAAATTCCCTGTAAATACAACTAACCCTAAAGTAATTCCGAAATTACTCTGATATGAACTCGTTTTAGAAGCCCAACGGATTCTTTGGTAAAATAAAGATTTCCAATCATCCAAAGGTTTTGTACTCACAATATTATTTTCAGATTTTAGATAATGCACTTTTTCCGGAAATTGTTTAATAGCTTTTTGAAGCAGAAAAACATCATCTCCGCTGGCAATGTTGTTGTTTCCTTCAAAACCGTTAAGGGCTTTAAATAGTGATTTGGTGTAAGCAAGATTAGCCCCATTACACATAAAAGCTTTTCCTATCCCAAAACTGCCAATAGTTGCTCCTTGCAAACTAGCTAAGTCTAGTTGCTGAAAATGATGTAAAAAAGAATTATTGCATTCATAAGTCACCGCTCCAGCAATCATAGCAACTTGATGCGTTTGTATGTAATTGTCTAAGCTTAAAAGCCAGTTTTCGGGAACTACACAATCTGCATCGGTGGTAATAATCCATTCGTTTTTAGCAATTTGCATGGCTGTTGTTATAGCATCTTTTTTAGGAGAATTGGAAACTCGAATATTGTCGATTATGGAAATCTGAAATTTGAAGTCTGAAAGCTGAAAGCTGAAATCTGAATCATCATCTACTAAAACCACTTCAAACAAATCCATTGGATAATTCAGTCTCGAAATACTTTCTAAGAGTAGGGGTAAATTCTCAGCCTCATTCCGGAAAGGAACTACAATTGTAAAAGTGGTTTTTGGTTTTAAACTAATAGTATCATAGTTTTTTACTTTGGTAAAACCATAAATTAAAAGCAAAATGCTCGCTAGATATACACTCAATATGATGGTTAGCAGAAACATCATGCAATTTTTTCGGATTTGAAATTCAATACATAGTAACTCCCAATAATAACAGGAATAACGACATTAAGAAACCACATCAAGGTGGAAATAAAAACCACTATCCATTCGTTTACTCCTAAAATTCCAAAGAAATAAATCGCAACACTTCCTTTTACGGCAAAGTCTAAAAACTGAAAAGTAGGCAAAGAGGAAGCTAAAAAGTAAACGCTGGCAATGGTAGCTATAAGCGTGAGATAAGGCAAATGAACATCAAAAGCTAAAAACAGGAAATAGTATTGATGCGAAAAAACAAGATAGCGGCAAGTCCCTAGAAGGGTGTTTTTTTGATGAATGCTTTTCGGAATTTCGTTAATTTTATGAATGAGTTTTTCTATCGAATAGCCTTTAATTGTTATTTTTTTTATCGAAAAAAGCAAAGCGATAACAGCAAGCAATATTCCAAAAAGTAGCACAACAGTTCTTGGAGTAATCACATTAAAAAGGGAATTAAAATATAGTAAACCAAATAATCCAAAAATTACGGTTAAAACCATTTGGATTCCGTTGCAAATCAAGTTCAGGAAAACTATTTTTTTAGCCTCTGATTTTTTGAAAAACAATGCTTTTCCGGCATATTCACCCACGCCGTTGGGCGTAAATAATCCTGCAGTTAAGGCTGCCAGCACTTGCTGAGTGGATTCGGATACTGAAATTTTACGAATGTACTGTGCCAGATTTTGCCATTTTAGAATTTCAAAATAGCGATTCAAAACACTCAGTGACAGAATAAAAAGAATCCCTGAAACCGATTGATTTTTTTTGAATAAAATGATGAATTTTTGCCAGTCCAGTTGGTCGTTATTCGCCAGTTGGTTGTAAATAAAATAAAAGGCGCCACCTATAATCAGAATTTTGATTAGAAGTACGAGGAATTGCTTAGTTTTGTGAGGAATTGAAATCATTGTTGCAAAGAAACGAAAACTTTAATTTTTGTTCTTTAATCTTTAAATAAATCTTTTGGCTAACGAACGCATCATATTAGGAATTGACCCCGGAACAACCATTATGGGTTTCGGTTTGATACGTGTGATCAATAAAAAAATGGAATTCGTTCAGCTTAACGAATTACAATTATCTAAATATGACAATCATTATCAAAAACTAAAAATCATATTTGAGCGTACCATCGAGTTAATTGAAACCCATTGTCCGGACGAAATTGCTATTGAAGCTCCTTTCTTTGGTAAAAATGTACAATCGATGCTGAAATTAGGTCGTGCACAAGGTGTGGCTATGGCAGCAGGACTTTCGAGAGGGATTCCCATTACAGAATACGAACCGAAGAAGATAAAAATGGCGATTACCGGAAATGGAAACGCCAGTAAAGAACAGGTGGCTAAAATGCTGCAACAGCTTTTAGGACTGAAAGAGTTACCTAAAAATCTGGATTCCACCGATGGATTAGCAGCTGCAGTTTGTCATTTTTTCAATTCCGGAAAAATGGTGGCTGGCAAAAGTTATTCCGGTTGGGATGCTTTTGTAAAACAAAACGAAGAACGAATTAAGAAATAGTGTTCAGTATTCGGTATTCAGTTTGCAGAACTGATTACTGACTACTGACCACTGACTACTATAATAATGAGCGGAATCTACATCCATATCCCTTTTTGCAAGCAGGCTTGTCATTATTGTGACTTCCATTTTTCGACTTCGATGAAAAAGAAGAATGAAATGGTTTTGGCTTTAGCTAAAGAAATTCAAATGCGGAAAAATGAGCTTCTCGACTGCGCTCGAAGTGACAAAGATGAGCTTATTGAAACCATTTATTTTGGAGGAGGAACGCCAAGCAGGTTGCAAATTGAAGATTTGAGATTGCTGATGGATTCGATTTATGAGAATTATACTGTTTGCGATACTCCTGAAATAACATTAGAAGCCAACCCGGATGATTTAACGGAAGAATATTTGGTAGCATTGAAACAATTAGGGATTAATCGTCTGTCTATTGGGATTCAATCTTTCTATGAAGAGGATTTGAAAATGATGAATCGCGCGCATAATGCGGCAGAAGCGAAAAAATGCCTGGAACTAGCCACTCAATATTTCGATAATATTTCTCTGGATTTGATTTATGGAATTCCGGGAATGAGTAACGAAAAATGGTTGCAAAATATAGAAACGGCTTTGGGTTTTGGAATTCCACACATTTCTAGTTATGCTTTGACAGTAGAACCTAAAACGGCCTTGAATAAACTGATTAAAAACGGTAAAATTGACGAACCAAAAGACGAAGTAGCCTCGGAACATTTTATGCTTTTGGTAGAAACATTAGAGCGAAACGGATTTGTGCATTATGAATTGTCCAATTTTGGCAAGCCAGATTATTTTTCAAAGAACAATTCGGCTTATTGGTTGGGTAAAAAATACATCGGAATTGGTCCTTCGGCACATAGTTACGATGGGATTTCCAGAAGTTGGAATATTGCTAATAATTCGCTTTATATAAAATCTATTTTGGAAAATCAATTGCCCAATGAAACCGAAAAGTTATCTGTGGAAGACCGTTATAACGAATATATTATGACGGGATTGCGAACGATTTGGGGCGTTTCATTAGACAGAATTCAGAATGAATTTGGACAAGATTATTTGGATTATTTGGTAAAACAATCCCAAAAATTCCTGAATGATGAGTTGCTTTTTATTGAAAATGATATTTTGAGACCTACTTCAAAGGGAAAGTTTTTGACGGATGGGATTGCAAGTGATTTGTTTATCCTGAATTAATTTCAGGATCTTAGCATTTTAATACTATGATTATGGAAAAAGGATATGTATATATTTTGACGAATAATATTGGTTTATTTTGAAGAGTTTGATGATTATTCAGATGCTTTCAAAAGAGAAAAACGATTAAAAAACTGGCATAAAGACTGGAAATTGAATTTGATAAAATTAGTAAATCCAGAATTAAAAGATTTATATTTGAGTTTATAAATGTATCTCATAAGAGATGCTGAAATAAACTCAGCATAAATGATAGCAACAATAAATAATTTCCAAGTCGATTTATCAAAACCTATAGATATTTCCATTCCGTTAACGAATACGGATGAGAACCCTATTGCCTGGTATCTGGATAAACCGGAAATTAAACCTGTTTTTTTTGGAGAATGGATTGGAAGTGTGAAAGATGGTGCTTCGACCAACTTTAATAATATCTTCTTTAATCCGCATGCCCACGGTACACATACCGAGTGTTTGGGTCATATTACTAAAGATTTTTTTAGTATTAACCAATGTTTGAAAACGTTTTTCTTTTTTGGTGAATTGATTTCTGTTCAACCGGAAATTCACGGAGATGATTTGGTAATTGCTAAAAATCAGCTTGAGCATCTTTTGAAAGGGAAAACGACTGAAGCATTGATTATTCGAACCTTACCCAATTCTGGACTTAAAAAACATAAAAATTATTCCAATAGCAATCCGTCTTATTTGTCCGAAGAAGCAGCGGTTTTCATTCGCGAAAGCGGAATTCAACATCTTTTGATTGATTTACCCAGTGTGGACAAAGAGCATGACGAAGGAAAATTATTGGCGCATAAAGCATTTTGGAATGTGAAAGATGTGGATAATCTGAATGTTGATGCCCGATTGAATTGTACTATTACGGAAATGATTTTTGTGCCTGATGAGGTGCAAGACGGAAGTTATTTGTTGAATTTGCAAATCGCTTCTTTTGAAAATGATGCCAGTCCTAGTAAACCTGTTTTATACAAAATATGATTACCGTTTGTACCGATAAAAATAAATTAGATATTCCTTTTATTCATGATTTTTTGAAGGATATTTACTGGTCAGCACCAAGGACTATAGAAGAGATTAAAGTTTGTGTCGAAAACTCTTTTTGTTTTGGGATTTATTCAGACAATCAACAAATAGGTTTTGCACGAGTGATTACGGATTATGTAGTTTTTGCTTATTTGATGGATGTTTTTATTGATGAAAAACATAGGGGAAATGGCTATTCGTCACTTTTAATAGATGCTATGATGAACGAACCGGAATTGCAAAACATAAAAATCTGGCGATTAGCTACTACGGATGCTCATTTTTTATATGAGAAATTTGGATTCAAATTATTGGCACATCCGGAGAAATTAATGGAAAAAATAATACTATGAATTTAGAAACTTTTTATGAATATTGTCTTTCCAAAAAAGGGGTTACGGAGCATTTTCCTTTTGATCAGGATACTTTGGTTTTTAAGGTGGGAGGAAAGATGTTTGCCCTTTCGTCGTTAAAACAATGGGAGTCAGGGCAGCCGTCAGTTAATTTGAAATGTGATCCTGAGGTTGCTGTCGAGTGGAGATTGCAGTTTGAAGCGGTTGAACCCGGTTTTCATATGAATAAAAAGCACTGGAATACAGTGGCTATCAATACCGATGTTTCGGATTCATTTTTAAAAGAAATGATAGATCATTCTTACGGTTTGGTTTTTAGTAGTTTAACGAAGAATATTCAAAAGGAATTGCTGAGTTGATTAGGGTTTTTAGATGTTGATCAGAAGTTTTATTATTCTTTTAAGATAATAAAAAAACAAAAGTTTATAAAATTTGTTTTTTAAGATTAAAATTTACATATTTGTCATGTAAACGTTTACATTGTGTCAAATTTAAAGTCAGTAGCAAAGCATTCTAAGGTTTCTATAGCCACAGTATCTAGGGTAATCAACAATGATCCTAAGGTAAGCAAAGCTACTATGCTTAAAGTTATGGCTTCCATTGAGGCCTTAGAATACAAGCCTAATCGTGTGGCACAACGTTTAAGAAGTACCAATAACAAAACTAAATTGTTAGGTCTGGTTATTCCCGATATCCAAAATCCTTTTTTTGTAGATGTTGTCAGAGGTGTTGAAGATTATGCATATCAGAACAATTTTGCAGTTATGATAGGTAATTTTGGACAGGATGAAAAGAAAGAAAAGTTGTATTTGGATATTCTTCAGTCTGAAAATATTGACGGTCTTATAGTGGCTCCTATTCACGGAAAAGATAAAGGAGTTGAAAATCTGGTGAAGAAGAATATTCCTGTAGTTTGTATTGACAGGGGGCTAACGGAGATTGATGTTGATGTAGTAAAAGTGGATAATGAACAAGGTGCTTTTAATGCAATTGATCATTTGTTAAGCATTGGTCATAGAAAAATAGCATTTATTTCGGGAAATTTTAAAATTCCTACTTATATAGAGCGTCTGGCCGGGTATAAAAGAGCCTTAAGTGATTATGGGGTAGCTTTTGATGAAAAATTAATTTTTTCCAGAGACACCGATTATAAAAGTGGATTTGAAATTGCGAATAAGATTTTAGAATTAAAAGAAAGACCTACAGCTATTTTTTCCGGAAATAATTTGTTGACTTTGGGAGCTTTAGAGGCTATTCATGCAAATAATATTAAGATACCGGAAGAAATTTCAATAATCGGTTTTGATGATATGCCATGGTCTATTTCACTAAATCCGCCGTTATCAGCGGTACGTCAGCCGGGTTTTGATATGGGAAGAAAAGCTGCTGAAATGATTTATGAAAGAATTTTGAATCCTGAAAAAAACAAAGAAAATATTATATTAAAAACAGAATTAATACTAAGAAAGTCAACTACTCGATTGGAGTAGTTTTTTTATCATTAAAAATGTAAACGTTTACATTTTTAATGATAAAGGATTTTGCAGTGTTGAGAATGGAGTGCGTTAAAAAAGAAAGAATGAAAGAAATTGTAATTTTAAATCCTAATCGCGTTGTTTTCGGGGAGGGAAGTATGCAGCGGTTTGTTAGTGATTTTGTTGAAAAGGGCTTTAAAAAAATGTTTCTGTTAAGTATAGCAGAACTTAATAACACTCTGGCTCCTTTTATACAGCAATTACAAGCACACGGAGTTGATGTTTATGTAGATGAAACTATTGTTGGGGAACCCACATTTGATGATTTTGACAAAATTCTGCTAAAAGCGAAAGATTTTGATGCTGACAGCGTGGTAGGTATCGGTGGAGGAAGTGTGTTGGATGTTGCTAAATTAGTGGCAGCACAATTGAAGAATTCTCAAACCTTAGAAGAAGTTAAAGGAAATGGAAACCTAAAGGAAAGACAAACTTATGTCGCTTGTATTCCTACAACTTCCGGAACAGGAAGTGAAGTTTCACCTAACGCTATTTTTGTAAACAATCAAGGAGAAAAAGTAGGTGTTATTAGTCCGTATTTAGTTCCCGACGCAGCTTATATCGATCCTGTATTGACAGTTTTATTGCCTAAAAAAATAACAGCTGCAACAGGAATTGATGCCTTAACGCATTGTTTAGAAGCATATACCAATAAATTTGCACATCCCTTTGTGGATTTGTATGCTTTGGAAGGTGTCAGGCTTATTGCAAAATACCTGAAAAGAGCCTGTGACGATGGAACAGACTTAGAAGCCAGAACACAGGTTGCTTTAGGAAGTATGTATGGAGGAATGTGTCTTGGTCCTGTAAATACGGCTGCTGTACACGCTTTGTCATATCCATTAGGAGTAGAATATCATATTCCGCACGGATTATCGAATGCTTTACTATTGCCGTATGTGATGGAATATAACATAGAAGCTGATTGTAGTAAATATGAAAGAATTGCGGAGGTTTTAGGAGCCGAAAGAAAAGCTTCTTCAAAGGAAACAGCCTTAGAAGGAGTAAAAATCATGAAGCAATTAATTATAGATTGTGGTCTGCCGTTAACTTTGAGCGAGGCAGGAGTTAAAGAAGAATCGATTCCTCAATTAGCCGAAGGAGCTGTTAAAGTACAACGATTATTAAAAAATAATATTAGAGAAATTGCGGTTGATGATGCAATAGCCATTTACAAAGCTGCTTTTTAGTAAAATAAAGAATGAAAAAGAGTAAAAAATATAGTGGAGTAGTTGTGCCAATGGTAACGCCATTGCGCGCAGATAAGAATATTGATTTGGATGCCGTAAGTACTTTGGTTAATCACTTAATTCAGGGCGGATGCCACCCTTTTGTTTTAGGTACTACCGGGGAATCCAGTTCAGTTACTTTCGAAAATAAAGTAGCATTAGTAAAAAAAACAGTTGAAGTTGCTAAAGGAAAAGCAATGATATATGCCGGGATTTCAGGGAATTCTTTTCAGGAATCACTAGAGCAGGCAGATCAATATACAGCATTAGGTGTTGATGTTTTAGTCGCTCATGTACCTTATTATTATCCGTTAAATCAAAATCATATTTTAAATTATTATCAGCAGTTAGCCTCGGCTGTTTCCTTGCCGTTAATTGTGTATAATATGCCTATGACTACTAATATGTCTATTGATTTAGAAACTGCAGATGTTTTGAGTGAGCACCCAAACATTGTAGGTTACAAAGAGTCAGAAAGAGGTGAAGAACGTATGGAAAAAGCCATCGGACTTTGGAAAGATCGCGAAGATTTCTCTTATCTCTTAGGCTGGGCAGCTAAATCATATGAAGGAATGTTGCTTGGAGCGGATGGTTTAGTACCAAGTACAGGAAATTTAACCCCGCAATTGTACAGCACTATTTACGAAAGTGTTCTTTCAGGAAATAATGAAGCAGCACAAAAAGCACAGGAAAAAAGCGATGCTATTTCTAAAGTGTATCAGGAAAACCAAATTTTGTGCAATGCTATACCGATTTTGAAGTTTTTATTGGCTAAATATAATCTATGTTCAAAAGAAGTTTTGCTGCCAATGATAAACCTAAATGAAGAAGAAGAAAAGATAGCCACAGAAAAAATAAACCACTACGGAAACGATTTAAAAAGCTTAAACAGTATTGAATAATGGAGAATAGAAAGCCAGTATTAGGGGTAACAATGGGAGATCCCGCAAGTATAGGACCTGAAGTAGCTGTAAAAGCTTTATTAGATTCTAAAGTTTATGAAGTTTGTAACCCCGTTTTAGTAGGTGAAGCTGATGTTTTTGAACAGGCGATTGCTTTTTGTGGTTTGGATTTAAAAATAAACAGAATATCAAAAATTGCCGACGCCAAATTCGAAAAAGGTATAGCGGATGTTTTTGATTTGAATTATATGAATATCGCCGATTTAAAAATGGGCGAAATCACAGCTGAAGCCGGAGACGTAGCTTTTAGGACGGTAGTTAAAAATATCGAATTGGCCTTAGCCGGAGAAATTGACGGAACCGTTACAGGACCAATCAATAAAGAATCCATCCAAAAAGCAGGACACGTTTTTGCCGGGCATACCGAAATCTATGCACATTTTACCAATACTAAAAAATACGGAATGTTATTGGTAGAAGAAAATTTAAGAGTGATTCACGTTTCAACGCATGTTTCATTGCGACAAGCTTGCGATCTGGTTAAAAAAGACCGAATTCTGGATACCATTTCGCTTATTGATCATGCCTGTAAAAAATTAGGAGTTATAAATCCTAAAATTGGAGTAGCAGGTTTGAATCCGCATGCCAGTGACGGAGGGCTTTTTGGTTGGGAAGAAGAACAGGAAATTCTCCCGGCAGTTCAGGAAGCGCTAAAAAGAGGTTTTAATGTAGAAGGTCCAATTCCTGCCGATACCTTGTTTCCAAAAGCTATTGGAGGTGTTTATGATGGCTGTGTGGCGATGTATCACGATCAGGGACATATTCCATTTAAAACAGTTGGATTCAACTGGGATCAGTCTAAAGGACAAATGAAGAGTGTAAGAGGTGTAAATATCACATTAGGTTTACCCATAATCAGAACTTCGGTAGATCACGGTACGGCTATGGAAATTGCAGGAAGAGGCATTGCCAGCCCGGATGCTATGGTTCTTGCTATCGAATATGCAGCTAAACTTCATAAAAATAAACAAGACAATCAATAGAAGATGATAGCGGTTATATCAGATGATTTTACAGGTGCTGCCGAAATCGGCGGAATCGCACTTCGCAACGGATTTTCTGTTACGATAGATACTTGCGTGAATAAAGATTATAACTGTGATGTTTTAGTGATTGCAACTAATACGAGGTCTTTATGTAAAATTGAAGCTCAAAAACAAATTAAAGACGTTACAAAAGAATTACTTAAATTAGGTCCCGATTTTATTTATAAAAAGACTGATTCTTTATTGAGGGGAAAAATTGGAGACGAACTGGAAGTACAATTAGCTATTTCCGGAAAGAAAAAAGTATTGTTAGTTCCAGCTAATCCTTCTATGAACAGGACTATTGTAAACGGGATTTATTATATCAATAATATTCCATTGATGGAGTCTGATTTTTTTGGTGATGAATTTGATAAAGGAACTACTTCAAATGTTTTAGACATGATTGGCGATGATTATAAAGATCAGTCGTTTTCTGTTTCATTGGGACAAAAAATTCCTCATGAAGGTTTTATAATTGGTAATACACCCACTAATGAAGATTTGATGGGATGGGCAAATGTAATGGATGATACCATGTTGCCGGCAGGTGGTGCCAGTTTTTTTAATGCTATTCTGGGAAAAATAAAAAAAGAAAAAGAGGTAGAAAAACCGGCATTATTGTTTGGGAAAAAAGCTTTGTATGTTTGTGGAAGCAATCATTTGCCAAGCAGAGAAGTGGTTAGGAAATTGAAAGAAAACGGAGGAAGCGTTTTATATATGCCCAAAACGATTTTCTGTAAAGAGGATTATCAGGAAACGATTGAAAACTGGGCAAACGAAATCATTCTTGCTGTAATGAAAAATGATAAAGTAATTATTGCTATTGATACTCTGGATTGTGATGATGTTGATAATATTCCGTCTCGAATTAAGGAAATTTTTTCAACTGTAATAAAAAAAGTGCTTGCCAGGGTAAAAGTGGAAGAATTATTGATAGAAGGTGGTGCTACAGCCTATTCTATAATTGAAAAATTAGAATATAAAAAGTTTTACCCGGAACAGGAATTAGCACAAGGAGTAATACGAATGAGAATAGAGCAGGAAAAAGAAATGCATTTAACCCTAAAACCAGGAAGTTATCAATGGACTGAGTCTGTCTGGAAATTTTAATTTTAATAAATTATGAATCAAGCTTCGTTACATTTTATTGATTATCTGATTATCGTCTTATCTCTGATTGCAACTTTTTGGGTTGGAGTTAAATTTTCTAAAAAAAACACCAATACAGAGCAATATTTTGCCGCCAGTGGAAATATCCCTGCCTGGGCAGTTGGAATGTCTATTTTTGCAACATTAATCAGTAGTGTAACCTTTCTGGCTTATCCGGGAGAAGGATTTAAATCAAACTGGATTTTGCTGGTTCAGGGATTTATGGTTCCTGTAGTTTTGCTGTTTTCTATTCGTTTTATTGTGCCTTTGTACCGCAATGTCATTGGTTTAAGTGCTTATGAATATTTCGAAAAACGATTTGGATATCTCGCCAGAGTCTATGGTTCCTTAGGATTTATATTTGCTCATTTTTCTAAAATGGGTTCTGTACTGTTTTTATTGGCATTAGCCTTATCTTCCATGACCGGATTCGATGCCTTAACGATTATTTGGGTAATAGGTATAGCAATCATTTTTATCACACTTTTTGGCGGGATGGAAGCCGTTATCTGGTTAGATGTTATTCAGGGATTTTTATTAATTTTAGGTGGTATAGTAGCTATAGCTGTCATTATTTTTAAAACAGATGGTGGTTTTGGCGAAATAGTAAGTTATGCGGTGGCGCATGACAAAATAGGTTTTGGTCCTTATGATTTTGATTTTGTTAACCTTACTTTTTGGGTTATGGTTATCAATGGTATTTTTTATGCTATTCAAAAATACGGAGCGGATCAAACGATTGTTCAGCGGTATCTGACCGCTAAATCGGATAAAGATGCTATCCGGGCCTCAATAATGGGGATTGCAATTACAGTGCCTGTGTGGACTGTGTTTATGTTTATAGGGACAGCATTATTCTCTTTTTATGCGTTAAATCCACTAGAATTACCGGCAGGCATTAGTTCTGACGCTGTTTTTCCTTACTTTATTACCACACAATTGCCACCCGGTTTGGTAGGTTTAATTTTATCGGCTTTGATTGCAGCAGCCATATCGAGTTTGGATGCGGATTTGAATTGTTTAGCAGCAGTTGGAGTAGATGATTATTATAAAAGAATCAGACCTCACAGTTCGGGAATGGATCAGCTTAGGATGGGAAAAATTCTGGTAGTATTAGCCGGATTAGCAGCTGTTTTAGTTGCTACAGTATATGTTTATTCTGGTGAAAACGAGGGGATCTTATCTACTGTTTTTATGTTGTATGCTATTTTTTCAGGGGGGATTGCAGGTATGTTATTGCTGGGGCTTTTTGTAAACAGAGCCAACAGACAAGGCTTGAATGTGGGTATTGTTGCCTGTATTTTATTTACCGGTTTTGCTTTGTTAACTTCTACTTCGACAGGATCAGGTGAAGATAAAAAGCTGATTTTGGATATGGGAGCTTATAATTTTACGCAGCACAAATACATGTTAGGAGTTTACAGCCATTTTGTATTGTTTTTTACAGGCTGGATTGCAAGCTATTTCTTTCCAAAGACAGATGTTCCTACTAATCTGACCTATTATGGTTATTTAGAGAAAAAAAGAAAAGGATTGATTTAATTCGGTTCTTTCAAAAAAATATATAGCCTTAGTTTGTCTTAAAAAAACTAAGGCTTTTTTGTGTATTTTTATCAAATAAAATGACAAACTAAAGTCTGAATAATTAACTCATTTTTATGAAATTAGATGTTACTTTTGTAAGGAATTAAATTAACTATTCAATAAAAAGCAAAATAAAAGAAGTCTCACATGAAAGATCAGATCAAAAAATTTTTAAACGAAGAGCAGGATCCTAAAGCTATCGAAAAAATTACTTCAAAGCTGAATGATTTATTGATGAAGAATGAAGAAATAGGCTATATAGGTGTACAGAAAAAACCGGCACTTACGGTTTTTCCCGACAGTATTGTTTTGACCAATAAACGAATCATTATTTGTCAGCCTAAAAATTTAGGACTTTCAATGGATTTTATCGATTATACCTGGGATCAGATCGAAGGCACTTTTGTAAAAGAAAATATTTTAGGTTCTGAATTTTCCTTTTCTACAAAAACAGATATGACAGTATCGATTGATTATATTCCGAAAACTCAGGCCAGAAAGATATTTACGTATGCTAAAGAGCAATTGGATTTTTTAAAAAACAACACTGTTCATAACACAGCAACAACTGCTAAGAATGATAGTGGAGAAGAAGTAGAAGAAATAGAAACTGAAGAGGTTACTCATTATGCTGAGATTATGCCGGCAGTTTCTAATTCTGCAGAAGCTGTTCAGGATCATACGCCTACTACAGAAAAGACAACGAGTGAATTGACTCAGGATGAACTTTTTGCAAAACTACAGAATTACAAAAAACTCCTTGATAACGGATTAATTTTACAAGGCGAATATGATGCCCTGAAAAAAGAAATTTTGAGTTTGATGTAGTTGAAATGGACATTTTTTAAAATACGAAACCCCGATAAATATAAACTTGTCGGGGTTTTGTATTTGGAAAAAATATTTATTTTTTAGTAAGCACCTAAATAAAAACTACCAGTAGCTGTTTTTAACTGAGCTCCTTTTTTGATTGTTTTAGCCTTTGTATCTACTATGTAAATGTTACCATCTGCACCTGCAGGAGTTAAAGGAAGATATACATTGTCGCCAATTACACCAATATTTTGGTATTGACCTAAAGTAGTATTTAAACCAGCATTTGTTTCAATTTCTGTAGCTAATTTAGTAGCTGTTTTATCATTTAAGTTGATTAAAGCAATATAACCACCTTCAGTTCCTGAAATAGTATAAAGTACTACCGCAATACCATCTTTAACATATTTCCAGGCTCTAATTTGAGCACCAGTTATTCCTAAAGCAGTGTTTAAGTTAAAATGGTAATTTGCATCATAGTCATAGGTAGTTTTACTAATACGTAAGATATCAGCACCGGAAGTAGCAGTTGCCTGATAAACATGACCATCAGTTCCCACATGTTGTGTCATAGTACGATATCCATGATTGTTAGCCTTTGTTAAGGTAGAAGTAAGAACTCTTGGGTTTCTTAGAGAAGGATAATCTACTACCAATGTTTTTGTACCATCAATATTAGCAGCATCACTTGGCCATGAAGGAATTCCTGAAGTATTTATTGTAGGTGTTCCAGCAGGATTATATTTACTTACATTACATCCGATGTAGATTCTGTCTTTAGCAGCGTTCAATACAGGAACATCAACGCGTCCTACATAATAACCAGCAGCTTTTTCTGCATCGGTGAAAGGGAAATTGAATACAGCTGTATTAGCAATATAGGTGTCATCTAAATTGATTGTTGCAATTTTAATTTCACTTTCTCGCTTTTTGAAAACAAAATTTGGAGCAGTTCCTTCGTATTCTATATCGCCAGCACTAGCATAAACTCCTACTCCAATCCCTTCGGCAGCTTTTACCCAACGAGGAGCTGTGCCAAGGATTGTAGCTGTGTTTACTTCAGAACCTACTTCTTTGTAGTCTCCTTCACCATTAACCTGGTATTTGTTGAAAACACCACCATCAGTTCCAACGTATTGAATGTTATATAAATATTTTCCATCAGCTGATGCTTGTACACGGGCAGTACGTTGTGATTTTAATGCAAAACCATTTACATATTTTTGATTTTCCATTTTAAATAATTCAACAACATAGTTGGGATCAGCTGCGTTTTCTTCAGAAATGGCATAAGCACGCGTACCACCATCACCTGCAGATCCATTTTCATCTGGAAATGATCCTGTTAGAGAAATCCAACGTTTTCCGTCATCTCCAGAATTATTGCCTGAATCGTTGTTGTTATTGTCATCATTGCTACAGCTTCCTAATGTAAGAGCTGCTAAGGCCATACTAAACAATCCTATTTTGAATAGATTTTTTTTCATGATATTGATTTATTTGATTATTAAAAATTATTTAAAGTGTAATTCAATTTGAAATAGATGCCACGACCTGGTTTTTGAATTTGAAAATTATCATAGACCTCGGCATTGAAAACATTTTTTATATCTAAGCTGGTAACCAGTTTCTTTGAAGGAAAACGATAGCTTAGTCCTAAATCCTGAGGAAGTTGGTTGGGAGTTTTTGACCATTCCGCCTGTCCTCTGGCAATATAATATTCGCCTACAAATCCTATGGTGTAGTAAGCATTCAGTATCGAGCCTTTTTGAAATAGATCTTTAAAACTATATTGGGTATTCAAATTCATCGTAAAGAAAGGTTCGTTGGGAACCTGATGTCCATAATAATCATTTGATTCACCATCACTATTTAATTTGCTTTTATCAAGGTTGTTGAATTTTGAGAAATTAAAAGATGTATTCCAACGGTTATTATAGATGTAAATAATCTCGGCTTCAAAACCTTTGGCCTGTGTTTGATCTAGATTAATATATTGAGTTACCTGAAGATTAGAGTCTTCCGGATTTTCAGCTTCAATTTCTGGTAGAGGTTGTGATACTATTTTGTCGTAGCCATTACGCCAAAAAGCATTGGCATATAATGAAACTCTGTGTTTACCAAAGTCAGATGGCCCCCAGCGGAAACCTAAATTGTAGTTAATATATTTTTCAGGTTTTAAAGCAAGATTTGGCAAAATATTTCGTTCAGGAGCTCCAAAAAATTGCTCATCAGACGGCATGATAGGTGAATTTTCAGTAGATCCTATTAGATACAAATTAGATAGCAGATTATAAGAAATTGTAGCACCGTATCCAACACTATTTTCAATCGAAGTGGTTTTATTTTTTACAATGGAGTTTGTTCCGTTGACAGTAGCTATTTCGTATTTTGTTTGATCGGTTCTGTTTTTAGTGTACTTACCTAGAATATTAGTTCGAAGTTTTCTGTTGAAGGTTTCAGCCTCATAATTCATCGAATAAATATTCTTTGTAATCTTGCTAATGGTAGCTAAATCCGTTATAGATTGATTTAATAAATCTTCATCTTTTCTATCAGTGGCTTCTAGTTTGTGATTGAATGAGAGGCGGTGACCATCGGTAATCATGTATCCTAAATTATAACGGATATTAGTAATTTTTCTATCGGTATTAGATATGACTTTTACTCCTTGTTGACCTCCTCTTAGTGTTTTTAAAGGTATAAATATATCTTTTGTTTCATAGTCAGGAACTGATTCCCCAGGTCTATAAATAATATTACCATTTGCATCTCTTTTTGGTACTTTATTTCCATTTTCGTCATAAAGAAATACAGAAGTTGGTGTTTGTCTAATTTTCCCATCCCAGTTGTAAGCATAGCCTACAGTATCCTGAAGATACGTACTACGGTAGCTTCGTGTACCATTAACATTTAAAGCTAAATTCTTTACTAAGAAATTTTTCTTGTTATAATTTAAAAGTAGCACATTTGATTTCGTTTTACTAAATCTGCCTACATAAGGAGTTGACATTGTTATTCCATGCGGAATTTCGGTGTAATTACTGGATCCATTATAGCCTATAAAAAACTGATCAGCCCATTTGGTATCGGTAAATCCTGCTTCAATTCGCCCACCAATATTTTTATAGGTATTGTTAAAACGTTTCGCTCGATAATATCGGACTATATCCATGCCAGGATTTACGTAAGTACTGGATTTTCCCCAGGTTTCATAACTGTTATCGGTATAAGTATAAAATCCGGAACCTCTAACAGATAATCCTGTTTTTTTGTCTCGATAAGTTCCTCCGAAATCTGATTGAAAAGTATTGAACGAACCATAAGAAGCAGCCATGTTTAAGCTATTTTTGGAAACATCTTTTTTCAACACCACATTGATAGCTCCACCTACATAATCACCAGTTAAATGTGATGGCAAAACTCCTTTGTAAACCTCAATGCGTTCAATCATCGCAGGAGGTATATTATTTAAATTGAAAGAAGAACCATAGGTTGAAGCTTCTATTCCGTCAATAAAAATACCTATTGTATTTCCTGACATTCCATTTAAGTTATATTCTACATTAGAACCGATTCCTCCATTTTGTCTTACACGTACACCAACAGATCTGTCCAGTAATTCATTGGTGGTTAAGTTTCTTAAAGAGGCTTCTTTAGTTTCAATAATAGCGACAGCAAAACCGGAAGTTTCTGTTTTTTGCTTTTTTGATTTTCCTCGAATACTTACAGCGTGTAATTCTTCGGCTTCTTCAGTTTTTGTGCTGATTTTTTTTTCTTTTTTAGTTGTTTTTTCTTCTTTCTCTTTCTTTCCTTCCGTTACCAAAGAAATACTGTCCTGAGCAAACGCAGCAGTTAAAAAGAAGAAAAATATGATATTTAAAAAGTATTTTATGTTCATTATGTGATTAATATGCTTTTTTTTCAAAAACTATTCTTAATTAGATTTATTATAAATAAATTTGCGCAAAAGTACACGCAACACAAACAAAAGAGTTAGGGAAAAACGGATTATTACTTTGTAAAAACGGATTATTATTATGGAATTCAAATCGAAAATTTTAGGACATCTGCAACCTTTCATTGCAATTGAAACGGGGGATGCCTATCATCAGAAAAGTCAGTTTTCGGAAGATAAAAGCACTTTGAAAATTGATGAAATTGATGAAATCACCATTCATAATCAAATCACTGAAGGAATTATGATTCTGGATATCAAAATGTTTTTTTCAAAGGAGCAGATCATTCAGACAGAAATGCGGGGCGAGTCTATCGTAATGAATTTTATTTATTCGAATAATCTTGGAACCTGCATTGATTCACTGGAAGGAGAACAGTTTTCTATAGAAAATACCCATAATATCCTGTATGCTTCTCAATTGAAAGCTACTTACAGAATTCCCGCTTTAACAGAAATAAATTATTTTTCCATTATTTTAACTCCTGATTTCTATTCTAAATTAATTCATGAAGACTGGGGACTTCATAAAAAGTTTTCTAAAAATATTAATCAAAAAAAGACAGGATATCTGACACCTAAGTTTGCCCCTTTTACGTCGGGGATACAATGGGTTATTCATGAAATTAAAAACTGTACCTATAATGAATCCATGAAGAAAATGTACTTAGAAGCTAAGATTAAAGAATTGCTGATTTTTCAATTGGATTCGTTAATAGAAAAACCTAATAATGAAATCGAACAAATAACAGATGAAGAATATTTAAGTAAGTTGTTGAAGGCTAAATTAATTTTAGAAAAAAATTTCACAAATGCTCCTTCTCTTTCGGAGCTTTCCCGATTAATTTCTCTAAATGAATTTAAACTAAAGAAAGGGTTTAAAACTCATTTTAAAACGACCATAAAAAGTTATGTTACGCAACTGAGAATGGAATATGCTAAAAAATTGTTTAAAAATGAAGTTTCTAATGTGAGCGAAGTAGCTTACAAATGCGGGTATAAAGATGTGTCTCACTTTTCGGCTGCGTTTAAATTTTTCTACGGATTTACACCGGCAAGTTTTAGAAAAATTAATCTGGGTGCAAAAATCTATCTGTTATACTGGGATTTTTTTGATATTCTTTATTTGGATTTTCTGTCAGTCGATTTTTGTATGATTTAATTCCCAATGTTATTTTATCGTAATTAAATTTCCTTTCAAAGTCAAAATTGATAACAATAGCTTAATTTTTTTCAGTGTTTTAGTTAATGGTGGACATCTAGTTTTGCGTCAAAATTAATTAAAACAAGAACAATGAAGAAAAATTATTTAGTCGTGCTGTTTTTTTTACTTGCACTGGCAGGTTATGCTCAAAAAGGAGTGATATCCGGAAAAGTGCTTGATGCTGATGACAAAATGCCGTTACCCGGAGCAATGCTGCAATTAGAGGGTATGAATAAGTATACTATTTCTGACTATAATGGACGTTATGAATTCTTAAATGTACAAGAAGGTTCTTATTCTGTAAAAGTAACTTATATAGGATATGAAGCTGGTTCAGCTTCTCTTACCGTAACTAAAGGTGCAAATGCTGTTTATAATTTTTCTTTAAAAACTGCTGGTACACAATTAAACGAAGTTGTTGTTGGAGATATTTTAAAAGGGCAGGCGAAAGCTTTAAACCAGCAAAAACACAATAAAAATATTGGAAACGTAATTTCCTCAGATCAGGTGGGACGTTTTCCGGATGCTAATATCGGAGACGCTTTAAAACGTGTTCCTAGTGTTACCATGCAAAATGATCAGGGTGAGGCCAGAAATATTATTATCAGAGGTTTGGCACCGTCCTTAAACTCTGTTACTCTGAATGGCGACCGAATTCCATCTGCTGAAGGAGATAACAGAAATGTACAAATGGACCTGATTCCATCTGATATGATTTCGACTATTGAAGTTAATAAAACCCTGACTTCTGATATGGATGCTGATGCTATCGGGGGATCGGTAAACTTAGTGACCAGAGCCACTCCAAACGGAGAGAGAATTTCGGCTACAGTAGCAGGAGGTTATCTGCCTATTCGTGAAAAAGCATCTTATACAGCGGGTCTGGTTTATGGAAACCGTTTTTTTAATAATAAATTTGGAGCCGTAATTAGTGGTTCTTATAACAATGTGGATTACGGTTCAGATAACGTAGAAAATGAATGGGTAAAAGACGAATTTGGAAACGAGTTTTTACAGGCTGCCGAAATCAGAAAGTATGATGTACAACGTATCCGTCGTAGTGCTTCTGTCGCTATGGATTATAAATTCAATGAAAACAATACCATTTTTGCGAATGCTATTTACAACTGGAGAGACGACAGAGAGAACCGTTTCAGAACTACTTATGATGATATTGAAGCGATTTATGATGGTGAAGACATCATTGGTTTTGAAGGTCGTGTAAAGCGTCAGACTAAAGGCGGAGTAGATAATAATCGAAACAAAGGAAGAAGGTTAGAAGATCAAAGAGTTCAAAATTATTCCCTTCGCGGAGAACATTTAATCAATTCTAAACTGGATTTAGACTGGTCAGCTAACTATTCTAAGGCAAGAGAATACCGTCCGGGAGAGCGTTATATCGAGTACCGTCAAAAAGGACTGGATATTTTTCAGGATTTTTCAGAAAACAAATTTCCTTTAGTGACTTCATCAGGTGAAGAACTGGATCAACTGGAATTTGATTCCGTTACTGAAAATACGGATGATACTTCCGAGAGTGAATTTGGAGCTAAAATAAACATTCGTGTGCCTTTTACTATTATTCCGTCTGAAAAGGGAAGATTAAGAACAGGTCTTAGATTGCGCATGAAAGAAAAATCGAGAAACAATATTTTCTATGCTTACGAGCCTGTTAATGATGATATGGCTTTGCTGTCGGATGTTCCAACGAGCTTTTTTGATGGAAAAGGATTTAATCCGGGAGAAAAATACGTAGCCGGAACTTTTGCTTCTGCTAATTATTTAGCTAATTTAGATCTGAACAATGCCGCCTTATTTGATAAAGAAGCAGATCCGGCTGAGTATCTGGCAGTAAATTATAGTGCTAAAGAAAATATTTATGCGGCTTATGTAAGATGGGATCAGGATTTTAATGATAAATTATCGATGGTTTTAGGATTACGTTCAGAAACTACTTATATCGATTATACCGGAAACCGCGTATTAGACGAAGAAGAATTAGAAGGTGAAATCACGACTACCAATACGTATACCAATGTATTGCCAAGTATTTCATTTCAATATAATGCTACTAAAGATTTAATTTTAAGAGCTGCTGCAACTACCGCTTTGGCAAGACCTAATTATTATGCTTTAGCACCTTATGTAAACAACATTGCAGCCGATAAGGAGATTACTGCCGGAAATCCGGATCTGGATGTTACCTATTCTTATAATTATGATTTCATGGCCGAGAATTATTTCAAATCAGTAGGTTTGATTTCTGGAGGTGTTTTCTACAAGAGATTGAATGATTTTATCTATAATTATAGTGACAATCAATATACAACCGAAAAATTTGCTGCCGATTTTCCAAATCAGGTTAACCCGGTTCCGGCAGGAGAAAACTGGTCTTTTGTACAGTCCAGAAACGGTAAAAGTGTAGATGTTTACGGATTTGAAGTAGCTTTACAACGTCAGTTAGATTTCTTTGATAGTAAATTTTTAAGAGGATTTGGAGTTTATCTGAACTATACTTATACAAAATCGGAAGCCAAAGGAATAGCTGATGAAGACGGGAATGAAAGAACAAATATCAGCCTTCCGGGAACAGCACCACACATGTTTAACGGTTCATTATCATGGGAAAATAGTCGTTTCTCAGCAAGGGTTTCTACTAATTTTGCTGCCGATTATTTAGATGAATTAGGAGCTGACGGGTATCAGGATAGCTATTATGACAAGCAATTTTTTCTGGACGCAAACGCTGCTTACAAAATCACTCCGAACATTCGTCTTTTTGCGGAAGCGAATAACTTAACCAATCAGCCGTTACGTTATTATCAGGGTGTGGAAGCCAACACAAAACAGGTGGAATACTATCAGGCACGTTTTAACTTTGGTTTAAAATTTGATTTTTAGAAACAAATAACACATTGGATATAATTATTAAAAACGTCAGTTCGAGTGTTTTTTGTGGAGTATAACGGAACAAAAAATGTATCGAGAACCGTTTTTAAAGAAATTTTTCTTGTTCTCGATACGATTTTCTATCGAAAATCACTCGAACTGACGAAAAATTATCATCAAAAACTAATTACACCCAACGGATAACAAATAAATAATTTAAGATAAAGTGGACAGGATTATTAGATCCTGTCACTTTTTCGTTTAAAAGAAATAAGATGAAAACAAAATATATAGCCATTGCCGTTTTAGGATTCGCAGCAGTCTCTTGTGGAAGTAAATTAGCAGCTGTTAGAAAAGATGCTTTAAAACCAACAATAATTACCCAGACTTTGCCTCATGACACTGATGATCCGTCTATTTGGATTAACCCCAATGATGCTTCAAAAAGCATTATTGTGGGTACTGATAAAGATACTGACGGTGGATTGTATGCTTTTGATTTAGAGGGTGAAATCATTAAAAAATCGATTCCGTTGCAAAGACCTAATAATGTTGATATTGCTTACGGATTAGTGCTGAATGGGAAAAAAGTTGACGTGGCTGTAACAACGGAGCGTGAAACGAACAGCATTCGTATTTTTAGTCTGCCTGATTTAGAGCCTATTGATAATGGCGGAATTCCGGTTTTTGAAGGTGAAGAATTGCGTGCCCCAATGGGAATTGCATTGTATACCAGAGCCAGCGACCATAAGATTTTTGCTGTCGTAGGCAGAAAAGAAGGACCTTCGGGAAGTTATTTATGGCAGTATGAACTGACCGATGCAGGTAACGGAAAAGCCGGTGCAAAAGTAATCCGTAAATTTGGAAATTACAGCGGTAAAAAAGAAATCGAAGCCATTGCGGTGGATAATGAGTTAGGAACTATTTTATATTGCGACGAACAATTTGGAATCCGAAAATACGTGGCTGATCCGGCCGCTAAAAATGATAATGAATTAGCTCTTTTTGGTCAAAAAGACTTTAAAGCTGATAACGAAGGAATTGCTATTTATAAAAAATCAGCTACCGAAGGTTATATCTTAGTTTCCAACCAGCAGGCGAATACCTTTATGGTGTATCCAAGAGAAGGAGCGAATGGCAACCCAAATGAATACCCATTATTAGCAGAAATTCCAACGTCAACTATTGAGTGTGATGGAGCTGACGTGACCAGTGTAAATCTTGGTGGTCAGTTTCAAAACGGACTTTTTGTAGCCATGAGCAACGGAATGACGTTTCATTATTACAATTGGGACAGTATTCAGCAATTGATTGATGCAGCTAAAAAATAATATGTTTAATCAACCCTATCAGGGTTTAAAACCCCGATAGGGTTCTGGAAATCTTTAAATCGCCTCTTTTAGCAATAAAAAGGCGATTTTTTTTGTTATCCCTGCCGGTATTACTGTTTAACACCTGCTTTATTGGTACGAAGTACTAATAGTATTGATAGGTCGAACCAATAGACCACACAGTTTGAACCAATAGTATATGTACTTCGAACCAATAGACCGCCTAGTTCGAACCAATAGTATTAGTGTTTAGCACTAGTTTTTTAGGAAAATAGAATAGATTGCTAGTATAAAGTAAATAAAAGAGAATATCCGCTTCTATAAAATCAATAGAAATGACTTTTAAGCCATTTTTAAAATTACGATTACAACAAGGCTTTAGCCAAATCTTGATTTAGATTTCGGCTAAAGCCTTTTTTGTTTTGCAAATTATAATCATCTGGCTAAAGCCAGACGCAATTAATAAAAAACTTTAAATTTTGTAAGATTTATTTATATATTTGGTAAAATTAGAATGCGAAATAAAACTACATATATTTAAGTATTGGTGGTTATTCTAGAAAATCTTAACATCAAATGGAAATTATGAATTTAAAGAAATTAAGTTTAATATTTACTGTGCTTTTTTTCGTGGTATCATGTGCAGAATCTACTGGGAGTTTATCTGGAAATGTTTATTGGAAGTATAATGATATCATAGGTAATAAGCCTGATGCTGGAACAATAATAAAACTTTACGATGTAAAGAATAAGTCTAATGAATCACGCTATTCAATTACAACAGATATCGACGGAAACTATAAATTAGACAATATAAGTTCAGGCTCTTATATAATTGTAGCAAATTCAAAAAATACTTTTTCATCGCCAAGAACAATATTTGATAATTTACAGGCGCATGAAAAAGAATTAGAATTTTTAAACTTCAATATTCGAGTTTATTCTAATCAAGTAGATCAACTTGGAAACTTAAAACTTTTAACTGAATTAAGTGCTAATGAACCTTTAGAATTTGAGAAAAATAATGAAGAGTTAAATAGTCGTTTTTCTTCTATAATTCAACAATTTCCAAACGATGTCAAAGGCAAACTCAATATAAAAAATGGTTATGATAATTCAATTTACATAAAAGAAATAAAAATTGAAAATTCTAAAAACACAATTGAAAATATTGATTTTGGATTCAAAAATAATTAGTATAATTACTAAAGCGCATTTAAAATGACGATAAATACACTTCAAGATTTTTATAAAATACTCGGGGAAATAACAGAAAATCCAGAAAATGTTGTTTTCCGAGGAGTTAAAAATTCATCTTATAAACTTGTGCCATCATTGGGTAGAATTTATGATAAGGACGGTTATGAATTAGATTTAGTAAAAGAAAAATTATTACTTAAAGTATTTAAACACAGAGCTTATCCATTTATAAAGGATTATAAAGATGATGCTTTAGAAATTCTTGCAATTGGTCAACATCATGGATTACCAACTCGTCTTTTAGATTGGACAAAAAATCCATTAGTGGCTCTGTATTTTGCAGTCGAAGAAGAATTTTCGACAGAAGAGAAAGATAAAAATGTCTTTAGCTGTGTTCATATTTATCAAGATTCAAAAAAAGTAAAACTTGATTATGTGCTAGATCCTTTTAGTGTAACGGAAGTTGTCCGTTATATTCCCAAACATTGGGATCAGAGAATAATTGCTCAAGGTGGGTTATTCACGGTGCATAATAATCCATATGAACCTTGGGAAAACGAAAACCTATCTCAAATATTGATCCATAAAGATGTTAGAAAAGAAATTAAAAAAGCTTTGAATAGATTTGGGATTCATCCTGGAAGTATTTATCCCGATATTGATGGTATAGCAAGGCATATTAAGTGGTTACGGTCTAATATTCATTAACAGTTTGTCTCCCTGCTCGTGCGCGAATCCTTTCGCGTTCGCTCCTGGTAAATCATACTAAACACAAAACCCGACAACTATCAATTGTCGGGTTTTGCATTTATAAAAAAATGGATTTTACACTTCCGGAGCGCCAGCCATAATTTCCTCATTAGCATAAGACTCAAATTGTGCAAAATTTGCTTTGAATTTATTTGCTAGTTCAATTGCTTTTGTGTCGTAAAGCTCTTTGTCTTCCCAGGTGTTTCTTGGATTCAAAATTTCGCTTGGTACTTCCGGGCAGGTTTCCGGAATAGCCATTTTAAAAACAGCATGATTGTGATAGTTTACGTTGTCCAGTTCTCCGTTTAAAGCAGCCGTAATCATGGCACGGGTATATTTTAATTTCATTCGGCTTCCGGTGCCATAAGCGCCTCCGGTCCATCCGGTGTTGATTAGCCACACTTTTACATCGGCATCTTTCATTTTTTGACTCAGCATTTCGGCATATCTGGTAGGATGCAAAGGCATAAATGGCGCTCCAAAACAAGCAGAGAAATTCGGTTGAGGTTCGGTTACTCCGGCTTCGGTTCCGGCAATCTTTGCCGTATATCCCGAAATGAAGTGGTAAGCCGCCTGACCAGGTGTCAATCGGGCAATAGGAGGCAGGATTCCAAAAGAATCCGCTGTCAGGAAAAAAATGTTTTTAGGATTGCTGCCAATTGAACCCGGCTGAATGTTATGAATGTGGTCAATTGGATAGCTTACCCGTGTATTTGGAGTAACAGAAATATCGGTATAATCTACTTCGTTAGTACCTTTTTTAAAAACAATATTTTCTAAGAGTGCGCCTCTTTTTACGGCATTAAAAATATCAGGTTCGTTCTCTTCGCTCAAGTTAACGACCTTGGCATAACAACCTCCTTCAAAATTAAAAACGGTGTTTTCAGCAGTCCATCCGTGTTCGTCATCGCCAATCAATTTTCGGTCGGGATCGGCAGAAAGTGTTGTTTTTCCGGTCCCGGAAAGTCCAAAGAAAATGGCGGTTTCACCATTTTCACCCACATTGGCACTGCAATGCATGGATAAAGCATTTTTAAAAACAGGCAGTATAAAATTTAAAGCCGAAAAAACGCCTTTTTTCATTTCGCCCGTATAAGCTGTTCCGCCAATGATAATGGTTTTTCGAGTGAAATTTAAGATGGCAAAATTTTCCTGACGGGTTCCATCTGTTTTAGAATCGGCTTGGAAACTGGGTGCGCAAATTAAAGTCCAGTCGGCAATGAAATTAGCTAATTCTTTTTCTTCGGGTCTCAGAAACATGTTGTAGGCAAATAAGTTTTCCCAGGGTGTTTCAGTAATCACGCGAACATTTAATCTATAATTAGGGTCGGCACAAACGTAGGCATCTCTGACAAAAAGTTCCTTGTTGGATAAGTATTCGGTTAGTTTGTTGAATAATGCATCAAATTTAGCCGCTTCAAAAGGAATGTTGACATCACCCCACCACACTTCATTTTCAGTTATGCTGTCTTTGACAATAAAGCGATCCTGCGGTGACCGACCGGAAAACTTCCCCGTGTTGATAGCCAAAGCTCCGGTGGAAGTTTCTGTTCCCTCACGACGCTGCAGCGTCAGATCGTGTAATTGTCCGGGAGTTAACTGAGAATGTATGTTGGCATTTTTAATTCCGATATTTTCAAGAAAAAGTATGTGATTCGTATTCATGAGCAACTGAATTTATTGACTTTTTAGCCTTTTTATAAAGATAAAACATAAAATTGACTTCCTGTTTTGAATCCCTGATTTTTAGCGGTTTTTTTTTGCGATATTACAGAGCAAAACAGTCCATGCACTGATTAACAGCAATCCGCCAATCGGTGTGACAAATCCAATGATTTTGAAGTCGAAAAACGGTGTAAGCTCATTAGTAGCCAATAAGTAAATTGAACCTGAAAACAACAGCACGCCAAAAAGCACCAGATTATAAATAATTTTTTTTGCTTTCGAAGTTAAGACAGGGATAAGTCCGATGAACAATAAAAAAAGAGCATGATACATCTGGTAGCGCACTCCTGTTTCAAATGTGGCCAGTTGTTCAATGCTGAGTACCTTTTTTAGCGCATGAGCACCAAAAGCGCCTAAAATAATAGCAATCATTCCGAAGACCGCTGCTGTAGCAGTTGTTTTTTTATCCATTTTTAATCTGTTTAGGTTCTCTACAAAAGTATTTGAAATTCAAGGAATCCGAAAGTTTTCCAGAGGATAGTTTAGCTGGTATTATGCTAAAGTTTTGTGAATTTTTATTCGAAAGGCATTTCTAAGAATAATTAAGGAGCCAGGTTATTTATCGCAAATTCGCAAATTTTTATTGAATAATTTAATTTGCGAATTTGCGGTCATTTTATTTAATCATTCTCACTTGTCTTAGCACAAACATTTGCTTATTTTTGAGTACTATTTTCCAGCTATGAGAGAAATTCTAATTATTGGTGCAGGCCGTTCCGCTTCTTCGTTGATACAATATCTTTTGGATCAATCTGAAGAGGAACAATTGCATCTTGTAATTGCCGATTTGTCCTTAGAATTGGCGCAAAAGAAGACCAGTAATCATCCCAATGCTACCGCAATTGCTCTGGATATTTTTAATGAAATTCAACGAAAAACTGCCATCCAACAATCAGATATCGTGATTTCGATGTTGCCGGCGCATTTGCATATCGAAATAGCTAAAGATTGTGTTCTTTTTAAGAAAAACTTGGTCACGGCATCCTATATTAGTGAGGCAATGCAGGCACTTGATGCTGAGGTGAAAAAAAACGGACTCATTTTTATGAATGAAATAGGATTGGACCCCGGAATCGATCACATGAGTGCTATGAAAGTCATTGACGAAATTAGGGAAAATGGCGGGAAAATGTTATTGTTCGAATCCTTTTGTGGCGGACTAGTAGCTCCCGAATCGGATACGAATCTCTGGAATTATAAATTTACCTGGGCGCCGCGCAATGTGGTTTTAGCAGGACAGGGCGGTGTGGCCAAATTTATTCAGGAAGGTACTTATAAATACATTCCGTACACCAGTTTGTTTCGTCGCACGGAGTTTTTAGAAGTGGATGGTTATGGGAAATTTGAAGCTTATTCGAATAGAGATTCCTTAAAATATAGAAGTATTTATGGACTGGAAGATATTCTCACGCTTTATCGCGGAACGATTAGAAGAGTTGGCTTTTCCAAAGCCTGGAATATGTTTGTCCAACTGGGCATGACGGATGATTCTTATGTGATGGAAGATTCCGAAAACATGAGTTACCGTCAGTTTATGAATTCCTTTTTGCCTTACCATCCCACGGATTCGGTAGAAATTAAAACCAGATTATTGCTCAAGATCGATCAGGATGATATTATGTGGGATAAATTATTGGAATTGGATTTGTTCAATGATAACAAAATCGTCGGACTCAAGAATGCGACTCCCGCCCATATTTTGGAGAAAATTCTCAGCGATAGTTGGACATTAGAACCCGATGACAAAGATATGATTGTGATGTATCATAAATTTGGTTATGAGTTGGACGGTAAAAAAGTACAAATGGATTCCCAAATGGTTTGCATAGGACAAGATCAGACGTATACTGCCATGGCAAAAACCGTGGGATTACCCGTAGCTATTGCAACTTTGTTAATCCTAAATGGAAAAATAAAAACTACAGGCGTTCAAATTCCTATTCGTAAAGAAGTTTATATGCCTATATTGAAAGAATTAGAACAATACGGGATTCACTTTATAGAAAAACCGATGCCTTATTTGGGGTATAAGTATAGTTGATGTTATTAAAAAAAATCCGCTCATTGCTGAACGGATTTTACATTTTTAACTTGCGTATTTTGCAAAAAAAAGCTCACTCTGCGGTAAAACTATTTTGACAACTCTACAAAATATTTATAAAACAACGGAATGGTTTCAATTCCTTTCAGGTAATTAAATACTCCAAAATGTTCGTTAGGGGAATGAATCGCATCGCTGTCGAGACCAAATCCCATCAGGATAGTTTTGCTTTTGAGTTCTTTTTCAAATAAGGCAACAATGGGGATGCTTCCGCCTGAGCGAACGGGAATCGCAGGGATTCCAAAGGTTTCGGTGTAGGCCTTGTTAGCAGCTTGGTAACCAATGCTGTCAATGGGCGTTACATAACCCTGACCACCATGATGAGGTGTGACTTTTACGCTCACTGCTGCGGGAGCAATAGAGATGAAATGCTTGGTAAATAATTCGGTGATTTCTTCCCAATCCTGATTCGGGACCAAGCGCATCGATATTTTAGCATAAGCCTTAGATGGAATTACGGTTTTAGCACCCTGTCCAGTATAACCGCCCCAAATTCCGTTGACGTCGAGAGTTGGACGAATGGCATTTCTTTCGTTGGTCACATAACCTTCTTCACCGTAAACGTCTTTTAAGTCGAGTGCTTTTTTGTATTCTTCAATATCGAACGGCGCTTTAGCCATTTCGGCTCTTTCTTGTAGTGATAATTCTTCTACTTTGTCATAAAACCCGGGAATGGTAATACGATTGTTTTCATCGTGTAGGGAAGCGATCATTTGACTCAAAATATTTATTGGATTGGCAACTGCTCCGCCGTACAATCCGGAATGTAAATCGCGATTAGGTCCTGTAACTTCCACTTCTACATAACTTAAACCTCGTAATCCTGTAGTAATAGAAGGTTGCTGATTAGAAATCATTCCGGTGTCAGAAATCAGTATGACGTCATTTTTAAGTTTTGCTGCGTTGTTTTCTACGAATGTTTTCAGATTGACACTGCCCACTTCTTCCTCACCTTCAATCATGAATTTTACATTACAAGGCAGGCAATTATTAGCAATCATATATTCCACAGCTTTGACGTGCATGTACATCTGACCTTTGTCATCGCATGCACCACGAGCAAAAATAGCGCCTTCAGGATGGATGTCGGTTTTTTTAATTACGGGTTCAAATGGAGGAGAAGTCCAAAGTTCCATCGGATCGGGTGGCTGTACATCGTAATGGCCGTACACCAGAACGGTTGGTAAATTTGGGTCAATGATTTTTTCGCCATACACAATCGGATATCCGTTGGTTTCGCATATCTCAACCTTATCACAACCTGCTTGTTCTAAACTTAATTTCACAGCTTCAGAAGTATCTATGACATCTTGCGAATAAGCTGAGTCGGCGCTTACAGATGGGATTTTTAATAATTCAATTAATTCGTTTATAAAACGATCTTTATTTTGGTGGATATAGGTTTTGATATTTTCCATTAATTAGGCTGTATTTTGCTTCTTTCAAAAATACAAAAAACAGAATAATAATTTTTTTTAATTTTTTGCTTTGAATATTGGAAAGTATGCTTATATTTGCACCCACAATAACGCGCGGATATGGCGAAATTGGTAGACGTGCCAGACTTAGGATCTGGTGCCGCAAGGCGTGTAGGTTCGAGTCCTATTATCCGCACAAACATTAAGACTTAAAAAGCTAATTTCAGCTATTTAAGTCTTTTTTTTGCTTACAATTAAAAAGAGGAGGTTTTTAAGCCTCCTCTTTTAATGAATATATATTTAATTATTTAGTAGCCAGGGTTTTGCATGGCTGTTTTTTCTGCCGCAGTTAATGGTCTTCCGTTTACATAAATTCCATCTAGGAATGTCTGTGGTATTGGACGTAAATTATGAATTTCTCTGATGTTAGGTTCAGCTTCCGGATTGTAAGCTTTGGCTCTTGCGATTAGAGTCTTGGTTCTGCTTAAGTCTTCCCAACGATGGAATTCGCCGCAGAGTTCTCTGGTACGTTCGTTTAAAACTAAGCAAAGCATGCGATCGTAATCAGTCGTGTAGCCTAATTTTGTAATTACTGCCTGATCTGCAGCCGGAAGAACATTAATAGCAGTGATGGTTAAATCAGTAGCAGCTGTTGTTACTGGTATGTCGTTTGATTCGTAATATGAATTTTCAGCAATAAAAGAGCTGGCTCTTCCTCCTTGTACTGCTGTTGTCCATGCGGCTGAGCCATCAGTATAGGCAGCTCTGTCTTCGCCAGATTTGTAAGTAGCACGATTGCGAACTGTATTAATATAGCTTAAGGCATCACCATAAGATCCTGTTCCTAATTTAGCTAAACGTATTTTAGCTTCTGCAGCCATTAAATAAGTTTCAGCAGAACGTGCTAATATGATATCACGGCTTCCTTTTGTAGCATTAAAATCAAGTCGGGAACCATCCATGTACTTACTTAGAGAAGGGAAACGTACATCTTTCATTAAACCAAAATTATCATCGGCATAAGCCACAAAGACACTTGGAATTACTTTTCCTGTTTTGGAATATATTATTGTACCATCATTTCTGGTTTTTGCAAATCTTGTATCTGAAGGGCTATTCATTATGTACATAATACCTAAATCGCCATTGACATAAATACTTCCTGATACTCTGTTGTTTACAATGCTTTTAGTCTGAAAGCTTTTCCAAAAGCGGGAATCGTTTACTTTGTCAAATACATCATATGTAAAATAAGTGGGTGCTAAGCGGCTAAACGGTCTTCCACCTGCTGTATTACGAATCATTTGAGGTAGTTGGTCATAGGTAGAAAGGAAATACAAATGTTGTTGATTTCCACCAGTTGTTAATTGGTTAGAGTTAAAGTCAGCTGATAGGATTAATTCTGATAATTTTTCATTAGCTCCGTCAGCAGCTTTAAAATCCCATAAGTTGACATAGTTGGGAGCTAATGGGTGACGGGAAATTACTTCATCTGATAAAGTAACCACCTGTTGTAAGTCAGTTGTTTTGGTTGCTGAATTCCAAGCATCATTAATTTCGCTGGCACGGGTTAAATAAGCTTTAGCTAAATAATGAGCTGCAGCATCTTTGGTGATTTTATTTGGACCACCTGTATTCACTAATAAATTGTATGCCTGAGTAAAATCATCAATAATTTGGCTTAAAACTTCTTGAGCGGGTGTTCTGGTAAATTCTAATTCTACTGTAGTACTGTTAGGAATTAACTTTAGAGGAACGTCACCATATTGTCTTACTAATTTTAAATAATTGTAAGCCCTCATAAAGTAACCTTCTCCTAATGCGATTTTTTTGATGGCATCATTAGTCGAGGCAATGGTGGTCGCTGATTCGATTAATTGGTTGGCATTCCCTATTCCAATATATAAGTTATCCCAATTGGTATTGGCTGCTACGGTATTAGAATTAGATACGGTTACAAATGATCCAAATCCAGATGCATAAGAATTCCATAAACCGTTTGAAGGATCTCCACCTACGTGAAATTCATCTGTGCCTGATTCATTAGCTGTTAGTGGGACTTCCCTGTTCATATCTAAGGCAAAAACCTGATAATATGTCCCTACTGATAAGGCCTTTATTCCTTCCTCTGTCTTTAGATACTCATTAGTGTATGCAGTGGTTAATTTTTCATCCAGAAAATCCTGACTGCAAGAGCTACTAAGTCCAATTGTAGCTACTAGCATTAAGTTGATATATAGTGTTTTATAATTTTTCATAATATTTGTTTTTTTATTAGAACTGAACATTTAATCCTAATGTAAATCCTCTGTTGGAATAAGTAGTTCTTGTATCAAGATCTACCCATTTCACTTTGGAGAAAATCATCCCTGGATTGGAAGCTTGCGCATAGATTCTTAATCTTGATAATCCAATTTTTTGCACAAAATCTGTTTCGAAGTTATATCCTAAAGATATGTTTCTAATTTTTAAGAAAGAACCATTTTTGTAACCTAGAATAGGATTGTATAAATCACCTGTTCCTGCGGAAAAAATCGGTTTTTGGTATTCAGCATCAGTATTGTCATCTGTGTAGTAGTCCAGTTGTCTTTGGCTGGTTTTACCACTTAGGTTTTCGCCTCCGGCATTGTACAGATAACCAAAGCGCCCAATAACAAAAATAGATAATTCTATATTTTTGTAAGTGAAAGTATTAGTTAGTCCTGTGATATATTTTGGTTCGGTACTTCCTATAATTACACGATCGTTGTTAGCATCAATTTTGTAATCACCGTTTTGATCTACCGGTCTGGCGTTACCAAATGTGAAAACTGTGGAGCCTGCAGCTGCATTAAATTTAGCCATTTCTTCTGCATCTTCCGGTCTCCAAATTCCGTTAGATTCAAAGCCGTATATGATTCCTGGTGAATATCCAATAAATCTATTGTTTAAAAGGTCATCTTGTTTTCCATTTTGTAATTCAACGATTCTACTTTTTTGATAAGAGGCACTTAGGCTGGAGCTCCATTCAAAATCGGTTGTTTTGACATTAATTGTGTTTAAAGTAAGTTCAACACCACTTCCTTCTGTTTTCCCAATATTTGCCAGTGTCTTATCGTAACCACCAACTGTTGGGATACTTCGGGATAATAATAAATCATTCGTTTTAGAAGTATAATATTCTAAACTTCCTGAAATCCTGTTGTTGAACACACCGAAATCAATACCGTAATTGTATTGTGTTGTTTTTTCCCAGCCTAATTCAACGTTTCCTAATTTTAAATTGGTTAAAACCCCAGATGATGTTGAGTAAAGTACCTGACTTAATGGTGGTTGTGTTTCATAAGCTGGTACAGCAGCATTACCAGTTACTCCATATCCGGCTCTTAGCTTGAGTGAATTAAGCCATGAAATATTTTGTAAAAATTCTTCTTTGTCTATACGCCAGGCTAAAGAGGCACTGGTAAATTGATCTCTTCGGTTTAATTTTGATAGTTGCGAAGCTGAGTCATAACGTAATGAAGCTGTTAATAGATATTTATCATCGTAGCCATAGGTAATTCTTCCCATATAAGAAAATAACCCAGATTCGATAATGTTCGAAGCATAACCGTTTAAAGTTACATTCGCTGTAGTTAAAGCATTCCATTTGTTTTCTACATTTTGAATGTTTTGTGCAGACATAGAGCTCTCTTCATTAGAGTATTGTGTCTGGCTTTGTAATAAGGTTACGCCAAAATCATGTTTACCAATTGTTTTGTTGTATAAAATTAAATTGTCTAAGGTGTAAGAAATTGTTTGATTTTTTGACAATGAAGCAAAACTGGTTCCGGAGCGAGCAGAGGATAATCCATTTAAAAACACTCCGTTTCTGTAGGTAGTAATGTCAGGTCCAAAATTGACACGGTATTTTAAACCGTCTAAAGCTTTTGAAAATGCACCAAAATCTAGTTGAGCATAAAAACTACCAAAAGCACGTAAGGTTACACGTTGATCCTGAGAGTATTTGTATTCTTCAAAAACATTCCTAATGGTAGAATCTCCTCCGGGATTTTGTATTCTGTTACCATCGGCATCAAGAGGAACTGCGTAAGGTAGATTTTGTCTGGCAGTAAGGTAAATTCCGTCAGAAGATGCTACTGCTGATCGACCGACATTAGATAATCCATATTCATTTATTCCATAACTAGTGTTAAGATTGGCTCCCATCGAGAACCAGCTAGTTGGAGTAATGTCAATATTTGCAATCCCGTTATAACGTTTGAAGCTTTGTCCTTTTAGGGTTCCTGTATTGTCCAGATAACCAAATGAACCATAGGCCTTCATTTTTTCTGTACCTCCACTAACGCTTATAGTATGTTGTTGGGTAACTCCGGTTTGAGTGACAAATTTAGTCCAGTCAGTAGTGCTTACTTTTGAACCGTCCCAAGTTCCTCCAGCCCATCCTTTTTCAATATTTGCCCAGGCAGCAGGATCGGCTGTTGCTAAAAATATATCTCTGTCATTGGCAATAGTTGGTGCATTTCCAGGTGCGAAAGCCCCAGGATTAGAATAATATCTTGCCCAACGACGTAGCTCGATGTATTCCCCGGCATTCATCAATGGAGCGAATTCATGAATTTTCTCAGTAATAACTGCGGTATCGTAATTTAGAGTGAATTTTCCGTTTTTTCCTTTCTTGGTAGTAACAATAACCACTCCGTTAGCTCCACGTGATCCGTAAATAGCGGTTGCTGAGGCATCTTTTAACACGTCAATGGATTCAATATCGCTTGGATTGATAAAATCGATACCACCACCTACTTGTGTAACGTTGCCATCTGAATCAGTATTGGCTCTTGAATTCAAGGGGATTCCATCTACGACATACAGAGGAGAGTTAAATGCAGCAATAGAACGTGATCCACGAATGTTGATGCTTCCAACAGTTCCCGGGCGTTCGTTTGAACCAATGTCAACCCCTGCGGCTTTACCTTGCATGGCCTGAACAGCATTTTGTACCGGTCTTGAGGCGATTTCTTCGGCTCCAACACTAACAATAGATCCTGTTAAATCTTTTTTCTTTCTGGTTCCGTAACCTACTACCACTACTTCTTCCAGATTATTACCTTCTTCTTCCAGATTGAAGTTAATGCTCTTTTGGGTTCCCACTTTAACTTCTTTTGTTTTCATTCCAATGAAAGAAACGACTAAAATGTCTTCTGGGTTTGCTTTGATGGCAAATTTACCATCAAAATCTGTCTGTACCCCTGTGGAGGTGTTTTTAATCAATACATTGGCTCCCGGTATTGGCATGCCTGTATTGTCTTTAATGGTTCCTGTAATAGTATTGGTTTGAGAAAAAGCACACAAATTGGTTAGAAAGATGCTTAATAAAACCAGATACTTTAAGAATGGATGTTTCATAAAAAATAATTTTGGTTTGTTAATAGGTTTGTGAAGTAATAATATGATAATAATAAATTATTATTTTTTGAAAGTACAAAAAAATAATCATAAATTATTAGCAATACGAAAATAAAATTAACTTTTATTTAACGTGTCCTGTATTCTCCTGTTTTTGCCTAAAAATTGGAAAATTTTTATACTAAGGAAAAATGAAGTTTGTTTTTTATTGTGATAAATCTTATTTTTTAGACCAATAGATGATGGTTTCCTTTATTATCGATTAAATAAATTGATTGACGAAGAAAAATTATTATGAAATCTTAGAGCTAATACAGAACACCTAGACAGTGCAGGATACTGATTTATTTGAAAAAAACTACTTTAGGCGATTATTTTAAAAAAGTATAACGATTGTTATGGTTCAGATAAAAAAGTTATTTCTTCTGTTTTTTGTGGCAGGTATTTTTAATATTTCTTGTTCGGCATCAGCATTAGCGGGATTGGCTTCCAAAGAAAAAGTGGAACAAACATCAGAAACGGTAGAAAAAAAAGTGTTTTACTTTGGTAAAAAAGTAAAAAAATCAAAGGAAGTAATTGTTGTTAATCAATCTGTAAGTTATGATGCTGGATCAGGTTACGGCTTTGATTTTAATACTGCTGAAAAAGTAAAATTAAATTCAGATTCTTTTACTATTGATGCACCAACTTATTTTTCAGTACAATTACCGGAGGGAAACTATCAGGTTGCAGTAACTTATGGGAGTGTTTCACAGAATACAAACACAACTATTAAAGCAGAATCAAGAAGATTGATGCTCGATCAGCACCAGCTTAAAAAAGGAGAAACTACTACAAAAATTTTTAATGTAAATGTCAGAACTCCTAAAATTAACAAGATATCTGAGATAAAACTCAAAGACCGTGATTTGGGTCAATTGAATTGGGATGAGAAACTAACTTTGGAATTTCTGGGAACTGTTGAAATAAAGAGTATTTCTATTGCTCCGATAGCAGATGTAACCACTGTTTATTTAGCGGGTGATTCTACTGTGACCGATCAGGATTTAGAGCCTTGGGCTTCCTGGGGACAGTATATTACTAATTATTTTGATAAAAATATTGTAGTTTCTAATTATGCTGCATCAGGATTAACATTACGCTCGTTTAAGGCCAGTTTGCGATTAGAGAAAGTTTTATCAGTTATCAAACCGGGGGATTACCTAATTGTAGAATTTGCTCATAACGACGAAAAAGAAAAAGGAGCAGGTATTGGTCCCTGGGATTCGTATTCTGCTTCTTTAAGAGAGTACGTTAATGCAGCGAGAGACAAAGGTGCAAATCCTATCCTGATTACTCCTGTGCAACGTCGTGCTTTTAATACCGATGGAACTTTAAAGCCTACACATGGTGATTATCCGGATGCGATGCGTAAAGTAGCGCAGGAAATGAATGTTCCGTTAGTTGATATTACAAAATTAACAACTACCTTATACGAAAGCTGGGGTGATGAGCCATCCCGAAAAGGCTTTGTACAATATCCCGCTAATACTTTTCCGGGTCAAAAAGAGAAATTAGAGGACAATACCCATTTTAATTCTTTTGGAGCCAATGAAATTGCACTTTGTGTGATTAAGGGACTTCGTGATTTGAATAGTCCGTTGGCAAACCATATTCTAAAAGAAGTATCTCAATACAATCCAAATTATCCAAATACTTTCGCTAATTGGACATTACCAATGAGTTCGCGTTTTGAAACGATAAAACCTGATGGAAATTAATTATAACTAAAAAAATATGTTTTTTAAAAAATCATTACAAACTACGATTGCGTTGTTCCTGCCTTTTTTATGTGTGATCAATGCAAATGCACAACAAACTACTAAAGTTTTTCTTTCTGGAACTGACTTTGAACATCCTGTTCAATGGGATTTTATGTGTACTGACGGAGCTAATAGTAAACAATGGTCGAAAATAAATGTGCCTTCCAACTGGGAATTACAAGGTTTTGGGGAGTATACTTATGGACGTTGGTACAAAGAATTGAATCAAAAAGAACCTAGTAAAGAAGAAGGTTTCTACAAACACGAATTTAAGATAGATGCTGCCGATAAAGGCAAAACAATTTATATCGTTTTTGGCGCAGCTATGACGGATACGGAAGTTAAAATAAACGGAAAATCGGCAGGGGCGATTCATCAGGGTGGTTTTTATGAGTTCAAATATGATATTTCGTCATTAATCAATTACGGAGGAACAAATGTTCTGGAAGCACATGTTTCCAAGCATTCAGCTAATAATTCTGTTAATGCGGCTGAAAGAAAGGCCGATTGGTGGCTTTTTGGCGGAATTTATCGTCCGGTTTGGCTCGAAATTATGCCAAAAGAGAATATTGCTCATGTAGCGGTAGATGCTAAAATGGACGGAACCTTAAATGCCGAATTGGATTTACAGAATATTGCTCAAAAAAGTACTGTTACGGCTTCGATAACTGCTGATGGAAGTGATAAGGTTTTAGGTAGTTTTTCTTTTGATGTTAATGCTAAAGAGACTAAAAAAGCCATTAGTATGAAGTTTTCAAACATCAAAGCATGGAGTCCAGAAACGCCTAATTTGTATCATCTGAAATTAGAGTTGAAACAAAAAGGAAAACCGATTCATGAGATTACAGAACGTATTGGTTTTAGAACTTTAGAATTTATCAAAAAAGACGGTATTTATGTCAATGGTAAAAAGATTATCATGAAAGGAATTAACCGTCATGAGATTTGGCCGGAATCCGGAAGAAGTACCAGCAAACGTCTAAGTATTATGGATGTGAATTTGCTAAAAGATATGAATATGAATGCTGTTCGCGGGCATTATCCGGCTGATAGTCATTTTTTACAAGTTTGTGATTCCTTAGGTATTTTTGTCTTGGATGAATTAGCGGGTTGGCAAAATTCATATGATACAGAGACTGGAAGTAAGTTAGTAAAAGAAATGGTAACTCGTGATGTAAATCATGCTTCGGTGATTATCTGGGATAACGGAAACGAAGGCGGATGGAATTATAAAACAGATAGTATTTTTAGAGATTTAGATCCGCAAAAACGCATTGTCATTCACCCTTGGTCTGACTTTGACGGCTGGGATGTGCATCATTATCCTGCGTATCAAACAGGGATTCACCGATTTGTAAATGGGGAAAATGTTTTCTTTCCAACAGAGTTTATGCACGCTACTTATGATAATGGAGGAGGAGCAGGACTGGAAGATTTCTGGAAACAATACAAAGAAAGTCCGCTGTTTGCCGGTGGATTTATTTGGGTTTTTTGTGATGAAGCCGTAAAAAGAGTCGATTGGACCGGAAAAGAGCAATTTGATTCCAAAGGTTCTTTAGCAGCTGACGGAGTTTTAGGACCTCACCGTGAAAAAGAAGGAAGCTTTTTTGCCATAAAAGAAATTTGGGCACCTATTCAATTTGCTCCTGTAAGTATTACTTCAAAATTTGATGGTGCATTTTTCATTTCAAATGATTATATCTATAGCAATTTAAATAGTTGTACTCTGGATTACAAAGTGATTAAGGGAGACAAAAATGCTTTTTATGGAAATAATGCCATTTCAGTTTTAGATAAAGGAAAAATTGAAATCCCAAATATTGAACCAGGCGAAACTTCGAAAATAAAAATTCCTGTTGCAGCTAACTTTTTTGAAGGAGACTGGATTGAAATTACCGCTCATGATCAGCATGGAAGAGAAATTTATACCTGGTCGTGGCCGATTCATAAAGGAGATTATTTTGCAGAGAAATTTTTATTGAAAAAAGAAATTAAAGCTAAAGTATCTATAAAAGACGAAGCAGCTTCAGTTTCTTTAATCAGTAAAGAAGTTCAGGTTTCTTTCGACAAAAAAACAGGAAAAATTATCTCGGTTTCAAATAAAAACGGAATCGTGCCTTTGACTAACGGGCCTACACCAATTGGTATGAAAGCTGAAGTAAAAAATATGCAAACTACTACCGAAAAGGATGCTGTTGTTTGTGTGGTGAATTATACAGGAGGTATAAAAAGTATCAAATGGACCATGACTGCTGACGGGCGCTTAAAAATGGAAATGCTGGCGCTAAAAGATGCCGGAGCCAATAATGGTTTTGATGGTGCTTTTGTTCAGGATAAAGTAGATGCTTTTGGTATTACTTTTGATTTCCCTGAAGAAGGAGTGGAAAGTATAAAGTGGCTGGGGAATGGTCCTTATCATGTTTGGAAAAACAGAATCAAAGGAACCACAACCGGGATTTGGGAAAAAGAATACAATCAAACCGTTCCAGGAGAGAGTTTTGAGAATATGATTTTACCGGAATTTAAAGGCTATCATGCCAACATGTATGCAGCTTCTTTGAAAGCGAAAGGCAATAATAGTTTCAAAATGTTTTCGACTTCCGAAAAGGTGTTTTTAAGATTGTTTACTCCGGATTTACCTAAAAATGCTTTTGACGGTGCTCATCCGCAACCGAGATTTCCGGAAGGTAATATTTCATTCATGTATGAAATACCGGCAATGCGTTCTTTCAAACCTATTGAGCATCATGGACCACACAGCCAGCCGGCAAGTATCCGGATTAAAAGTGGTGACGAAGGAATTCAAATGAATATCTGGTTTGATTTTAGAACAGAGAAATAAGAAATTCAATAGCAATGATAATTGCAATATTCAATAATAAATAATGATTGTGAAAATGAAGATTAATAAATTTATACTTTTTGCTTTTTTTGTACTTTTTTTAGTGCAATTTCAGGCAGAAGCGCAACAAAAAATTACTGTTTATACTGTTGGAGATTCAACCGTTAAAAATGGTCGTGGTGACGGGACAGGAGGTCTTTGGGGTTGGGGCGATTACATCGGACAGTTTTTGGACAGTACCAAAATCAGAGTGGAAAACCATGCCTTAGGAGGAACCAGTAGCAGAACCTATCAAAATTTAGGTTTGTGGGATGCCGTCTACAAAAAATTAAAAAAAGGGGATTATGTCCTGATTCAGTGGGGGCATAATGATGATGGTCCTTTGAATGATACAATCAGAGCAAGAGGAACAATTAAAGGAATCTCAGATAAGTCGGAAAAAATTGTGAATATGATTACCAAAAAACCGGAAGTGGTTCATTCTTATGGTTGGTATATTCGTAAAGTAGTAAAAGAAGCCAAAGAAAAGGGAGCAATCCCTGTGGTGATGTCGCCAATTCCTAGAAATACTTGGAAAGACGGGAAATTGCCTCGAAACAATACTTCTTATGGTTTGTGGGCGAAACAAATTGCCGATCAGGAAAAAGTGACCTTTATTGATTTGAATGACAGAATGGCTTCTAAACTGGAGAAATTTGGAGAAGCGAAAGTTACCGGAACGTATTTTTATCAAAAAGATCATACGCATCCTTCAGCCAAAGGAGCAGTGCTGGCCGCTAGTTCAATTATTGAAGGGTTAAAAGCATCTACCAATTCTTTGAAGAATTATATCTTGGAAAATCCAGTAATTAAATTACCTCGAAAAATTAATGTTTTTCTCATTGGTGATTCAACTATGGCTGAAAATAGTAATGAAAATGCAATAGGTTGGGGCATGATGGTTCCCCGTTATTTTGATACAACTCGTGTAAATATTGTTAACAAAGCCAGAGGAGGAAGAAGTAGCCGTACTTTTGATTATGAAGGACTTTGGGATAAAACTAAAAGTGAAATTCAACCGGGAGATTTTGTTATTATTCAATTTGGGCATAACGATGCAGGTAAGATTGACAGCGAAAAGTTCAGAGGTTCCATCCACGGAATTAGCGATGAAACCCGAGTAGTGAATCGTGCCGATAGTATCATGGAAACCGTGCATACTTATGGCTGGTACATGAAAAAATACATTCGTGAAACCAGAGAAAAAGAAGCAACTCCAATTGTGATGAGCTTAACGCCAAGAAACGAATGGCCAAACGGAAAAGTGGAGCAAAGAAAAACAACCTATGTGAAATGGGCTCAGGAAGTAGCTACAGAGGAGAAAGCAGATTATATCGATCTGAGTGATAAAGTAGCACAAAAATATGAAGCTTTAGGACAGGAAGCTGTAAAAGCATTTTTCCCGAAAGACCATACCCATACCGGTAGAGCGGGAGCGAATGCTGTTGCCGAAACTGCTGCTGAAGAACTAAGAAATCTTAAAGGAAGTAAGATTAGAGATTTAGTTTTAAGTAAAAAAGAAATTGATAGTTTGCCTCCGGTTCAGTTGAATAGGTAATCGTTTTAAGAATATTATGAGATACCGTTATTCAAATGGTATCTCATATTTTTTTTGCCCTTTAGGATAGATTGCCAATTGGTCAATAACAATTCCAGTTTGATTGACTTCAATTGTAATGGTATGTTTTCCTGTTTTTTCTATTTTGACCGGTAATGTAAAAATTGCTGCATTACGTAATACATTAGCTTTCCAGACTGCATTTCTGTCGTAGCTGTTGAGTTTAAACGTTTTGCTGGTATTAGCATCGAATGAAATAGTGGCTTCATGGTCGGAATTATTGGCATGCGTTGGTATAAAACGAACTTCCACTTCATACTCTCCCGTTTTATCCGTTTTAAAAGTATAGGTTACCGAAGGTTTTTCTGATTCAAAATATTCTGATTTTAATGGAAACAAAGTAACAGCAGCGTTACTGTATCCTAAACCGTCAATCGCTTTCCAGTTGTAGTTTTTTGCTTGTTTTTGGGTGGTAAATTCATTTGCCTGAATAGCAATAACTTCATTTTCTGGATTTGAGGCTTTGTTTTCGGCCACTTTTGGTACGTTGTTATAATCAATGGGCTGATAAACCGGTAGGTTTCTGGGTGCCATACTCATCATATTATTCCATTTTCCATTGCTTAATTCCGTATTGTAATAAAGAGTCAAAGCTTCGATTTGGCTATAAGCCTCTTTAGATGAATTTAGGTATTTTTCTTTAGTAACCGAATCAGTTGTTTCTAAAGCTAAGTTCCAATATAAGAATTTGCGGTTCATGTAAGCAGCGCTTTTTACAGGATATACGACCAGTTGAAACCAGGCGTCTTTTCGTTCTTCCGGAATGGAAGCTGACAGCTGATTAACTTTTTCCATTAAAGAATCATAAAGCACTATTCTCCTGATGGCCTCATCTGTTGTAAAATCGGAAGGTTTAATTTGGGTAGTAGGTTCGGTTTGGCTCCAGCCCATAAATTCCGGTTTGCGTAACATGGCTAATCGGTAATATTCACTCATTACTGAACTTACTTCATAGGCAACTTTATCGTTAAATTCTCTGGCTGCCCAGTTTTTCAAATGTTGGTGAATTTCGTCTGGTTTTATCGAATTAATATCCCAGGCCAGATCCATGAAAAACTCTAAATCGTATTCGGCAGGTTTGATGTCACCCACGTTTACAATCCACATTTTCTGATCACCATTGGCATAAGCTTTAGACATTTCTTCCCAAATTAATCCGGGTTGCGTGCTGCACAACCACAGATAATCGTGTGGTCTTCCCCAATAGCTTATATGGTAATAAACGCCACCGCCGCCCACTCTTTTTTGTTCTTTTTCATCGCTAAAACGTCTAATGTAACCGTAATTATCATCCGTCCACATCAGTGTTACGTCTTCCGGTATTTTCATTCCTTTGTTGTATTGTTCCAGAACTTCTTTGTACGGAATCATCACCTGTGGAATAGAAGTAATGGGTTTTTTGAAAGTCGCAGCCAGCATTTCACGTTGTGTAGTAATGATTTTTTCAACCATATTTTTGGCGTCTTCGGCATTTTTAGCCCCTTCCATCTGGCTGTCGTGAGCGCCGCGCATGCCCAGAGTCATGATGGTTTCGGCTTTGCTGTCTTTGATTTCATTGAGTCTGTCCTGCCAGTATTGATTAATGGTCGCACTGTTTGTGAAATAATTAAAATCACCCATAGTTTCTTTTTTCCACTCATCCACATTGTTGCGCATCATGGGTTCGGCATGGGAGGTTCCTAAAAGAATATGGTATTTTTGAGCCATTTCTTTATTACCTTCTATTTTAAAAAAGGCTTTAGTAGAAGGATGCATCGCCGGCCAAATTGTATTGGCTTTCAGGCGCAGCAGCAATTGAAATATTTTTTCGTAGGTTTTTGGACCAATATCTCCGGTTTCTTTTTCGAATGTTTTAGCCGCCCAGGGTTGTAACCCCCAGTCTTCATCGTTCAAAAAGATACCGCGAAATTGTACCGAAGGACTTTCAGTAATGCCTTCTTTTGGAAGTTCTAAAGCTAATTTTTCTTTTTTAATATTGTGGACATCTGCCCACCATTTCCAAGGGGAAACCCCAAGTCTTTCAACAACTTCAAAGATACCGTAAACGGTACCACGCACATCGCTGCCTGTAATATATAAATTGTTTTTTTCGTTACTGATAGAGAATTTTTCCCAGGAACCCGTTAGGTCTTTTCTTGACTTTTTGTAATTTTTAAAAAGCGTCTCATCAATTTGACCAATATAAATCCCGCTTTCAGAAGCTGGTTTTTGTGTCGAAATAATTTGTGGTTTCTGACCCGTTATTTCCTGAATGTTGGTAGCCAGTTCGTTTACCGCCCAAAGAATAAGTTCATCTGATTCCGGATCAATGTAAATTGATTTTACTTCGTTTTTATCGGCAATAAGAAAAGAATTTTGATTTTGCTGACTCCAAAAAAGCTGGGTGTTACATACGAATAACAGTAAAAATAAATTTTGGATTTTGTTTCCCATTAAAATAGTTGTTTTGAAGAAATTCTGATGGTTTTTATAGCCGTCTAAAATAAGATAATAAGTTCAGAATAAGAAGTTATTTCGTGTTTTTTAGATGTGCAATCGATTACTATAAACTGGTTTTTTTTCTTTATTTTTGGATTTTGATTCCTTTTGATTTAAAAGGATGAATAATTAATTTATTTAAAGAATGAAGTATATTTTAGTATTGTTTTTTTGCGTTTTTGCCAATAGTAGTTTTGGAAACTCAATAAAGTTAAATTTAGATAAAAAAATAACCGTTGCTCAGGACGGAAGCGGTGATTTCAAAACCGTTCAGGAAGCAATTGATGCTGCAGAAACAGATAAAGGGAGTGTTGAAATTTATATCAAAAATGGAATTTATAAGGAGAAATTGGTAATTCCTTCGTCTAAACCGCAATTAATTTTAGTAGGGGAGGATAAAGAAAAAACCATTATTACCAATGATGATTATTCCGGAAAACCAAATCCGAATTCGAAGCGAAACTTTGGAACTTCCGATTCGTATACCCTTTTAGTTCGCGCCAATGATGTTACGATTGAAAACGTAACTATTGAAAATTCCTGGTGTGACAAAGGACAGGCTGTTTCCTTGTGCGCAAAAGGAGAACGTTTTATAATAAGAAATGCTAATATTTTAGGTTGTCAGGACACTTTATTGACTGACGGAGATGGCTATTATCAATATTATGAAAATTGCTATATTGAGGGAACGACTGATTTTATTTTTGGTCCGGCAGTGGCAGTTTTTGAAAATTGTGTCATCAACAGCAAGAAAGATTCCTATATCACCGCGGCTTCCACACCTGAAAATCTGGGATTTGGTTATGTTTTTATCAATTGTAAATTGATTGCGGATGCGGGTGTGACTAAAGTTTTCTTAGGTCGTCCGTGGCGTCCGTATGCTAAAACGGTATTTATAAAATCGAAATTAGGAGATCATATTTTGCCGGAAGGCTGGAATCCTTGGAAAGACGAACGTTATCCGGATAAGGACAAAACCGCTTTTTATGCTGAATACAAAAACAAAGGAAAGGGCGCAAAAACCAATAAAAGAGTTTCTTGGTCACATCAATTATCAAAGGAAGAAGCGAAAAAATATACTTTGAAAAATATTTTTTCTAAAGATGATTTTTGGAAAGTGATTATAGAAAAATAAAAAAAAGCACCTCAAGTTAGGTTTTAATGATACTTGAGGCGCTTTTTTTGTATTAAAACTTGTAAGTCATATTGACCATAAAATTGGCTAATTTTTGCGGACGGGCATAATAACCATCACTTACCCAATATTGTTCGTCGAGAATATTATTTGCTTTAATACTTATTCTATATTTTGGACGATTATAGAAAATAGTAGCATCAAGAAGGTTGTAAGAGTCCAATGTAAAGGTATTAGCACTGTCCAGAAAAGTGTCAGAAACATAAGAATTTCCTATTCCGAGTCCCAGTCCTTGTGCTTTTCCATTAATAATAACATAACTTGCCCAAAGATTAAGCACATGTTCCGGAGTACCTTGTGCTCTTTTGCCAATTATATTTGCATTTGCTCTTGTAAATTCATTGTCATTATAACCATAACTGGCTACATAATTGAACCCTGAAAAAGGTCGGCCAATAATTTCTACCTCAAGTCCTTTACTTTTTTGTTTTCCGTCCTGTACAAAAAAGTTAATATTGTTACGAAGTTCATTTCGGGTACTATTTGTTACATCAATGTGGTAATAACTAACAGTAGCATTCAATTTGTTTGATAAATCAACTTTAAAACCGCCTTCCCATTGTGCCGCTTGCTGCGGTTTAAAAATAGAAACTTCTCCATTAGGCTGAATTCGGTTTCCTACGTTTTTAAAACCATTTAAGTAATTTCCAAATACAGAGATTTTCTCTTTTAAAATTTGGTAAACCAGTCCAAATTTAGGAGAAACAGCGGTTTGATTGTATTTGCCTGTTGTGGCACGAGTCAGTGAATTTGTTGTCCCATCGCTGATAAAACGATCTACACGTAAACTTCCCATTACTAAAAATTGTTCGGTCAGGTTTAAAACATCTGAAACATAAGCACTGTAAGTTGATTCTTTGGTAATATTTTGTCCTGTGTTTCTTGCAGCTAATATTGCCTGAACATTTTCGAATCGAATAACCGGTGTTGCAGCGAGATTGTCCAAATTTGCAGGTTCAAATACTTTACCTCCGTAGCCCAGTCCGTCATATCTGGTTATTCTGGAAGCGGATAAATAATCAAAACCAGCAACTAATCTGTTTCGTAATTTACCTATTTTAAAATCTCCTGTAAAATTTTGCTGGAAGTTTTTTCGGGTTGTTTTTTCATCCGTAAAAGCTCTTAAAATTCGATCCACTGATGATGGATTTTGCCAGATATAATCAAAAATATAAAGATCGTCATAAGCACCACCGCCGAAGGCATATTTAGATTCTGAAATCCATTGGTCAGAAATTTTATATTCAGCTTCAATTAATACATTGTTCGAACTTTGTTTGCTTACTAATGAATTATCATTAAGCGATTGACGGTAATCCAGATTCATTTCTTTAAAACTGGTCTTTCCTAAGGTTGCTCCTGTAATCCAGCCTCCGGCAACAATTCCTTTCACGTTGAGAAAATCCATATCTAGATTCAGTTTTAAACGATCATTTACCTGATAAGAAATGCTAGGAGCAATAAGTGTTGAGGCGTTGTTTCCCTGATCCTGAAAACTGTTTTCGGTCTGGCGGGATACATTCAGTCGAACTAGTAAACCATCTGCGTTTTGAATTGGAGTATTGATATCAAGCGTCATCCGGTTTAGATTCCAACTTCCGCCTGTATAAATTATTTCGCCTCCAAAACGGTTGTATGGTTTCTTAGTTACGTAATTTACAATACCTCCAAAAGAAGTCATTTGTGCACCAAAAAGAGTAGAGTTTGGTCCTTTGATGGTTTCCACGCGTTCCACATTAGCTAAATCAATACCTGTTCGCAGATAAGTTGCCATTCCGTTACGGAAATTCTCGCTGGTTTGAAAACCTCTGGAGAAAAAAGAGGGCATTCCTGAGCCCGTTTTAGCAGGAGCAGCTCCAGGAACATTTCTAAAAGATTCTTCAAGCGTTAATGCCATTTGTTCTTTAATAAGTTCTTTGTCAACTACACTATAAACTTGTGCGTTTTCCAAATTTTTAAGCGGAAGTCGAGCTACATATTCGCTTTCTTTTTTTGAAGTAATAGAATATTTATTCCCTACTACAACCACTTCTTTTAAAGCTTCACTCGTTTCGCTTAATCTAAAATTAACTTTAGTATTTGTATTGGCTACTATACTTACGGGTTGTTTCTGCTCTTTTAAATCAAGAGAACGAACTAAAATAGTATATTCACCTTCTGGTGCAGAAAATTTAAAGTATCCATTTTCATCAGAAGTGGCGCCTAAATTAGTTCCTTGTAATGCAACGGAAACAAATGGAGCAGGATTGCCGTCAACGGTAGTTAATTTTCCCGAAACCTGTCCTTTTTCGGTATTGTTTTGCAAGTGTATCGTATTGTTTCGTATGCGATAATATACCTGGTGTTTTACAAATAGTTCATTAAGTACTTCTCGCAAAGGTTCATTAAAGTAATTTTTACTAACAAGTCTATTTGTTTTAAAAATGTTCGAAGTATAAGAGAAAGAGCAAGATGCTTGTTCTTCTATTTTTGTAATAACATTAGGGAGGTTTTCATTTTTAAAACTTAAAGTAACTCTCTTGTCTAAAAGTGAATCTTGTGCGAAAATATGCTGCGCATTGAAGCATAATATAAAGAAAAAGGCGATTTTTAATACACGTGTAGAACATGTGTTTATTGTTTTAGATTTCATATTTTTGTAAAAAATGTTTATTTAATTGCTATTGAATGACATTCGCCAGTATGTAGTTTGGACACGGCATACTGGTTTTTTTATTGTTTTTAGGGTTAGGTTTGTTTCATTTCTATTTTTTTAGGATTAATAAATTATAATATCATTTCCTTTTATCTCATATCTAAACTTTAGTACAAAGCTCAAATCGTCTAAAAGATTTCCTATTTCAGGATTTTCAAATTCTCCTTTATAGATTTGATTTTTTAATTGATGTTTTTTAATGTGAATGGTTACACCGTAAATACGTTCTATTTTATTTGCAATTTCTAAAAACGATTCATTAGTAAAATACAGTGTGTTATTCATCCAGCCTTTGTAATACTTGGTGTTTACGGTAGTTTTTACAAGACTATCATCATCTAATACAACTTGTTCGTTAGGTAATATGATAAGGGATTTTGTTTTGTTTTTCTTGTCTTTAAAAGAAACTTTACCTTCGTCTAATGTTAATGTAGTAGGTTCTTTAGTATAAGCCGATAAATTAAATTTTGTTCCTAAAACCGTAGTCTCTGATTTTTTGGTTTGGATTGTAAAAGGACGTAGGCTATCTTTTGCTACTTCAAAATAAGCTTCTCCTTCTAAAAAGATCTTACGATTATTGCTAGCAAATTTTTCAGGAATTTTTAAAGTAGAATTAGCATTCAAATGAACTACTGTACCATCACTTAAAGTGATATTTTTCATTTCTCTTACCAATGTTTTACAAACAAGGATTTTTTCAGGATTATCAGCATTAGAAAAAGATTTCTTGAATATTCCTAAACCAATTAATAGAGCAATACTGGCAGCAATTGCCCAAGGTGTTGTTTTCTGGAATATGTTTGCCTTTTTTTCCGGTTCAGCAACTATTGTTTCTTTAATAGTGCCCCACATTTTTTCTTCCAAAAAATCAGAAGTAGGGATTTCCTCCTCTTCTTCTGTTTGGTTTGTTTCATTTAGCCATTGCTCAATAATTTCTTTTTCCTGCTCGGAGCATTGATGGCTGGCATATTTTTTTAATAATTCAGGGGTAATTTTCATTTGACTAAACCTTGTTCAATAGTATAGTCGAAAAAAAAGGAAGGGAGTCCTAGTGAAGAAATAAAATTGATGAATATTTTTTATAAAAGATGATGCAACAAAGTTATTGCATAAAAAGAAGGGATGTTTTTTCGTATTAGACCCAGTGCTTTGGTAAGATGATTTTTTACTGTTTTAGGCGAAATATTTAGATTATCGGCTATTTCAGTTGTACTCATTTGTTCTTCACGGCTTAATCGATATACTTTTTGACATTGACACGGTAAGTCGCTGACTATAAGTTCGACATCTTGTTCAAGAAACTGGTATAAAGCTTCATTTTGTTGCAGAAATTCTTTGTCAAATTCAGGATGTTCGCATAAATTACATTCGAGGAGATTATTTTCTTTAGCAGATGATTGAATTCTGTAATAGTCGATGACTTTTAATTTGGCAGATTTAATCAAATAATGCTCAATTGAAGATGTAATTACTAATTTATTTCTTCTGTTCCAAAGTGAAATAAAAATGTCTTGAACCATATCTTCAGAGGCTTCTTTATTTGAAGTTTTGCTGTAGCATATAGCATATAATTTTTTCCAAAAGTCTCTGTAAAGACTTTTGAAATCAGAATAATCAGATAAATTATATGTTCTGGCTTTCTCTTTGATAATTGAAGTTTTTATAAATCATTTGGTTGCAAATATAATCAATAAAACATTATTTAGAATTATTAAAAATTACGTTTTTTATTATTATTTTGATGATTCTTTTTAGCACTAGATGATATAAAAAAAGGTTCAAAAACAAATGCTTTTAAACCTTTTTTTGGATTATTTAATGTAAAATTAGAAGTGTAATCTAATTCAGGAAATAGCTTTTAAATTCTTCTAATTCACTATGCAGTTCTGAAAAATCGACAAACCATTTTCCTAGTTTTTCAATATCTGAAGGGGTGAGTGTATGAATGGCTTTTTGTAATTCTCTTGAAAAAAGTAAGGAGTCAAAACTTACTTTTTCTAATATTAAAATCGTATAGTCTAACATAATGTATACTGATTAAGATTAATAAATATGGGGCGCTTCTGATGAGCATTAAATTCGATAGGTAAAGGCTATTGTAGCCACACGGCTGTCAAGGTTATATCTTCTGTCGATACTGGTTTGTCCGATGGCTGAATTGATATTGTAATTTTTTGTTTTAAAAACATCGGTAATATTCAATTTAATACTCCCTTTTTTATCCAGTATCTGTTTAGAAAACCCGATGCTGAAATCAAAGAAATCGTCTCTTACATAAATTCCAACATTAGATTTTGACTGATATTGTGCATTGGCTTCGGCTTTCCAGGTTTCGCTAATAGTAAATGAGTTTTGCACATTTAAATTGCAGGTTACAATAGGGGTAATTCTATCGTTATTGAAAGTATTTCCCATATACCTGTTTTCAAAAATGTTAAATAATGTACTGGCTGACCACCATTTGTAAATTTTGGTCGTATTAGTAATATTGGTACCATAATTATATGATTTGTCCACATTTACCTGTGTGGTTATTGTGGTATTTTCTTCAGGATTATACAGATAAACTTCTGTAAAAACATCCTTAGTCTGATTGAAATACAGCGTAGCCATGACGATATTTTTCCAGCTATAACCTATTTCAGCAGCATCAGCTATTTCAGGAATTAAATTTGGATTTCCCTGATAATAATTGAACGGATCATTGTAAAAACGAAACGGGTTTAAATCAAATTGATTGGGTCTGTTAATTCTTTTACTGTAAGAAGCATGAAATGAATGATTGTCTGCTAAGTCGTATTTGATAGAAAGGCTCGGAAACCACTTTAAGTAATCACTTTTGTATTTCTCATTTAATGTTTTCTGATCAATAACTATTGCCGTATATTCAGATCGTAAACCAGCCTGAAAATTGATTTTGTCTAATTGATATTTATAATTAATGTATCCGGCATAAATTTCTTCATTGTATTCAAAATGATTGGTCGAATTCAAGTCAACTATCCATTCGTTATTTTCATAATATTCATAGACCGACGGATTTTCATTGTTTTTTATTCCGGCTTTAAATCCCCATTCTACAGTATGTTTTTCCTGAAAGGGATTAGTAAAATCAACTTTAGCTGTATAAACTTTTAGCAAAGAAGGAATAAAACCTCTACGGTCATTGACTGAGTTGGGATTGGAGTTGTCTGTGTTTTCAGCTGTTTGAAATTGTCTGGATCTGAATTTAGATGTTTCATATTCCAGATCAAAATTCATATTTCGACCTTTGTTATTAAATTTATGAACTCCCGAAAGCGCATAAGTATAATCATACCAGTTTTCTTTACTGTTATTATAAGTTGCTACATCCTGCAGTGATTGATTGTTATTGTCCAGCAAAATATTCCCACCATTGGCAATGTTTTCATAGCGACCTATTTTGGCATCGACATACATTTCTAAATTCGTTTTTGGCGAAACTTGATATTGTGTGCCAATTTTAAAATTGTTAGAAGTAAGCGGTTCATCGGTAATTGTAAATTGGCGATTAGTTGTTGCAATTTCTTGTCTGGAAGCCTCTGTATATTGAATTTGATTAAAAAGTTTACGTTCTTCTTCCCCTCTGAAAGTGTAGCTGTAATTACCAAATATGCCAAATTTATCTTTATTGTAACTCAGGTTCAAACCAGAATTAGTTCTGTTTTTTCTACTGCGAGCGTAATTAGTAAAAGCAGTCCCTTTTAATCCTGATGCCGGTGATTTTTTCATAACGATGTTAATAATCCCGGCTTTTCCTGCCGCATCGTATTTAGAAGAAGGATTAGTAATTACTTCAATTTGTTTGATGTTTGATGAGGTTGTCGATTTTAAATAATTGGCCAATTCTTTTTGAGAAAGCTGTGTAAGTTTGCCGTCAATCATGACGCTGACTCCTTGTTGCCCTCTGATGGCTAAGTCACCATCCTGAGATACCACCACTCCGGGTGCACGGGCTAAAACGTCTAATGCTGTTCCTCCTTCAGATACGATACTATTTTCCACATTAAAAATCATTCGATCTGATTTTTGAACATAAGTTTCTTTCTTTTTTACAATAATTACTTCTTCTAAATCATTAAAATAGGTTTCTATAATACTGTCTTTTTTCTTTTCAGCTTGCGAAAAACTAGAGATAGAAATGGTGAGTAGTAATAAGGTTATTAAGGTTTTCATTGTTAATATTTTGTGTTTTTCAATGCTGTATCTCAGTTTTTAGAGGAGTGTTTTTTATTAGATTTTGAACAAAAAGTTAGATTTTGTATTGCAAATATATATTTATTTATACTAAGTCTAAATAAGAAAAAATGTTAATTATTTAATAATTGTCATAAATGACTGATTGTTAGTAAGTATTAATAAAAAGAAATGTGTGTAAATGATTTATCAATAAGATTGGAATCATTCCATAAATGCTTTAGCATTTATGGAAAATATTTTATGTAGTATGTATTCCAGCCATATTTTGTTTTACTTTTTTCCAGCGATTTCAAACTTTCAATTGTTAATGTTAATGTTTTAACAAGAAAAAAGTTGATTTAAAGTATTTTTAAGCTATTGATAATTAGTCTTTTGTGTATTTATTTGGAATAAATTAAAATAAAATTGTTTAGAATGTTTTTAAATAATAATTTTGCACCAGATTTTATACAATATAATTTTATTATAATGCGATTAAAAAACATATTATTTCTGGCGATTTTCTTCTTAACAGTAACCAATATTTATTGTCAAAAAACTAAAGTAAAAATATCAGGAATGGTATTAACTGCTGATGGAAAACCTGCAGAAGGAGTTTCTGTAGCATTAAAAGGAACAACATATGCAGCATTGACAAACGGGAAAGGAGAATATGTAATTTCAACAAAGCCTGGAAATTATATTTTAGTGGTTAGCTACATAGGATTTAAATCGAAATTAACTGAATTAACTGTAGGAGAAGCTGATAAATCAGTTTCGAATATAACAATCGAAGAAGATACCGCCTCTTTAAATGAAGTTCAGGTAATTGGAAAATCACAGGTTGAGCGTATTAACGAAAAAGCTTATAATGTAGTTGCAATTGATTTAAAGCAACTTTATAATTCAAATGCGGATTTAAATAAAGTTTTAGGTACGACTACTGGTGTGCGTGTGAGAGAAACAGGGGGTATGGGGTCTGATTTTAAATTCTCATTAAACGGTTTTACAGGAAATCAGGTTAAGTTTTTTATGGACGGAATTCCTATTGATAGTTATGGCTCTTCATTTTCTCTCAATAATATTCCAGTAAACTTAGCTGAAAGGATTGAAGTTTACAAAGGTGTAGTGCCTGTTGAACTAGGAAGTGATGCTTTGGGCGGAGCTGTAAATATTGTTACAAATCCTTCAGTAAAAAGATATATTGATGCTTCTTATAGTTTTGGATCATTCAATACTCATCGCGTAGCTGTAAACACCCGATTTATGGGAAAAAATGGATTAGTGGCTAACATTAATGCTTTTGGGAATTATACGGATAATAATTATAAAGTAGATGTTCAGACGTTTAATTCGGATGGTACTTTCAATCCTGAAAGAAAATACGAGCATTTTCATGATGGTTATAAGTCTGGAGCTGTAATGGCAGAGATTGGAGTGAAAGGAAAAAAATATGCGGATTATTTATTGTTTGGATTAATGGCTTCTGCTAATAAAAAACAAATTCAAACCGGTACAAATATGCAGCGTGTAGTAGGACAGGCTTTTAATGATAGTAAGGCATTTGTTCCTTCTTTGAAATTTAAAAAAGACAGCCTTTTTACTAAAAACTTATCGGTAAACTTCATTGCCTCTTATAATATTGTAAAAACCAGAGCTGTAGATACTTCATCGTTAAGGTATAAATGGGATGGTACTAGTGTTGCAAGCGGGGTTGAAACAAGTGGAGGTGAATTAAATATGAACAAATCAATTTATGTTTTTGATGATAAATCTTTTCAGGTAAATACTACTTTTAAGTACGATTTAAATGAGCAACAGTATTTTGCTTTAAATTATTCAATTAATAATTTAAAAAGAAAAGAAGATGATGAATTTTATGATATTACCAGACCGGGTGAGCCTTCAATCAATAAGAATATTATTGGTTTATCTTATAATTTAGCTGCCTTTGATAGAAAAATGTCTTTCACTGCTTTTGCTAAAAAGTATTTTTTAAAAACTACGATGGTAGTGTTAGACGATCAATATGCTGATGAAGAAGACTGGGTTTATAATGAATTTAGTGATTCTTTTGATGATATAGGATATGGAGCGGCTTTGTCTTTTTTTCTGAATGAAAATTTACAGCTTAAGGCTTCTTATGAACACGCTTTTCGTCTACCAATTGCAGAAGAAATGCTAGGAGATGGATTACTTGTTTTAGCTAATCCAAATTTATTACCTGAATCTAGTGATAATATTAATGCAGGATTTAGCTTTAAGAAAAAGTTAGAAAATCATTCTTTTGGATTTCAGGGAAATTACATTTATAGAAATGCACAAAACTTTATCCAAGCTGAAACAACAGGAGCTCAGTCTAATTTTATAAATAAGGCTGACGTAAGAGTAAGTGGTATAGACGGAACTTTTCAGTATGGATATAAAAACAGCGTAACTTTTGAAGTAAATGCTACCTACCAGAAAACAATTGATGAAAGTATCTTCGATCCTGTGGGGTCTAATACCCGAAATGCAGATAAAGGGTATCAAATAGCTAATACCCCAATTTTTTATGGTAATGCTAATTTAGGTTTTAACTTCAGAAAGATTAGAACTGCAGATGACAATTTAAGTATTAATCTCTTAGCAAATTATATAGATGAATACTTCTTGGTATCTACCAGAAACGGTAGTCCGGATGATAGAAATACAATACCTGAACAATTTACACAAAGTATAAATACTGCTTATACATTTGGAAAAGGAAAATATAATATTGGTTTAGAATGCAACAATATTACAGATACTAAAGTGTATGATTACTATAAGGTACAAAAACCTGGAAGATCATTTATGGTTAAATTCAGATATTTTATTAATTAAATTTTAAATTAAGAACAATGATAACAAAAATTAAAAAACTTTTAGCTTTATTAGTATTGCCGGCAGTACTTTTTTCATGTAGTAATGATGAAGATAATTCAGAACAAAGGAATCCGGCTGATGAAACTTACTTATTATCATATCAGGATACAGAGTGGAATAGCTATGTTTGGCAATTCGAGTCGGTAGACGAATTGATGAACGGATCTATTGATATGGTTGGAAAAGGAACAGAACAAGCAGGCTCATTCGTACCTGTAGCAAATACTTTTTTTGCACTTACAGGTGATGCTGAAGGATCACTAGGTTTTTATCTTAATTCAGAAGGTGTAATAGCTAAAACTAATCCTATTTTTACAGGAGATACTTATGCTTATGGTACTACTGATGATGGTAAATTAGTTACTATTAATTCACCTTGGGATGCTAGTAGTACTCAGAATGAAATTAAAATTTACGACCCGGAAACTGTAAAAATTACGAATAGTAAATATGATGATTTTGCGATATCTAATGGACACTTTTTATGGCCTACAAGTGTATGTGTATCAGGAAACCGACTTTTCGTTTCAACTTTTGAACGTGATAAAGACTGGAAACTTTTCCAGGACAAAGCAGTTGTAAAAGTATATGAATATCCTTCATTGACTTACTTAAAAACAATTGAAGATTCTCGCACAACTGCTATTGGTCAATATTATACAAATACAGGTATGGTTCAAACAGAGTCTGGTGATATTTATACATTCTCTTCAAATTCTGTTTTATGTGGTTATACTCCAACTGCTTCTCACTCAGGAATTCTTAAAATTAAAAAAGGACAATCAGAGTTTGACGATGATTACTTCTTAGATATTGAAACAAGTGAACTTCAAGGGAAAGTTTTATCAGCTTACCCAGCCGGAGGAGAAAAAGTATTGGTTAATTATATTCCTACTGCTATTGATGCCGATCAGCCTAATTGGGGTTTCTTAAATTATAAATCATACAAATTAAAATGTGCTATCATTGATCTTAGCTCTAAAAAAATAACAAAAGTGACTAATTTACCTGATCACTCGGGAGATAACTATTTTGGTTTTGGAAGTGTATTAGTTGAAAGCGGTAAACTATATAAAAGTTTTGTTACTAATGATGAAAGAAGAGTATATCAAATTGATATTGCTACAGGAGTTGCAACATCAGGTGCTGTAGTTAGCGGTGGAGAGTTACCATCATTAACAAGATTAACTAAAAAGCAATAAAATAGAAATATTTTCTTTTTTTGGACCATACAATCATTGCTTTATATGTAATGGTTGTATGGTTTTTTAATATCTTTTTTTTATTAAAAATACAATAATGAATGTTATCAAAAAGCAGCCATCAAAATCAAAACCTAAATATCGCTTTAGTAAAATCAACGCATGGTTTCACCTCTGGCTGGGGTTAGCTTCTGGAATAATTGTTTTTATTATGGCAATCACAGGTTGCATCTTGGTATTTGAGCAGGAAATTAAGGCATTAACATCGCCCTGGTTAAATATAGAAGCACAGCATCCGGAAAAATTATTACCACCTTCTAAAATATACAATGCTGTTCAACAACAGTTTCCTAATAAAGAAATCCACGGAGTATGGTATAATGGTTTAGATAAATCTGTTAAAGTAGATATTGATTCCGATTCATTGATTTATGTAAATCCATACAATGCAAAAATTACCGGTATTGTAGATCATGAAGATTTTTTTCATATCATTGATGAAGGACATCGTCATCTGTGGTTAGACGAAGAAATTGGAACACAAATTACTGCCTGGGCAACTTTGATTTTTTTTGTTTTACTGATTAGTGGATTTATTCTTTGGTATCCTAAAAAGTGGAATAAAACAACAAAAGATGCAAGTTTTAAAATAAAATGGAAAGCAAAATTCAAGCGATTAAATTATGATTTACACAACGTCACGGGATTTTATGTCCTGATTTTGGCTCTTTTAATTTCGTTTACGGGTTTGATTATGAGTTTTCATTGGGTTAGAGAAAGTACGTATTGGTTAAGTGGCGGCTGGGCTGATGAACCTGTACAAAAAGAAAAAACAATTAAAAAAGCGACGGTAACGAGTAAAGAATTTGATATGCTTGAATCGGCGGATTTTATTTGGGGAAAAGTTCGTACTGAGATTGCGAAAGAAAATAATGAAGCAGTTATTATTCATTTTCCTGATGATCCTAAAGAAGATTTTTATGCGTGTACTGATATGAATAAAGGCGTTTGGAGAGATTTATATTTTGATGCAAATACATTAGAATTACTTCATAAATCTCAGAAATACGTTAGCGATGAGCGTTTTTCGAAATGGCTAATGCGTTCCAATTACAGTTTGCATGTAGGTGCAATAGGAGGTTTATCAACAAAGATTATTTATTTTGTTGCTAGTCTAATTTGTGCCAGTCTGCCCATTACAGGTTTTATTATTTGGTACAATAAAATGTGGGGAAAGAGAAAACGAAGTTAGGCTTTAATAATCATAAAATTAAAAATCTCCAAGTTATTTTTATGTCAAATAAAAATAACTTGGAGATAATATTATATTTTGTATATAATTTAGAAGTTAACCACTTCACCGTTATAACAAGCCTGGTAAATTGCTTTTAACTCCTCAAGAGTTGGTTTTCTTGGGTTAAAACCAGTACAAGGATCAGCTAATGCATTTGCCGTCATGTAATCCAGGTTTTTCTCCCAGTCTTCTTTAGAAATGCCAAATTCTTTGATAGATCCGATATTATTCACATCGGCTCTTAATTTTTCAATTGCCTGAGCTAAATCTTCAGCCGTTTCTTTTCCGATAACTTTGGCCAAATCCGGAAAACGGTTACTTGCTTTTTCGTTGTAGCGAATTACGTTTGGTAAGAAAATAGCATTTGAACATCCGTGAGGAATACCATATAAAGCACCTACCTGATGCGATAATGAGTGTACAATTCCTAACCACGCATTGTTGAAAGCAAGTCCGGCCATAAACGATGCATCGTGCATATTTTGACGGGCAACAATATTGGTTGGGTTTTTAACCGCTTCCTGAAGGTTGTCGAATACAATTTCCAATCCTCCTTTTGAAAGTACATCGGCAAAATTATTTTCAATATTAGAAACGTAAGCTTCTACACAGTGCGTTAAAGCATCAAGACCCGTGTTTGAAGTAATATGCGCTGGCATTGAGGCACAGATTGCTCCATCCACAATAGCAATATCCGGTGTTAGTTCATAAGAAACAATAGGATATTTAACTCCTTTTTCACGATCAGTAATCACTGCAAGACCCGTTGTTTCAGTTCCGGTTCCACTGGTTGAAGGAATAGCAATAAACTTCGCTTTTTTTCTTAAAACTGGAACACTGAAAGGTTTTATTAATGAGTCGAAATCAGTATCAGGATGTTCATAAAAAATCCACATTGTTTTAGCTGCGTCAATTGCCGAACATCCTCCTAAACCTACAATCCAATCCGGTTGAAAGTCGTGCATGACTTCCGCACCTTTCATCGCAGTAGCAGATGAAGGATCTTCTTCAACACCATCAAAAACTTTCACTTCGATATTCGCTTCTTCTAAAAAAGCAATCGCTCTGTCAAGAGTTCCGCTTTTTTTCATAGAACTTCCTCCGGTGACAATAATTGCTTTTTTACCTTCGATATTTTTTAGTTCTTCAAGACTTCCTGCACCATGGAAAATCTCTGATGCAATAAATAATTTGCTCATTTTTTTAATTTTTTATTAGTAGAGCAAAAGTAGAAGAAGCCTTGCCGGGGATGTTATACAAACAGGACTATACGGTATAAATTTGCGCCAGTTCATGCTGGAGTTCTGTTGGAGTCTCTTTTAATTTGGAACGCACAAATTTATTCAGTGCCGAAGGCGAACTAAAACCTAAATCGAAAGCTATCTCCTTATGAGAGTGTTCTGAAAAAAGCAATTGCCGTTTTATTTCAGTCAGAATCCGGTTATGTATGGCATGAATGGCGGTTTCGTTACAATGTTTCTTTGTTACAGCATTCAGCTTTTTAGTACTTACAGTCAATTTTCCTGCATAATAGGCAACTGTTCTTTCTGATTTATAGTGCTCGTTAAGTAATTTTTTAAAGTGGATAAAAAGCGATTTATCGGCATCCGTTTCCGGATGAAGTAAAGGCTGGAGTCCGTGAACCGATTCAATGAGTCCAAGAAGAAAAATTTTAATATAAAAACGTCCCTGTTCTTTTTTAATCAGACTGGGGTTTTTGTAAACGGCTTCTATTTCTGAAGCAATACTCTGGCTCTTTTGGAATTCCTTTTGCGACAATAAAACACAGTTTAGAATTTTAGAAAGATTAACATTGTAAGCACTTAATTCGTTTTTTAAAATATCAGAACAAAAAAGCACTTCTTCAAAAAGGATGAGTTTGCCGCTTAAATCAGTACTTGAATCTGAAAGAAAATGAACCTGATCAGGAAAAATTACAGCTATTTTACCCGCTTTCAGTAGTGTTTTTTTTTCTTCTATATGAAGCTGAATGGTTCCTTCTTCAATAATAAAAATACAGAAATGATCTTTTTTATGCGGTTTCAGGTATTCTTCTATTTGTTCCAATTTCAAATCAAAAACACGAAAAGACAGATTTCTGTCTTCTGTTTTTGTAATGTTTTTTTTGATTTCTAACCGGCTTAAATTCATGTAATGTGTATCTGGGGATTTATCTTTGCAACCCATTCTAATGGTACTTGATCGAACTGCAACCTAAACTGATTTCAGCAAATCTTTTTGCGGTTACAAATTTAATCAAATTTTAGAGTTGCAAAATGAATTCCGGAACAGGCTTTAAAGAGGAAGTTTATAAGCTTTAATGTTTAGCTCCGCAAAGTCTGTGACTTTGAGGATGTGTTACTCTGTCTGTGACAGATATAAAAAGCGCGCAGATTTTGCAGATTTCCGTAGAAAAATTATTCAGTAATCTGCGGAAATCTGCAAAATCTGTGTGAAAATTGAATGTTTCGAACGCAAAAGGATTTGCTCATGAGCGGGATAATGATTTTAGAACCGCGTTGCAAACGCTTTGTTTAGTTCTTAAAGTAAGTAGGTACTCGTTGTAAACGAGCACCAGATGGGAGGGTCGTGTGCAATAGCTATGGTTATATCTGCTGGTATAGCTTCCTTAAGTTAGATTTGTATAATATCTTTAGGAAATAGAAATACATAATGAGGATAACTATTTCCAATTGTTTTTAGACAGCATTTTTTAAATTTTAGCCCCGAGCCACACTCACATTTGTCATTGCGGCCACATTTGAAGTCGCTTTCTTTTACAAAACGTTCGGATATTTCAAGATCCCAATTCCCATAAGGATCATTAATAATGTTAAAGAGATATTCTAATGGATAGTAATTGTAATGATCTTTTTGAATACCAGTTTTTTCATCTACAATGAACATGACAGAAAATTTATTCCCAGGATCTTGTACTAATGCCGTGCCTAAAACTTCTGCATCGGTAACAATCCTATGGCACATTTCACCATCATAAATTTCTCCAACTAGATGACCACATGGTTTTCTTATTGATATTTCTTTATCACAAACGCTACATTTTTTCTTTTTTTTAAGTATTTCTACACTTAGGAAAATTTTATAAGGATAGAGAATTTGTAAGTTTCTTAACCCTTTTTCAATTTTGTACAAACCATAATTATTAGATTTAGTGTCGAAATGCCTTTTTAGATTATGAAATTCAATTTCAATCCTCTCAAGTTCGCACCAAGCCTTATAGTACTCTTTTTTTATTAAGTAATCAAAAGCTTGTCGATACTGTAAATGTACCTGAAGAATTGATTGTGCAACCCAAGATTCTGTAGCTATCTGTTGGTCGTCAACTAATAAAGCTTCTTCTTTTATATCTTGTATTTGATTTTGTATTTGATTTTGTAAAAACTTTAAATCTACTGTCTTTTCGAGGTCAATTAAAAGATCCCAAATCTTATTTTCCTTCATATTCTTTTAAAGCATTTAGGACAGTTCCGACTTCATTTGCGGGACCTTCATAATCAATTTCTTTAGATGTACTTGTACTATCAACTACAGTAACTGAAAATTTTATATGTGTGGGTTGTAAAAATTTTTTTTGTGTAATTTCACTTGGAGATTTAGATTCAACTACCTTTTTTACTGGTTGATTGTTGATGACCGTCGTCTTATTCGTAATCGTTGTAGAGTTATCTACCGTAATTATGGCTGGTTTACTTTCATCTTCTTTAATATAATTATCATAAATATATGAAGATAATACAGTGATAAAAATTGGAATGGTTACCGATAAAACAACAAATTTACCTAACCTTTTATAGTTATTGTAAAAAGCAAATTCAAGATAATTATCATCTCCAATACAGATATCGATAGAAATTTCCGAGGGTAGATTTTTCTTAAAGTATCCTATGAGACTTTCAGTTTCTATTGGGAATACTGGTGGAGTATCGTCACGTAAATTTTCAAAAGGAGTAAGTAGGATAGAAGCTTTTGCAAGTTCTTTTTGAAGTTCTTTATCGATATAGTCTCTACTTAACCAAGTTGAGAAAGTTTCATTACTGTCGTTAATAGTTAATGTCATAGTTTAGGCTTTAAATGCTACCAGCTAATTTGTATATAACTGCTATAATGTAGCGAGTATACACCTAAATTTAGGTGGATTGTCTCTATAAATTAATTCTTGTTGTTCGCTAAAGTAAACAAAAAAATATTTTCCTACAAAAAAAGCACAGCTTTCACCGTGCCTTTAAAAAATATATCTAAGTAAAACGTTTTAAGGAACCAATTTTATATTTGGTTTTGGAGCTGGTTTCATGCCGGTTCCCATATAAAAACTAGTGTGTGGCGGCTGGTTGTAACCTACATTTTGCCAGGCAATAGCTAAACGGTATTGGGAATCGTGCATTAGGGTGTATTGCCTAATTGTAGTTGGTATCGTGGTAGAATAAATACGCAATTCGCTGTTATCTTCACTTCTTAAAATGAGTTCTTCTCTCCAGTCGCCCAGAATATCTGCTGAAAGGGCAGGAGTAGATTTCGAACCATTATTAGAACGGGCACCTTCAGCAGTAAACAATCTCCCTTTTCCGTATTTGTCGATATAATTCGAATTCAGGATTTCTCTCGAAGTATCGCCATCCCAATAAATTAAAAAGTTAGTTGATTTTGGAGTTTCACCAATTTTATTTCCTTTGATATCATATAAGCCACGAGAACCGGACCACCACATTTGGGCACCCATTCTTGTCGCATCAATATTATCGGCAACGCCTCTTCCTACATCTTCATTAGGAGCTGCGGTAAACAAAACTTTTCCGTTGGCAGCCGAAAACAAAGCCACACCCGGACCTTTAGTACCTTCTTCGATTTCGTGAACGCCAAAAACTTCCTGACCCGGAATTTCAGGGTCTAAATCGCTCACGTGCAGGGCATCGCCATGTCTAAAACCTGTAGTGTATAAACCTTTGCCATCATCGTCCACCACCATAGAACCAAAAATGATTTCGTCTTTACCATCATTATCCACGTCGGCAACAGAGAGTCCGTGATTTCCCATTCCCGAAAAAGGATTGTTTCCGTCTTTAGTATCGAAAACCCATCTGGAGGTCAGTTTTTTATCTTTAAAATCAAAAGCAGCTATCACAATACGACCGTAATACCCACGACACATCACTACACTTGGATGTACACCATCTAAATAAGCCACACAGGCAGTAAAACGATCGACTCTGTTTCCGGTGTTGTCGTTTTTTCCGTTGCCGCCTTTTCCGCCCCATTTTCCAATATCGCCTCTTTCAGGAATGTATGGAACTGTATTGACAATTTTTCCCGTCTTTCCGTCAAAAACAGTCAGGTATTCCGGGCCTTGCAATATTTTCCCAAAAGTAGCCGATTTTGGATTCAAATCTCTCCAGTCTTTTGAAGCATCACCAACTATATTATTAGCGCTGTCAGTAGTTCCATCGGCGGTTTTGCAAACCAGTTCGGCTATGCCATCACCGTCTAAATCATACACCATAAATTGGGTATAGTGAGCGCCTTCGCGGATGTTTTTACCCAAATTGATTTCCCATAGAAATTTTCCGTCCAAAGTATAGGCTTGAAAAACAGGAGGATCTGTTAATCCTCTAAAAGAGTTATCAGCTCCCTTTCCAGTCATGTGGACAACCAATTCATAACGCCCATCGCCGTCTAAATCTCCTGTCGAAACATCATTAGGGATATAGCCTTCTTTTGCTTTCAGCGGAATAGACAAACAATTTTTATCAGGACTGTTGGCTTTTATGCTAAAACTCCCTTTTGCTTCTTGTTCAACTCCGTTTACAACGGTTTTTACAAACCAGCTGTTGTCTTGGCCGGGATTCGCTTTTTCATCAATAAGATTAGTCGCACCTGTAATTGGTTTTTCATTTACTTTAACTGCGGTTTTGCTGCCACTTTTTCGATACAAATTGAAAGCTAAATCATCTGCATCGGTACCTAAAACACGCCAACTGATATAAAAATGATTGTTTTCTTTTACAGCAATGAGTCCGCGGTCTAAGGATTCCATTTGTCTTTGGCTGAAGAGCAAAAAGCTGTTGGCCTGAATTAGGAGTAGTGCTAATAGGATTTTTTTCATTCTGGTTTAGGGTTTGGTTAATTGGTTAAAGGGAATTAGACTGTGAATAAGGGAAAAAGTTTAAAGAGTTAAAGTCTTTTTTGTAAAAAAAAAATCCTGAGAGTTTTTAATTCTCAGGATTGGATTATCAAAGACGTCAGTTCGAGTATTTTTTGAGTAATGTAATGGAGCAAAAGATGTATCGAGAACAGTTTTTGATGATAAGTTTTCTTGTTCTTTATACTGTTTTCTCAGCGAAATCAATACCAATTATGTTTTTACTAAAAATGGTTCTCGATACAAATTTTCTGAAAAAGCTATTCGCATTTCTGAAAATTCACTCGAACTGACGAAGATTTAGAATTAAAAAACAATTTTACTTAACGAGTTATTAAAACATTTTTTCAAGACCTTCCCAGCGTACGTTCCATTTGCCATCTTTGGGAAAACCAGGATTTTTTTCGGTAGTGCCATCCCAGCCGGCGCACATCATAGCAACTGTGGTAAGTACCCCGCCATTTCCAGGTAGATATAGTGGCAAACGGTCTTCCTGATAGTTGTGTCCGTTAGCTAAATAGGTGTTTTTTTGAACATCCATAAATAAAGCATCTACTGCTTTTTCCGGCATTCCTAAACGGGCAGCAGTCATTGCAGTCATAGGGAAATCCCAACCCCAGGTTTCGTTCCAGGACCAGGTTTTCCAAATCAAATCGAAAGTGTTTCTCATGATTTTTTTGTCTAATAAAGTCGTTTCAGGTAACATTCCATAGGTTCCAAAAACAGATGGGTGATCGGTTTTGTACTCCGGATTGGTATAGGAATCAGTGGCACTTTCAGTGGCTAAATACACATTTTCCTGTACAGGCAATGGCGATAATTGGGCAATAACTTGTTTCCATTTGGCTACTTCCGGTTCGCCTAAACGTTTTTTCCATTCTAAAGCCGTATTTAAAGCCCAATTCCAATAGGCTAATTCGTAAGTTGGGTTAAAAGTTTCGGTTGCTTTAAAACGCTCTTGAGCCGGAATTACTCCTGGACCCAGAATATATCGTTTTTTCTCCTTGTCATAATACGCAAAAGAAGCCATGAAATCAGCAGTTGCAAACACGCGTTTTTTGTATAAATCTAAAGTCGCTTTGTCTTTGTGGTCGCGATACATTAATTCGGCATAGGTGATAAAATGCGGCTGTTGCCAAATCAATAAAGCTCCAATAGAAGAAGGGGCTTCGTTACCATCCGGATCGGTCATTTTTTGCCACCTTACCCCATCAAAACCTTGTCTCTCGGCAATTTTTTTAGCATTATCATAGACTTTATTGTACCAAGGCAGGCTTTTTTCCAGCAAACCAGCTCTTCCCCATAATGGGAAATGTACGCCATGCCACCAGTGCATTTCTAAGTGCGGTTTTCCGTACCAGCTGTTGTAAGTTAAACCAGTTTCCTGTGGTGGTTCATTTCCTGTACATTGTAGTTTAGTTAAATATTGTGATAAAACGACACGACGTTCTAATTCAAATGCACGTTCATCAGTACATTGTGAAAAATCAACTGCACCACCGCTTTTCCAGAACTTCTCCCATCCCGAAATACTGCTGGATTGAACAGCTGCAACATCCGGAATTGCCATTTTTCCTTTGTGAGCCGGAGCAAATTCGCAACTGAATTCAAATTCACTGTTTTTAGAAGGAGTCAGCAGGTAGTAATGCGCTTCTTTTTGAGCAATAGCGGCTGTTCCTTTCCATTTTAATCCCACATTATAGGTAATCGAGTCCATTTTATGGGTAATGATGGCTTCGTTTTTTCCGTTGTTTGAAAGTGTGCTGGTATAGGCAAAATCAGCTTTCCATAAATTCCCATTATCACCCCATTTCATGGTTGGAAAAGGAATACGCATACGAATTTTTAATTGTCCTTTTTTTATTAAATCAGAGGCAACTTTCACCCCAATAACATCTTTTTCCTGATGTGAAGCGGTCCATACTTTTACGGGAGTTCCTTCCAATGTAAAAGTGCTTTCAATTTCTCCGGTCCATACATTTAGTGTTTGTTTGATATTTTTAATATCTGATGGCTGGGCTAATGCTCCATCCTTTTTGTACAATTCAAATCCTAAATTTCCTAATTGCAATCGGTGCGCATTGGCACGGAAATATTCTACTGCTTTTGCAGCATGTTCAGGTGTTTTTATTTGTACCGAATAAGGGATTTGTCTGCCGTTTTGGTCGTAATCTCTTAAGGTTTCTTCAAACTTGTAATTTTCCGTATTGGGTAAAGCATCCCATCCCCATTCTGATTGCGTTCCTAACGGAAGACCTGCCTGATAATAATCCGGGAATGTTTGCAATCCGGTAGCATCAACGGTAAAGGCAAAAGTTCCGTTTCCGACTGATAACGAGTTTAAAGTATCAATTTTAGTGATGTTAACATTATGTCTGGTTACAACTGCTTTTCGGTCAATTTTATCCTGTGCTTTTGCTGTGGTTAGTAACAAACACAGGGAAACTGCGATGAATACTTTTTTCATATATTATAATTTTTGATTGATTTTAAAGATAAATGCGGAAGCGGTTTCATATTTTCCGCCTTGCGAAGCGGTAAACAGATAAGTAGGTTTTCCGTTTTGAAATAAGAGTTGTGGTCTTTCGACTCTGCCGTATCGGTTTAAATGTTTTGGAGCCGGGGGTTGGTTGATATATTTACTGAGCTCCTGATAACCTATTAAAGGTTCTGACCAGTGTTTTCCATCTTTGGATTCCATATACAAACCTTTGTCCATTCCAAAAACTCCCATGTCGCGGGCAATCATTTTGAATTTGCAGTTTTCATACCATACATAGGCATCTTCGCATTGCTGATTATTGCCCATATTGTGAAAATCAACCACAGGATTTCCTGTGTATTTTGTATAAGGTCCCTGTAGTGATTTGGCTGTAGCCAAACCATATTTTCGGTTTCCTTTGATTTCAAATTTGGGATGTACATAACCTTCGGTGTCCAGAGATTTATAATACAACCAATATTCTCCATTATGTTTTATGAAACAAGGATTAGTAGTTAATAAATCGTCCCATTCTCCTTCTTTTCCCGGTAATAGTAAAGGTTCGTCCGGTCTTGTCCATGGTCCGTACAAAGAATCTGCGGTGGCCAGACCAATGCGTTTGGTATTCATTTTCCCATTAGAATTCCCTAAAAAGAATAAAGCATATTTTCCATCTACAAAGTGAATACTCGGATTGTGGCAAGTGGTCGCATCCCAATAGCCAGTTCCTCTTGGCGAAAGCACTGTACTCACATATTCATAAGGACCTTCGGGTTTATCAGCGACAGCATGGGCAATTTCAGAACTGCTGATCCAGCCTCCCATACCTTTGGCTTTAGGCCAACGGGAAAAAAACACATGAATTTTTCCGTCAGGACCTTCTATCGGGCTGTTGCACCACACATAGTAATCTTCAAATTCTAAGGCACGCCCCACAGGAGTTAAGCTTTTGGCAAAATCAGAAAGTTTGGGTTCTTTCTCCATAGTTAAAAAATCATGAGCATGCACAGGTAGAAAGGCTGCTAATGAAGCCAACAAAGTGGTGCCTAAAAATTCTTTTCTATTCATACTTAGTCTCTGTTTAATGTTAAACTCATAATTCCAATAATGACTTCATTGGCAATGGCTTTAATTTCTATGTTTTTGAGTGTCTTATTTTTGTTCAGCGGTATATCAATAATTGTTCCGGCTCCGCCTTCTACACCAAAATCACTGAATCCTTTTATCGATTTGAAATCTGTAAAATCGCGTGTAATATTTCCTGATTTTAAATATACTCGGGGCGGTTTTTGCGCATTGGTTGTGAATGCATAACCATCTGTATAATAATCCTGCTCAATAGGCCACCAGTTTTCCGGATTTTTTAAATCTAATGTTTCACTGCTTCCATCGCTGTAAGTTACTACAATTTTTCCATTAGTAAATTGGCTTTGCATGTGGTTGGTACTTCCTGCCATCATTAAATACGCCTGAGATGCTTTTCCCGAAAGGGGAATAGAAAGCGTATTAGGGAAATTATCCCATTGCGATACAAAAGCAATGTTTTTATCCGTAGAAGGCGTTGCAAATGGAATTCCTTGCGGACTGATAATCTGGTTGTTTGTGCCTGCTTTAGCTCTTAAGCCAGAGTCGTCAATAATTGGTTTTATAAAAGGGTAACACCAGTTCCCGATTCCCTGTGTTGGGATTTGAAGACTTGGCGATTGTGCTCTTGGACTCATGTATTTGTTCTCGAAAATATTCGTGATTTTATCATTAAAAAAAGCATCAAGTTTTACAGCTTCCCATTTTGTTTTACTATTACTGCTAATATCCCAATTGGTAAAATTCAAATTGGTTTTAGTTCCATCTTCAAAATTCATTTCCACTTGATTGGTTCCCGAAACCAATTGGTCTAAAGGAATTTCGATGTTGTTTTCTGAGCTAGCAACTAAATTAAATTTCGTTTTATTTGTTTTTTGATTCGAGATAAGGAAACCGGTCAAAGTCTTCGTTGAATTGTTTTTGATGTTAACGATAGCATTTTCTCCTTTTATCACACTCGAAACCATCTCAAGATTAGACTTGATATTGATATCAATGGCTTGCCACCAGATCATATCTTTTTGTTTTAATTTGACAAAGAATGATTTGTTACCAAGAGTATTGGCAATTGCAGTAATTTCATTGTTGTTTACAACGGCATTTTTAAGAGCGTTTTGAGGATCTTTTAGCTCTAAAATTGTTGCCTTAGCGGTTGTGATTTTTATGTTTTCGCCTTCGCAAATGGCCGCAGGATTTTCAAGTTGTTCCAGTGAAGAATCACTCCAGGAAATTTCTATTTGGTACAAATCAGCATAAGCGCTTTCGATACTGATTTTTGGACTACCCACAGCACCATCAATTAGTTTCCAGGATACTTCTTTTCCGTTAACAGTCGCCTTGCTAATGGTTGAATGAGTAGCATTAACCACTAATTGCAAGTTCATTTTGGTTGGAAAATGCGGTGTGATTTTATAAATATCAGTATTGCTTTTTCTCTCGAAAGCAAAGATAACATCGGGAATTTCCAGAGCAGCATGATTCCAGGATTTTGGTAATCCCGGTTGGATAGTTAAGGTGTTTTTAAGCGCATCAGGCTGAATTCCGAATAAACCTTCTACTAATGTTCTTCCTGCCATTCCAACAGGATCGGCAAAATCACGGTACAATTCGCCACGGATAGCATCCTGAAATAACAATTGCTCAAATCCGCCCGGACAAGCGCCCAGATACATACTTTCGATTAAGCCGCTTTCCCACAGTTGGTATGCTTTTTCCGATTGTCCACCTTGCCAGTACGCCAGCGCTGTGTGTAGAATTTCAGCAAGTGCCACGTTATTCACAGACCAGGTATACGGTTGCCAGTTTGTAGTGGAAATTAACTCCAGATTGTCTTTGTCTAAACCTTCGGCAGCAACCGGAATATGAGGGATTTCATTATCCACAAAACGCAATGTCTGGTACGCCTGAAAAGGATTGGCAATTTCACTGTCTAATGCATGATAAACCGTCCAGATTCCTGGTGTATCATGTGTCAATTGGTTGCCTAAAAGATCTTTGTATTCTGCAAAAATACCTTTGTTATTTTTCCATAATTTTTCCTGAATAGCCTGATGAATGTGAGCCGCTTCTTTGGCATAAGAAGAACCGTCTTCACCCACAATTCGAGCTAAATCAGCAGCTATTTTATTGGCATAATAATTATATGCTGAAGTATAAGTGACTCCGCCGCCGCTGTAGCCCAATCCGTCACTTGCCCAGATGGCTGCATAGGCATCATACAATCCATCGCCATCTACATCATAATTTCTTTTTTCCCAAGCCAGATGTCTTTTGATAACAGGCCACATTTTTTTTAGAAAATCAATATCTCCCGTCCATTTAAAGTGACGCACTAACTGGTCAATAAAAACCAAATTCATATCATAATGGTGCGCAACATCATTTCTGTTTGGGTGGCGGCTAATATAACCACTACTAAACATTGAAGTGCCTATTTTTTCCAGTTGGCGGGCATAATTTCTAACAGTATCTGGAACAACCGGACCTGTTTCAGGAGTTACTACCTGCGAATTTCCATAGCTTTCAAAATGTGTTTTAGCCCGGTCATGCCAGCCTAAAGGATCAGCAACATACGCCCCACGCCACGCATTTAAGTGCATACGCCAGGCTATTGCTCCGTGTAAATACGCCGGATTTTCCCAAATAGCATCGGCAGCCATAGCTAATGCTCCACCCAAGGTATTGATGTAAGGGTCAGGAGTACTAACTTTTATTCGGTTAGCCATTTGCTCGCTTTGAGCAATGGCTTTTTTAAATTTTTGGACTATTGATTTTTGAGTTGTATTATCAATTTTTGCGGTATTTTCAAATAACCAGTAATCTCCTTCTTTAGAAAATTGATTCAATTGTCCAATAATCATGGGAACAGAATCTACTTTTGAAGTATAATTTTCTAAAGGTGTTTTTAAGAAATTAGCACTGCTTAAACGGACTTTTGAATTTGGGAAAACAGCACTTAAAACCTGAGTGTTTTCAGTTATTTTTTTACTGCTTTCAGAGCCGTAATTAAGTGTGAAACTGTTTTTGTTAATTTGATATTGATTGTTGATACAGTATCCGGGCTGTAAATAAAACACAGATTCCGGATCACCGCCAATGTCTCCGTTTCTGGAAAATTTTTTGCCGCTGGCACCCCCATAAGCCCAAAAAAGTACGCTGTTTTTAGGAACTGTATTTCCATTTACTTTAATGATATATCCTTCACTATCAACAAGGGCGACAATTTGAATATTTAAAGTTCCGTTGCCCAGTAAGGCATCCGTGATCTGGTATTCAACAGTTCCTGGGGTGTATTTTGTATTTATTTTATCGGCTTCGGTAATCCATTTGCTGTTTTTTCCATTGGTAATCCCTAGTTTTAAATTACCTCCCATACCGGGCATGTAAGTAGCAAACTCAGGTAAATCGCCAGCTTCGACTCTAAAAGCAGTATTGTTTCCGTATAAAGCCCGATTAAATTTACGGGTTCCATTTTTCAGAATGAAACTTTTACCCTCGGGAGCATAATGGATTTTTCGATTTTCTCCATGCCATACATCCTGGCTTTGTGCCGTTATATTTGGCACAGCAAAAGAGAAACAAATCAGAGAAATGGATATTTTAAATTTCATTATAGAATTATTTTTTTGCCACGAATTACTTCATCTATTCGCTATCGGTCGGTTTACGGATTTTATTTTAATTGGTGAAATACAAATGATTTTTGATGGTAAACCTTATTACTTAAATTAGTGAATTTGTGGTTTTATTTTTATTTGTTTACAGATTTTGAAAAATCTACATTTTTAGAATTCTCAATTTTTAAAACAGAATTGTCCAACGCATTGATAGTGACATTGTCTAAATTCCAATTGCTGCTGTATTTAATACTTCCGGCTGTTTCGGCTGTAATATGTACCTCTTTAAGAGTTACATTTTCTACAATGGATTCCTCTAATCCTGCTACCGAAATGGCTTTTTTAGCTCCTTTGATGTCTATGTTTTTCAAATGAATGTTTCTGAAAGTTGGAGTGCCTTTAGATTCCGGTTCGACCTTAGTCAGCATTTTTTTCCAATGTGGAGGTAAAGTTTCTTCGGTGTAGCCGTCAGGAAGCTTAGAATAGCTGTAAGCCGGATTCCAGTTCATCGAAATGGTGATAAAAGTACCTACACTTTCCATTTTTATATTTTCCATATAAATATCTTCTACAGTACCTCCGCGGTTAGTAGCTGACTTTATATTCAGTCCGTTTTTTGTACCGTAGCCCTGAATATTGGAAACATAGACATGACGAATACTTCCTGAAGTTTCACTGCCCAAAGTGAATAAACCGGCACCCTTACGGGCAATACAGTCACGTATCACCACATATTCAGTAGGACGATTGACTCTTAATCCGTCCCAGTCGCGACCTGCTTTTAAACAAAAATTATCATCATTACAGTCAATATCACAATTTTGTACTAATATCCATTTTGACGAATCAATATCTATACCATCGGTGCTTGGTCCGTGTCCGCCAATATTGTTTCTTATTTTGACACCGTCAACAGTTATGTATTCTGAATACAATACCTGAACGGTCCAGAAACCGGCTCTTTGAACATTTAAATCTTTAAGAAATACGTTTTTAGAATTGGTTATAAGGATTGTTCTGGGACGCTTGGCATCATAATCCACAATCCATCTCAGGTCTTTGGCTTCATATTCTTTGCGTAAATTCCAGTAATAATCCCAATATACTTTACCCTGACCATCTATTGTTCCTTGTCCGTCCAGAGTGATATTTTTCTGGTCTAAAACATTGATTAAAGCTGCAGGCCATTTCATTTCTATTCCGGCAACACGAGTGTCAATTTCAGGGTAATCGGCAATGTTTTCGCTGCCCAGAATTGTAACGCCTTCCGGAACATTAAAATGGACCCCTTCTTTGATAAATAATGATCCTGTCAGGTAATTTCCAGGTTTGAAAGTAAGGGTTCCGCCGCCATTTTTACTGCATTCGTCTATGGCTTTTTGAATGTTTTGAGTAGTTAATGTTTTACCATCATTAACCGCTCCGTAATCATTTGCATAATAAATCTTGGAACTGAATTTATTTTCTTTTGCACCCACTTTGTTAATCCAGTCCGGTTTAAAATCTGCGGACTGACTGTTGGTTTGCGCCGTTGGTTTGCATGAAAAAAGCAAAAATAACAGTGTACTTAAAATGATGTGGTATTGTTTCATTACAATTGATTTTATTTTCGAAAATCTTTATTTTATATTGAAATTGTATCCTGCACTTGCCTGATTTTAAGTTGAAATAGTATAAATTGATAAAATGGAGATAGTTTTGGATAATATAGGTTTTTATTTTCTGGTGATTGCCTGATTTTTATCTGGTTTATTTGGGATTTATTCAATGCCCAGATTGACATCTTTCGCATCTTTACTAAATTGAACTTCTAAATCCTGCTTTAATTTATCGGTAATATTTGCATGCATTTGTATTAGATTTTCTTTTTCTTCAGGATCGTCTTCGATATTAAAAAGTTCGAAAACAGTTGGCGTATTTTTATGTCTTGTCCGAATTAATTTCCAGGGTTTTTCGGTAATACTTTCCTGTAAATGACCGCGAATGTAGATGGACTGATTCGGGACAGCTTCATTAGATACTATAGAATTCCAGATGTTTTTTCCTTCTACAGTTGCTGGAATTGATTTGGCTCCGGCCAAAGACAAAATAGTAGGCATTAAATCAGTAACCGAAATATAATTTCTGTTTAAAGAAGGATTGACTTTGTTTTTCCAATATACAATGGCTGGTACTCTAATTGCTCCTTCGTAATTTGTAGTCTTCCAGTCCCGCAAAGGATAATTGCTGCCCAAAACATCGTTGGGTCCATGTTTTCCTTTGTATTGGTTTCCCGGATTCCATTTGTCCATAGCGCCATTGTCGCTCATGAAAATGACAACCGTGTTTTTATCTAAATGTTGTTGTTTTAAGACTTTTAAAATTTGCCCGATGCTATAATCTAAATGTGCCATGGCAGCAGCATAGTCTCTTCGGGAATTGTTTTCGATGGTTTTCAGATACGGTTTTTTCCATTTGTCTTCTTCCTGCAAAGGGAAATGCGGAGCGCTGTAACTCAGTTGAATGTAAAAATTTTTAGAAGGATCTCTTTTGGTTTTAAGCCAGGAAATGGCTTCGTTTTCAACTAAGTCAGTAACATGTCCTTTTTCGGTGATGAATTCACCATTTCGATGCCAGCTAGGATCTCCGTTTTTGTATTCGTGTGAATATTGATCAATTTGTCCGTGTAAGAAACCATAAGAATAATCAAAACCGTAGGCTTTAGGACCACTGGAAGGTTTTAGACCTAAATGCCATTTTCCAAACAAAGCAGTCTGATAATTTTGTTGGTGTAAAGCTTGTGGTAATGTGGTAACATCATCAGGAAGAGCCAATTCACTTTTATCACTTATAGGAGCTACAATTCCCATGCGGCTTGATGGTCTTCCTGTAAAAAAACTCGCTCTGGATGGGGAGCAGGTAGGTGCAGCATACAAACGGTTGAGTTGCGCACCATTTTTGGCCAGCCAATCGATATTAGGGGTTTTTATTTCGGAACCATTATAACTTACATCATTCCAGCCGGCATCATCAGCAACAATAACTACAAAATTAGGTGTAGCAGGAGAATTGTTTTTTTCTTTTTTTGGTTGACCAAAAGATAAAAAGCAAGTTGATAATGCTAGTATGCTGTTGATAATGAGTATGTTCATGAATTCTATGTTTAAAAAATTATATGATTGTACGCTAAGCGGACTAAATAAAAAATAGCCCACGGATAATACTGATTGTACAGATGAAAACGGATTTTTTAAGCTTTTTCCAAATCATAATCAGCAATACTCCGTTTTATCTGTTTCATCTGTGTGCTGTTCTTAAGGATTGTTATAAGAAACAGCTAGTTATAAAAGAATTATTTGCGGGTTTTTAATTGTAAAGAACTGTCGTTGATTTCAAATTCATTGTTTTTAAGCATTATAATAATTTCTGAACCCGCTAAAATTACCGGTCCATAACCGTGGGCCGCAAATACATTGATTGGTCGGTAGTAGTAAAAAGCAGGGTCAAATCCCATTCCGGTTCCTACACAAGTACCTTCAACCTGTCCTTTGTCATTTACTTTTGTGGCAACGGCATTCCAGGCTAATAATGCTGCCGGAGCATAAGCGGCTTTGTCAATATAGCCTCTGTTAATGGCTCTTGTGATGGAATAGGCGTAAATCGCAGTTGCCGAAGTCTCTAAATAAGTGTCATTGCGGTCAATTAACTGATGCCAGAAACCGGTTCCGTCCTGATAAGCAACCAGTCCTTTGATATGTGCTCTTAATTGGTTTAAAACCATATTGTATCCCGGATGGTCTTTTGGTAATACTTCTAATAATTCGACCAAAGTCATTACTGCCCAGCCATTGGCACGTGCCCAATGAAACTGAGGATGCTCTTCCATTGATTGTACCCAGCCATGCATGTACAAGTTTTTCTCGCTGTTGTACATTCTGTCTGAGAATTGTTTTATCTGTTTTACGGCATCATCATAATATTTTACCTCGCCTGTTAATTTACCCATTTGTGCCAAAGCAGGTACCGACATAAACAAATCGTCCAGCCATAAAGTATTAGGCTGAGGTCTGTTCCTGGCTAAAGTCCCATCAGTAAGACGAAATTCCTTAGTACTGATGTAGTCCATAAAATGATTTATTAATGGACGTAAATCAGTTTTTAAGCCGGCTCTTTGCGCTTTAATCATTGAGGCCGTAACAGCACCGCCATCATCCAGGGCATGGGGTGTTAAAAAGCCGTGAATTGGAGAAGGAAATTTACTGTTTTTAGCAATCTCTTTTTTGTAATATGGAGCAATGTCAGCAATTAGTTTTAAACGTTTGTTAGTGTAATCGGCATATTTTTGATCTCCTGTGGCTTCAGTCGCCAAAAGCATTCCTGCATAAGTTACCCCCCATTCATAACTCGTGAGTCTAAAAGTTCCCGGTGCAAATATGGTGTTTTCATCGAGTTTTTTTAAGTCATTAACTTCTTGTTTTGTTTTACGATCTATTAATCCGGCAGGAGTTGTCTGATCTAAAAAAGCGTATATTTTATCAATAGTAGCTTTGATTTCCTGTATTGATTTTGTTCCGTAAGGAGTTGGATAATCTGGCTGTAAAAGATGTAATGGTGCGGTAACATCATTAGCGGGTTGCTGTGCAGTTGCCAGTGTTGGGATTGCCATTAAGGCTGCTGCTACGCTTATTTTAATTCCGTTTGTTAATAGTTTGGTTTTCATCGTGCTTCATTTTGGTGGTTAGTTAGATTTGCAGTCATTATTTTACGGCTACATCCCATACCTTTGACAGCTGAGAAGTACCTTTTGGACCTTGAATTTTTAAAATTACAACATATTTGCCAGCTTCCTGATATTGATGAGTCGGATTTTGTTCAGTTGAACTGCTTCCATCACCAAAATCCCAATTCCAGGAGTTGATTTCACCTTCTGATTCATCAAAGAAAGCGACTTCTCGTTTATTTGTATTCAATACTTTAAAAGACCATTTTGATTCCATTTCCTTTTTAAATTGTTTTTCCAGAGGCATTAGTTTAAAAGGCAGGCTATAGGAGGCATTACCATACATTTTGTGCTCTTTGGAAAGATTCCAGAAACCATTATTTTCGGTTTTATTTACATCATCATAGTCGATTATTGCCCAGCAAAGACCGATGTTTTTATTTTCTGTTAAGATAGATTCTACTGCCCTGGACGGATCATTTCCGGCATAATCAAAAGGAGTAATCCAGAATTCTAAAGTTAATTTTCCGCTTTCTCCGGGTTTAAAATCATAATGATAAGATGCATTAGCATAAGGTAAATTTTTGATCCATGGCTGACTTCCCCAGACCATAGTCCAGTCTTTTTCCAGAGCAGGAGTAAAAATATGGTAATTTTGAGCATGAACACCATGATAGGAAAAATAGGCGTCCATTGTATTTGTTAGCGTAGGGTTGGGATGAAAACGGTCAATAAAAGGACCTCCGGACTGATCTGCATCTACAATCAATTCAAAGGTGTCGTTGTGTAATCCCGGAAGAGAAAAATCCCAATAATCATCATAAGCTTCATAGAGAAAATACAAGCGGTTGAGTCCTTTTACCCAGCCTACTTTTACACTTACCTCCAGATTTTTTGGGTTGGCTTTGGACTGTTTTCCGCTGTCATCCCACAATTGGTTCATCCCAACGTTATAATTTTCAGGGACAATTTCCCAATCATCACTATTTCCGTCAACCACGGGTATTTTATTAGCAGGAAACTGAAAAATCTGAAAACTTCTGTTGTCTTGTGATTTTGCATGAATGCCTGACAATAAAAACAGGATAGATATTATAATCTGTTTTATATTTAAGCTAATACATAAAGTTTTGATTTTCATTACTCTCTTTTCTTTAATAATTCAAAAGCCCTAGCATAAATGATAGGGCTTAAAACTAAAAACTCACACTAAAACTAAACTAAAAACTAAATTATAATTTTCCAAAACGGATGAAATTTCTTTTTTTTACAAATACTTGCGAGTAATAAATGAGCTGAATACAATTGTTTTTTGAATAAGCCAATTATTAATACCTCAATATTAATCTTTTAATCTTGTATGAGAATCCTGTACTATCCTGTTTTTGAGTAATAAAAAAGAGTATATAAAAAACACCCTACAGCAAGATATTCTTATGCTGTAGGGTGTTTTAAAAAAAAAAGGGAAAAATATTTAATTAAAATTAAATGTACTGATTGATAATGTTTTCAAAAAGCTCTTGTTTTCCGCTTTTTAAATCCAATTCTCCGTTTTCTAAAGCAATTTTATATAAATCGTTTAGGTCTAATTTTCCGTTCTCAAAATCTTTTCCTTTTCCGGAATCAAAAGAACTGTATCTTTCTGTTCTTAATTTGTCATAAGGAGAAGAAGTGATGATTTTATCAGCAGTTAGTAATGCTCTTGCAAAAGTATCTGCGCCACCAATATGAGCTAAGAAAACATCTTCTAAATCAGTTGAATTTCTTCTGATTTTTGCATCAAAATTAACTCCGCCACCTTGTAATCCTCCTGCTTTTAAGAAAACCAACATTGCTTCTGTAGTTTCCTGAATGTTATTTGGGAATTGGTCTGTATCCCATCCGTTTTGGTAATCACCACGGTTTGCATCTAAACTTCCAAGCATTCCTGCATTAGCTGCAACTTCAATTTCGTGTTGGAATGTATGTTGTGCTAATGTTGCATGGTTTACTTCGATATTGATTTTGAAATCTTTCTCTAAGCCATATTTATGTAAAAATCCTATTGCCGTAGCTGAATCAAAATCATATTGATGTTTCATTGGTTCCATTGGCTTTGGCTCAATAAAGAAGTTCCCTTTAAAACCCTGAGCACGAGCATAATCTCTGGCTTTTATTAAAAATTGTCCCATGTGGTCTAATTCGCGTCCCATATCAGTATTTAGCAAAGACATATAACCTTCACGTCCTCCCCAGAATACATAGTTTTCTCCATCTAAAGCAATAGTAGCATCCAAAGCTAATTTTACCTGACCACCAGCTCTGGCTAATACATTAAAATCAGGATTGGTAGCAGCTCCGTTCATGTAACGGGGATTTGAAAAACAGTTAGCTGTTCCCCAAAGCAATTTGATACCTGATTCAGCTTTCTTCTGTTTCAAATATTCGGTAATAGTCGCTAATCTGCTTTCAGATTCTGCTAAAGTTGCTCCTTCGGCAATCAAATCGTAATCGTGGAAACAGAAATAATCAAATCCCATTTTACTAATAAATTCAAAAGCAGCATCTGCTTTGTCTTTAGCAGCCTGGATTGGATCGTAAGACTGATCCCAAGGAAAATTTTGAGTTCCCGGACCAAATGGATCAGAACCTTGTCCGCAGAAAGTATGCCAGTACGCTATTGCAAATTTAAAATGCTCACGCATGGTTTTTCCAGCTACAACCTGATCCGGATTGTAATATTTGAAAGCTAACGGATTATCCGATTCTTTTCCTTCAAATTTAATTTCGCCAATGCCTTTAAAGTATTCTTTGTTACCTATAATTGCCATTTTGTTTTTAATTTATTTGTTTATAATGAGTTCTAGTTCTTTTTTCCAATTTTGATATGCTTCTAAATAAGGTTTGCTGTTTTTTAGAGGCATATACGTCATTACGTGATCATTTTTGATAATGTTATCACCAAAGGTTTTGTAATCGCCATCAATTAAGCCGACTGCTCTTGCAGCACCAACAGCTCCTGTGGTATTGTAAATTTCTATTTCGTGACCAATTAATGTGGCTACGGTATTTGAAAAGATTTCGGAGCGGAATAAATTATCGTTTCCAGCACGAATCACATTAATTTGAGCATTATCAGCTTTCATGATTTCCATTCCGTAAACAAAAGCAAAAGCTATACCTTCCAGAGTGGCACGATACATATGTCCGTGTCCGTGTTTGTTGAGGTTTAAATTCAGAAAATGACTGCCAATATTTTTGTTGTTGAACATTCTTTCAGCTCCGTTTCCAAAAGGAATTACAACTACTCCGTCAGAACCAACAGCAACTTCTTCAGCTTTAAGGTTCATGTTTTCATAAGAATCCATTCCGCATTGGTTGCGCAGCCATCGGTATTGAATTCCCGCACCATTAATACACAATAATTTCCCTACTGTTGGTTTTTCATTGCTGTAATTAACGTGTACGAAGCTATTAATTCGGGAGGTTTCTTTCGATTTTAATTGGTCTGTAACGGCATAGATTACACCTGATGTTCCACCGGTTGCAGCAACTTCACCTGGTTTTAAAATGTTTAGTGACAATGCATTGTTGGGTTGGTCACCAGCGCGATAGACTACCGGAATACCAACAGGGAGACCTGATTCAACAGCTCCTTTTTCGTTTAGGAAACATTGATTGGTAAAATTCTCCACAATATTTGGAGTTAAAGAGTAGTCAATTCCATAGTATTTTAACAGCCATTCGGCAACTTCATTTTCTTTGTAATCCCAAAGCATCCCTTCAGAAAGACCATTTTTAGTCGTGTTGATTTCGCCTGTTAATTTGTAAGCAATAAAATCGCCCGGAAGCATATATTTATAAATTTGGCTGTAAACTTCTGGTTCATTTTCTTTAACCCAGGTTAGTTTTGATGCCGTGAAATTTCCCGGAGAATTCAATAGGTGAGAGGCACACTGCTCTTCGCCTAAATCTTCAAATGCTTTATCGCCAATTTCTACTGCCCGGCTATCGCACCAGATAATAGAATTTCGCAGTGATTTCCCATTTTTATCCACTACCACTAATCCGTGCATTTGATAAGAAATACCAACTCCGGTTATTTTAGAAGCATCAATATTGGCTTCTTTTATAGCTCTTTTAGTGGCAACGCAGCAATATTCCCACCACATTTCCGGATCTTGTTCGGCCCAGTCTTTGTGATAGGCCGTAATTGCCATTTCATCAGCGGGTTCGTGGAGTGCAATTAATTTTTTTCCTGTTGCTGCTTCTACAACGGCAACTTTTACAGAGGAACTTCCTATGTCAAATCCGATATAATACATAATTTATAATGATTCTCTAATGGTTAATTTTGTTGGTACATAATATTGCATTGGTTTATCATTGGTGACAAACTGGGCTGCTTTGATTCCTAATTCATTGAAGTCAGTCGTAACTACGGAAATACCTTTGTATATGAATTTTTTCATAGGTGTTTCATTATAAGATAAAAAACCGACATCTTTACCCGGTTCAAGGTTTTGTTCTCGGCATTGTTCAAGAAACATCCCAAGAATACGATCACTTACACTGATGTAAGCTGTGTTTTTTTTAATGATAAATTCATTTGTATTGGTAATAACTTGGTGTTTGAAATTCAAATCGGTACAGAATCTTTTGAAATAAGTTACTGTTTCTTTTGGGTGATAGGTGAATTTTGGATATATAAATACAATTTCGCTGTATTTTTTAAAAAGGTCTTTGCCTTGTTCCAATGCATGATAAAAGGCTTTTCCGAAATCCTGAAATACGTAATTACTTTTTGATTTCGAATGAATATTCCAATCAATAAGCAAAAGTTTATCGTTAGAAATTACTGATAAAGTGGGAGTAATTTCCTTATTATCAAAATTCATTACTACGTATTTGAAATATTTTCCAATACTGTTATTGATAATAGTTTTGAAATTATCAATATTATAATGGTGAAATTGAACATCAACGATAATATTGTCGTCTAAATTGTTTACAAAGGAGTGGTATAAAACTTCTTTGTATGCTTTAAAAGTGTCTAATACAAGCAAAACTTTTCGGGTTTCACCAGCTACAAAATATCCTTTATTAGGAACGGAATCAATGAGTTTTTGTTCTTTTAAAATAGTATAAGCTTTAAAAACCGTATCTCTGGAAAGTTGGTTTTTTTGACAGATACTATTCACTGACGGAAGTTGGTCGCCTTTTGCCAAAATATTTTCTGCAATAGCATTGTTAATGCCATCCACTAATTGTTGGTATTTTGGAATGTCACTTTCGTGATTGATAGTAAAGCTGAAATTGTCTTCCATTTTTAACGTACTGTTCTGTTCCGGTATGCAAATATAAATTTAATTTTTATATAAAAAATAGTTTTGGGTTTTTTGTATAAAAAAAAACTCCCATTTGCTGCTTTGCGAATGAGAGTGGTATGAGAAGAGACATTTTAGGGTTAGTTTTGTTGCAGCTTGTATTTCAGTCCAATTTCTAAGCCTCTTAATTCGGCCAGGCCTTTCATTCTGCCGATTAAGGAATAGCCGGGATATTGTTCTTTGCCTTCTTCTAAGGTGTGAAGAAAACCATGATCTGGGCGCATTGGTAAACTTATTTTTCTTTTGTTCATTAGAAGAATTAGTTTTTCTATAACCGCTTCCATTGGGTTATCACCATTAAGATGTTCCGATTCTCTAAAAATATTTTCGTCACTGCGAATTACGTTTCGAAGATGTAAAAAATGGATTCGATCTCCAAAATCATTTATTATTTGAACCAAATCATTTTTTGGATCTGCACCAAGAGAACCGGTACAATAGCATAAACCATTTGCATTGACAGGAACGGCTTCGGTGATTTTTTTAATATCATCGGCTGTGCAAACCACTCTTGGTAAACCCATGACAGGAAAAGGTGGGTCGTCAGGATGGATGGCTAATTTTAAACCTAATTCTTCTGCAACGGGAGCGACTTCAGAAAGGAAATAAATCAGATTTTCTCTTAATTTGTTGTCGTCAATATCTTTGTAATTGCCTAATAAGGATAAAATTTGTTCAGCAGTAAAATTGATTTTGCTTCCCGGTAACCCCAGAAGTACATTTTTAAACAAAAGCTCTTTTTCTTCTGTTGAAAGATTTGCGCCAAAAGCGAGTGCTTGTTCTTTTTGTTCAGCAGCGTATTCGTTTTCGGCGTTGGGTCTTTTTAATAAATGAATGTCAAAATAGACAAATGCAATGTGATTATATAATAATGCTTTTGTACCATCTGGATTCTCGAAATTATGATCGGTACGAACCCAGTCTAAAATTGGCATAAAGTTATAAGTAATCACTTTGATACCACATTGCGCAATGTTTCTTAGACTCGTTTTGTAATTTTCGATGTATAATTTAAAATCGCCACAAGCTCTTTTGATTTCTTCGTGAACAGCTAAGCTTTCGATTACGGTCCATTCCATTCCAGCTTCCCGGATAAGTTTTTGTCTTTCCTGTATGGCTTCAACTGTCCAGATTTCTCCAACAGGGATTTGGTGTAAAGCCGTTACAATTCCTGTAACACCACATTGGCGGATGTCTTGTAATGCGATGGTATCAGTAGGTCCAAACCAGCGCATTGTTTGTTGCATTTGTATCATAAATGATGAGTTTTAAAATCCGATACTGTTTCCTCCATCTACCGGAAGTACAGTTCCTGTTACATATTTAGATTCCGATGTGGCATAGAAATAAGCAGCGTCTGCAATATCGTCTGGTTCGCCTAAGAATCCCATTGGTGTTCTTCCTAAAACTTTGTTTTTTCTTTCCGGATCGGTATCTAATGCTTTGGCCGACATTTTAGTTTTGATAAATCCCGGAGCGATACAGTTCACGCGAATTCCAAACGAAGCCAACTCTACTGCCATAGCACGGGTCATAGATTCTATAGCTCCTTTACTGGCTGAATAGGCGATTACTTTTGGTATCCCATATTGTGAAGCCATTGAGCTAATATTGACAATGCTTCCGTTTTTATTTTCTTTCATGTTTTTAACGACTTCGCGGCTTACTGTAAAAACACTTAAAAGATTCGTGTGTATAACTGAAAGGAAATCTTCATCGGTTACATCGGTAAATTCTTTTTTCAGATTTATTCCTGCGTTGTTTACTAAGATGTCAATAGGAGTTTCTTTTGCAAGTTCGGCAATCATGGCAGGAATTCCGTCTAAATTGTTCAGGTCAAAAATTACAGGAACTGCATTTGCACCAATTTCAGCACATGCTTCCTCTGTTTTTTCTTTCGAGCGTCCTATTATATAGGTCTTAATTCCGTTTTCGCATAATTTTTTTGCTGTAGCAAAGCCTAATCCTGAATTTCCTCCGGTGACGATAGCTGTTTTAGTATTCATAGATAATGTTTTTTTTAATCAAAAATAATAGATTATTATTTAAAAAAAATCTATTGCGGAGTATTTACAAAATTCATTTTAAGGCAATAATTTATGAGAGTTTGAGTTGGATGACTTTTTTTAATGATTACAAAAACTATGTTAATTTAATATATATGTTTTTTTGGTATTTCTATTTTACTGCCAGAAATAATAAAAATCCAGTAAATATAAAGGTTTGTTCATTGTTGGTATATTAATGAATACATTGTGATATGTGTATTTTTTTTTATTTTTTTTTAATGCATATATAAAAAACAGGATACAACAGGATGGATGTATTAAGTTGAACCTATACATTTGAAAAGTTAAATATTGACAAAAAATAGTTAAAAAAAATATAAATAATTATTCACCACTTATAAGCTAACCAATAATGAAGAGAAAATTTAATTACTATTTATTAATCCTACCGCTTCTGGCGTTATTTTCCAGTTGCAGTCGAGACGTATTTGATGAATACTATGCGCGTCCAGATTATCTCGAGAACCCCATTTATCAACGATTAGATGAATTGGGTAATTTTAAAAATTTTAGAACCTTAATTGAAAAAGCCGGATACAAGGATATTTTGAGTAAATCAGGATACTGGACTATGTTTGCGCCTAATGATGAAGCTTTTGCTGCGTATTTTCAGGAAAAAGGAATATCTGATGTAACAAAAATTGATGATGTTACAGCTGCAAAGATAGTTAGATATGCCTTAGTTTATAATGCTTTTCGGGAAGATCAGCTGTCGGATTATCAAAGTTCACAAGGATGGGTGTTAGATAATGCTTTTAGAAGAAGAACTGCCTTTTATGATGGTTATCAGAATAAAATTGTTAACGGAACTCCAATGGTTGTAGTTGATGCCAATCGGAATGGAGGTTATTTTTTTGCTGATAACAATAATAAGTATGTTACTTATTTTACCGATGAATATTTTACAGCTAAAAATTTAAGCTCTTTTGATTTTAATTATTTCTATTCTGGTAAAGAGTACACTGGATTTAATTTATTTGATGGAAGTGTTAAACAGGCTGATATAATTGCAGAAAATGGGATTATTCATGAAGTTGACAAAGTTGTATTGCCTCCATTGAGTATAGCTCAGTATTTGGAAGAGGATAATGCAAAAGGAGCAAATAGTAAATATAGTGAATTTTATAAAATGCTTGAAGAGCATTTGGTTACTTATCAGTTTAATGAAACAGTAAGTGCCAGTTATAAGAATTTTACCGGAAAGTCAGATGATGTTTATATTAAATTTTATAATTCAGGACTAGCATTTTCACCTAATAGTGAGAATTATTTAAAAGAAATGGATAATGATGGGCAAAGTGATGCTTTTACAATGATCGCTCCTAGTAATGCTGCTTTGGAGCCTTTTGTAAGAGATGTTCTTTTGAAGCATTATCCTTCTGTAGACAAACTGCCTTTGTATGTGTTTCAGGATTTCTTTAATGCCCACATGGTTCAAAATGCAGTTTGGCCATCTATAGCTGCCAGTTATACTAACGGTTTAGATGAAGATTTACGATTTGATTTTAATGCTAATATCATTGATAAAAAAATCCTGAGTAATGGATTCTTTTACGGTTCAGACATAGTACAGAAATCAAATTTATTTTACAGTGTTTATACCTCTGCATATTTAGATCCTGCCTTTACACTTGCTACAAGATTATATAATAGTACAGAGATAAAACAAATGATTAGTAATATCAGGAACAAATATGTGTTGTTTTTGCCTTCAGATACGTTACTTCGTTCTTTAGGTTATAATTATGATATTAATAGTTCTCAATGGGTTTATACTAATCCAGCTACAGGATTAAGTGTAAGTGGTGGAGCAGCAAGTTCCCGCTTGTATCGGATTCTTTACAACAGTATAGTAGCCACTCCAAATGGGGAGTTAGATAATATTCGTACTACTTCAGGAATTATTCGTTCCGGAGATTTAGATTTCCCGGGAGAATATCTTAAATGGAATAATGGTAAAATATCTACTGCAGGAACTGAAGCAATGGGTAATGTTATTAATATTGTAGGGGCTGCAGATGTTCAGCAAAATGGTGTAACTTATTATATTGATAATATATTTGAATTTACTGATAGACCTCAAGGTTTAGAAATTAAAGAATTAGCAGAAGCTCCGGGATCTCAGTTTTCATCATTTTTTAATTATCTTAAAAATTCGACCGTTTATAATACTACTACAGGAGCTATTCGGGGAGTTAGTTTAGGAACTTCATATACGTTTATTGTGCCAAATAATGATGCAATTACCCAAGCAGTTCGTGATGGTGTATTACCTGGAACGCCTTCTACTGGGGTTCCTAATTATACACCGACTTTTCTACCTGATATAGATAAAATAGCAGATTTTATCAGTTACCATATTTTAGTGAATGCAACGGCCTCTGATGATGGATTAGTTACAGGGCAGTTTGAAACGCTTAGAAAAGATGGTCTGGGAGAAAAGACATACATACAAATTCAGAGTTCACCAGGAACATTAGTGTTTAAAAGTATAACTGACAGTGATTCATCTGCAAATTATATTAAAGCTTCAAGTAATAATCTAGCAGACAGATCTTTGATTCATTTAGTAGATAACTATATTAAATTTTCAGAATAAAATGAGACAACAAATTACAAAAATATTTTACAGTTTTACATTTGCCTTAATTATTCTGGCATCTTTACCAGCTCTGGCACAATCCAGTACTGCTGTACTGATTCGCGGTCAGGTTATTGATGCAGCGGATAATCAGACTATTCCCGGAGCGACTGTAGTAGAGCAGGATGCTGAAAATCGTACTGTAGGAGGTGTGGTTACTGATTTTGACGGGAATTTTGCTATCCGTGTTAAGAATCCAAATAACAAATTATCAGTTTCAACAATTGGTTATAAATCTAAAACAGTGGCTATTAATGGAAAAGTATCCATTAAGGTTTTCCTGGTTTCAAGTGTTGAATCCTTAAAAGAAATTGTTGTTACTTCAGCTAAGACATCAGATAATGGATTAATGCGTATCGCTGATCGTGATCGTACTACAAGTTCGGTATCTATTAATGCTGCAGATTTAGAAAATACTCAGGCGGCCTCTATCGATGAGGCTTTACAGGGGCGTTTATCAGGTGTGGATATTGTGGCCAGTAGTGGAGATCCTGGTGCGGGGATGCAGATTCGTATACGTGGAACCTCTTCTATTACAGGTTCTTCAGATCCATTGATTGTAGTCGACGGTATGCCTTATGAAACCTCGGTACCTGAGGATTTTAATTTTGGATCGGCTGATGATCAGAGTTACGCAGCCTTAATCAATATCGCACCATCTGATATTGAGACGATTACCATTTTAAAAGATGCGGCAGCTACTGCTATTTGGGGATCTCGTGCTGCAGCAGGGGTTTTATTAATTACTACTAAACGTGGATCTGTAGGTGCTCCAAGAATAACGTATAATTATAGAGGAACATATTCTAAATTACCTTCTACTATTCCAATGTTAAGCGGTGATCAATATTCACAATTGATTCCTGAACAATTTATGAATGCGAATGGAGTGCCTTTAAATACTTTGACTGTAAAAGAATTTCAATATGATCCGCAAGATGTGTATTATTTTAAAAACTACAGTCAGAATACGAATTGGGTAGATGCTATCACTCAGCCTGGTATTACAGGTGAGCATACTCTTTCTTTACAGGGGGGAGGGCAAAAAGCAAGATATTATAGCTCAGTAGGATACTATAAATCAAAAGGAGTCACTATTGGTACTGGTTTAGAAAGATTAAATGCAAGGCTAAATTTGGATTATGTTGTATCTGACCGTATTAAGTTCAAGACAGATATTTCTTATACTCATACTGATACGGAACGTAATTATGTGAACTCTAAAGATAGTGAAGACAAATTGCGAGGAGTTGCTTATACTAAAATGCCTAATATGAGTATTTATGAGTTTGACGAAGCAGGAAATCTTACTCCTAATTATTTCTCACCGGCCAGAAACGTACAGGGAACCTATGGAAGTACTTATAATCCATTAGCTATGGCTGAATTAGCTATTAATGATATAGCCGAAAATCGTATTGTACCCCATTTTAATTTAAGTGTTGATATTGTTCCCGGAGTGTTTATGTCAACTTTTGATTTACAATTTGATTATGCATCAAGAAAAAATAAATCTTTTTTACCTCAAAATGCCACAGGTCGTCCTTTTACAGAAACTGTAGTAAACAGAGCTTATGATGGTGATTCTGATCAGTCTAGTGTGATTACAAAAACTAACTTTATTTATACACCCAATGTAGGAGAAAAACAAACTTTTCAGGCTTTATTGTCCTTACAATCGAATGATTTCCGTTATGCATCACATCAGGTGATGACATCAAATACTGCTTCATCTGTATTAACAGATCCGTCAAATCCTTCCAGAACAGAAACAGGTACCTTATATACATCTAATACTCAGTCAAGAAACGTGGGAGCTGTTTTTACTGCTCAATATGGTTTGTTAGATCGTTACCTGATAAATGTAGGTTTAAGAGCTGATGGAACTTCTAAGTTTGCAGGAAAAAACAGATATGGTTATTTTCCATCTATATCTACACGTTGGAGAATTTCAGGTGAGCCTTTTATGAAAAATTTTAAAAATATAGATGACTTAAGTATGAGGTTAAGTTATGGTCATTCCGGAGGAGCACCAAAAGATGATTATGTTTTTTATAATGTTTATAACAATTATCAAACAGATTATCTAGGTCTCAATGGTATTGTTCCCGGGAATATGGAATTAAGTAATTTGCGTTGGGAAACAAAAATTGGTAAAAACTTAGGTTTCAATCTTCAAATGTTTAATAAGCGTTTGAGTATAGATGCTGAAATATATCAAACGATTACTAAAGATCTCCGTTATGAAGATCTTGCTGTAACTGGAGTTTCCGGATATACCAGTATATCTGATCAAAATGTAGGAACTTTGAAAAATCAAGGATGGGAAATTGGGATTAATTCTACACCTTATAAATCCGGTAAATGGAAAGTAGATTTCAATTTTAATATTTCTAATAATAAAAATATGATTACAGAAATGTCTGAATTTGTAGCAACCGAAGAAGGAAATACCGACAGGAATGGACAATTCAAACGTTTCTTACAAGTAGATAATCCTTTTGGTTCTTTTTATGGATATAAATTCAAGGGAGTGTATACTGATCTTGATGCTACAAGAGCACGAGATGCTAATGGTAATGTTATTGTTGGTCCTAATGGTCAGGATGTATTTATGCGTTTTAATTTTCCAGTAACAGACTATACCTTTCAGCCTGGTGATGCTATTTATGAAGATATCAATAAAGACGGTAACATTGATAGTCGTGATGTGGTGTATCTGGGAAACAGCAATCCAAAATTTGCTGGAGGTTTTGGACCTAACGTTAGTTTTAACAACCAATGGAAATTAAATCTTTTCTTTACGTATCGTTTTGATTTTGATATTGTTAACGGAACCGATATGAATACCACTAATATGTATGGATGGAGTAATCAGAGTACTGCTGTTTTAGCCAGATGGCGTAATCCTGGAGATGTAACCAATATGCCAAGAGCTATACATCAAACTGGTTATAACTGGTTGGGTTCGGATCGTTATGTTGAGGATGCTTCATTTGTTCGTTTACGTTCTGTAACTCTTAGCTATAACTGGGGTAAAAACTTATTGAAGAAATTAAACTTAGAAGAAGTAAGAATGTATATAACAGCAGATAACTTATACACTTTTACAAAATACAGAGGACAGGATCCAGAGGTAAGTATGGGTAAAGGAGCTTTTGGTATTACAATCGATAATGCTTCTACACCACCTACCAAACGTTTCTCATTTGGTTTATCAACCCGTTTTTAAACAAAAAAATATTTGATTTATGCAAACTAAAATAAAAACAATATTAGCAATCTTTATACTCTTTGTTTCGGCTAGTTCGTGCGATGACTATTTAGATTTACGTCCACAAGATGGAATTGTACGTGATGAATTCTGGAACACTAAGGAAGATATTCAGGCAGCAGTTATAGGTATTTACTCTTCTTTGTTGAATTCGCCTCCCAGAGTAAGTGACTTGCCAATCTCTCAGTATTTATTCATGTACGGTGAATTAAGAGGGGATATGATTGCTCCTGGGCCTAACGTTACTAATGATCAGAGAGACATTATGAACTCTAATATTATTGCCTCAAATGAATTAACAAATTGGTCTGCTTTTTACAGAACTATTAATTATTGTAACACTGTAATTGAATTAGCACCAGCAGTTAGAGCAGAAGATCCTACTTTAACAGAAACACAGCTGAATAATTTTCTATCAGAAGCATTGGCTATCAGAGCGTATTTGTATTTTACATTAGCCCGAACTTTTAGAGATGTGCCTTTAAAACTAAATGCTACTTTAAGTGATGCAGAAAATTTCCAGTTACCAACTACTCCTCAAAGCGAAATTTTTGCTCAGGTAATTAAAGATTTAGAGTTGGCAGAACAGTATGGAGTGGAAGATTATGGTAATGAACCTTCTAACAGAGGACGTATAACTACCTATGCTATTAATGCAATGCAGGCTGACGTTTATTTATGGACAGATAATTATGAAAAAGCAGTTATTGCTGCAGATAAGGTAATTGCTTCTCCACGATTTGGTTTAATTGAAGCTTCCAGTTCTTGGTTTAATACGGTATATGCTCAGGGTAATTCGAAAGAAAGTATTTTTGAATTTCAATATACGCCATCTAATTTAGGTCCTTTTTATAATATCTTTTATTTAAGACCAGAGTTCTTAGGCGGGGCTACGGTTCTGGAAGATGTTTTTGGTATTGATCTCGCCGATGCTAATAATAGAGATATTCGAGGAGAGCGTGCTTCCTTAGTTCCTGGAACTTCTCAAATTTACAAATTTGTAGGTTTGAATTTTAATGAACGTAAAGAGTTGCAGAATGCGGATACTCATTGGTTTGTATATCGATTTGCTGATGTGCTGTTAATGAAAGCCGAAGCCCTTACAGAGTTGAACAGAGGTCAGGAAGCAATTGATATTATTGAGGATCTACGTGAAAAACGCGATGCTATCGAATTAACCTCTCAGGAGCCGGGTTCAGAAAATAAAATTGAAATAATTAATTATTTGTTGGCTGAGCGTTCCCGTGAATTCGCTTACGAAGGAAAACGATGGTTTGATATCCTTCGTAATGCCAGAAGAAATAATTATGCCAGATTAGATATCTTAATAAATGCCGGTATTGCAGGGGCTCTTCCTGAGCAACAACAATCTGTACTTGCAAAATTAAGAGATCAAAACAGTCATTATTTACCTATAAACACGTACGAACTTTTTACTAACAAAGCTCTGGTACAAAATCCATTTTACAAATAAAAAAATTTTAAGTCATGAAAAGAGTATTAAGATTGCCTAGCCTGTTGAGACTTACTTTAGTTTTTTTGATAGCTTTAGTGTTTCAAAATTGTTCAGAACAAAAAATAAAAGAAACTACAGATGAGACTATGAATATTACTGAATATCTCAGAGCCAATCCGGATTATTCAATGTTTTTAGAACTTCTGGATTTAACTAATTATGCTTCCTTTATGAATACTTATGGTACATATACTGTTTTTATTCCCACAAATGATGCTGTACAGGAGTATTTAAATAGTATAGGTGCTACTTCATTGAGCCAGGTTCCATTAGCAGATTTACAAAACATAGCTAAACTGCATATTCTGGATCAGAGAATTAACACCACCTCTTTTACGGATGGGAAAATAGGAACACCTAGTTTATATGGTCAATATTTAGTAACCGGGGCTGCTAATAAAAATGGAGTTTCCAGTGTAACTGTTAATAAAGAAGCCAGTATTGTTGCTTCTAACATAGAATTAGGCAACGGAGTGATGCATATTATAGATAAAGTTTTGCGTGTAGCAGATAAAACTTTGGCTCAAACTATAGAAGCGGATCCAAGTCTTTCCTTATTTACCGAGGTTTTAAAGACCACAGGATGGTATGATGTGTTAAATAAACCATTAACTAATACAACTGATATTGATAGTTACCTGACTGTTTTAGCTCAGACTAACGAAGTATTTGCCGAAGCAGGATTTACTACTTTAGAGCAATTAAAAAATAGATATAGCCATTTAAATAATCCTTTAGATTTAAAAGACAGTTTAAATTTGTTTGTGAGTTACCGTATTTTACCAAGACTTCAGTATCTAGCTGATATTGCAATAACACCTTCTTTAGTTACTAAGGCTCCATTAGAGGTGATTAGTGCCAAATTAAGTAAAGATACAATCTTATTAAATGAAGATGTTTTTAATGGGGTATTAGAAAGAGGGGTTGCTATAGATAGACCTATAAGTGATGTAACAGCATCTAATGGAGTATTACATTTTGTGGGGGGTAATATTGCAATCAAGAAACGTTTACCAGCTCCGGTATATTTTGAGTTTACAGATATTACAGAATTTAGAAGATTAACTGCTTTTTGGAAAAAACCTGCAGAAGCATATGAAAAACTAACAATTGATAATGCTGGCATTGATGTTACCTGGGATGGAAAAGCAAGTGATGGAAATGCATACCTAGCTTATCGAAAACAAGCAGATGGTAGTAGTATAACAAGTACAGTTGGAGGCTGTTGGGGCGCGGATGTTTGTGAGATTTACCGTTTTAGAGATGCTAATGCTCAAAATGTTGCTTTTAAAACTCCGGTAATTATTAAGGGACGATATAAGATCTGGATTTCTTACAGAGCTAATGGTACTAAAGTAGGTAATGTAAAAGTGTTTTTTAACGGAATAGAACTTCCTAGACAAGTAAACTTATCAGAGGGTGGTAATACAGATACAGCAAATACACCAGAAACCGTATTGGAATCTCAAGGTTATAAGCGTTACGCTACTCCATGGTCCAGCAGGGTAAATTGCAGATTAGTGGGTGTAGTAGATGTACCTACAACGGGCAGACATACCTTGACTTTACAAAGTCAAGGAAGTTTTACGAATCAGTCATGGTTTGATATAGCAGAATTCCGTCCTGTAGAAATGAACCAATTAGTACCAAAATTTGTAGCAGGAAAAAGTACTTTACAGTATTAATAATTAATTCCTAATAATTTCAAAATAACTTAATCAATTAGAAATGATTCTATTAAAAAATAAATATAGAAGATTATTTGCTAGTGTGTTAACACTGGCAATAATCTCTTGTTCCAATCCTTGGGATGATCGTGTAGATAATGGCGATGCTAATCTGGGAGTTACACTTGACGAAGCTATTACCAATACTTCCGAAACTTCTGAATTTGCAAAATTATTAGATCAAACCGGTTATGCAGAAGTTTTAGCTGCATCCAAGACGTATACTGTTTTTGTACCTAATAATACAGCTCTGGCAGCTGTTGGGAGTGAGATATTGAACAACCCTGAAGCTCTTAAACAATTTGTTGCTAATCATATCACCTTAACTACTTATTCCTCTGTAAGAACAAATCAGGAAGAGCGAATTAAGATGTTTACCAATAAAAATCTGATTTTTAAAGGGAGTACAATGATTGATGATGCTACTATTGTTAGTGCAGATCATTATGCCGCTAATGGTGTTTTTCATATTATTGATAAAGCATTAACCCCAAAATTAAATATTTGGCAGTATGTAAATTCAGCAGCAGCAACTACTGAAATGACTACTTATTTACGTAGTTTAAAAGAGTTTAATATTTACCAGTCAGATAGTATAGGTAAAGCCGTTTCAGAAACTAATGGAGCAGGATATCTTGCCGATTCTTTGACTAATTCTTATTTAAAGAATGTTTACAATTTGAATAACGAAGACAATTTATATACGTTGTTTTTAATGGAAGATGCGGGTTATACTGCCGAAGTAAATAAAATGAAACCTTATTTAATTAAAACTTCAAATGACCCGGCTATAGATTCTACAGCCATCTATTCTAAGTATTTTACCGTAAGAGATATGGCTTTTCATGGGAAATACGAATTAAATCAATTGCCTGCAACATTAACTTCAAGATTTGGAGTCGTAGTTCCTGTAGATAAAACACAAATTGTTCAACAAATTAATTTGAGTAATGGTATTGTTTATATTATGAAAAGAGTTGATGTTGAATTAGGCAAACGTTTATTAACGACTAGAATTGAAGGAGAAGCCAATAGAGGGTATATAGGATCACGTACTAGGATGCTTTATCGAGACAGAAGGGATCCATCCGGGGTTTTATTCAATGATCTCATGGTACAAGCCCCTAATAGGGACAAATTTACATTTACATATAATGCAAAAGACATGTACAGTACTACTTATAAAGTGTATTGGAGAGCAGTTAATGACAGAACAACATCTTCTCTTTTCCAACAACAATTGGGTATTGGTGGGGTTATTGAAACTGTAGGAACTACAGATAATGTAGCTAATTTCGATAAGTTATTTCCACTTATTACCGTGCCATTTAATAATTATGATGAAGTTTTGATAGGAGAATTCACGAAAGACACTGCTGGTAATATCGACCTGATTTCTCTGATTGGAGGCCCTACCACTGCAACGAGTGGTCTTACTCTTGATTATTTGAAATTTGTTCCTGTTCTTAAATAAAATATTCTATAAAAAATTAGTTATGCTAAAAATTATAAAACTAAGCTGTCTTGTTAGCGTGTTTTTTGCTGCTGAATTCTATACACCATTGTATGCTCAGGAAGCTCAGGATTCTACAGCTACTGCAACGACAACTCCAAATAAAAAAATACAAGGCATTTTAGTAAAAGGTGTTGTGAAAAATGCTAAAAACAAAGCCACTTTATCAGGAATCAATGTAACAGTCGATGGATTTTCGGCCGTTATTACTAATGATGATGGTAGTTTTGAAATTAGAGTCCCTAATCTAGAGGCAATTCTGAAAGTAAGTGGTGAAAATTTTCAAACAAAGGTATATGCTTTAAGAAAGCAAAAATCAGGTTTTGAAATCTATTTAAGCGAGGCTAATTATGCGCCCACTTATGAAATGGCAAATCTGGCTGCTAGTGAAAAAATGCAGTACAATAACACCACTGCTGCAAGTGTTGTCAATTTCAAAAATGAGCAATGGGCTGCTCCTGTAAATGAATCTGTTGGTGGTTTTCTTCAGGGAAAAGTAGCAGGATTAAATGCTGTTAGAAGTTCAGGAACTCCGGCTGCAGGAAGTTATTTGTCGTTGCGAGGATTTACATCATTGTATGCAACTAACAAACCTTTAATCATTGTTGACGGGATGATTTACGATGATGAAGATTATGGATCAGGAATTTTACAAAATAATATTTCGTCTCCATTGACTAATATTGATGTTAAGGATATAGAGGATGTAACGGTTATCAAAGACGGTTCTTCACTTTATGGGACTAAGGGAGCTAATGGGGTAATTAAAATAACTACTACCCGTGCAACAGAATTGTCTACTAAAATTGATTTTACAATGTATGGAAGTGCTAACCAGACACCAGATGATTTACCTTTATTAGGAGCAAATGGTTACCGTACTCATTTGTCACAATTAGAAACAACACGTGGATTAACAGCCCCTGAGATTTTTAATTTGCCATATATGAATGACCAAGTAGGTTCACCAGGATATTATAAATATCATAATAATACGAACTGGCAAGATCAGGTTTTTAAACCAAGTGTGAGTCAGAATTATTTTCTGAAAGTTCGTGGAGGTGACGAAATCGCTAAGTTTGGTTTGTCTGTAGGTTATTTGGATAGTAAAGGTATAATTGATCAAACAAATACTAAAAGATACAGTACCCGTTTAAATGCTGCTTTAAAATTAACAGACAGATTATTTGTTGATGCTAATTTATCTTTTGTAAATAGTACTCAGGAACAATGGGATCAGGGTTTTGCATATAAAACAAGTCCTTTGTATCTCGCACTCACTAAATCTCCATTTTTAAGAGTTAATGATATTTCTGATTCAGGGGAAGTATCTCCTAATTTAGCAGATGTGGATGATTTTGGTGTCAGTAATCCAAATGCAATTTTAACGAATGGTTTTGGCAGAAATAATAACTACCGTTTCTTTGGAAATTTTAAATTTAAATATGTTTTAAATAAAGCATGGGATATTAATACAATTATAGGTTTAACCCTTAATAAAGAAAGAGAAAGCTTCTTTATTCCGGATCAGGGTGTAGCGGATGTTATTCTTCCTACAGCTATTGGAACCAATCGTTCAGGAAGTGAAATTCAGAGCTATAATAGCCTTTACACAGATACTTATGCCAATTATTTTAAAAATTTTAATAATGACCACAATCTGGAAGTTCATTTTGGAATCAGAACCCAAAATAATAAATCCGAAAGTGATTTAGGTTTAGGTTACAATTCTTCTACAGATGATTTTACTTCTGTAGGAGCAGGATCTAATTTATTACGTCAGGTAGGTGGTGTATTAGGAGAATGGAATTGGTTGAATGTGTATGCTAATGCTGATTACAATTATCGCAATAAATATTTTTTAACAACGAGTTATGCTGTTGATGGTTCGAGTAGATTTGGAGACAAAGTTTCAAATGGGAATGATAAGTATGCTTTGATGTCTTCTATTACTGGAGCCTGGTTAGTTTCTTCAGAAGGCTTTATGAAAGGAGCAAAAGCTATCGATTACTTAAAATTGAGAGCTACTTATGGTCATAGCGGAAATGATGATATAGGAAACTTTACAGCTCAGAAATACTATGTTTCTCAAAATTTATTAGGAATGCAAGGTTTAGTAAGAGGTAATATTGGTAATCCTAATTTACAATGGGAAACAGTTAAGAAATTCAATGCCGGAGCTGATTTAGGTTTATTTAACGAAAGATTGAATGCTTCTATAGATTTATTTTTAAATAAAACCGATAATATGATTGTTTATGAAACAGTTAGTGATATAAGTGGTTTTGATTATGCAGTATCTAATAACGGTGCGATGCGTACTTTGGGAGCTGATTTATCATTGAAAGCCCGTATTATTAAGTCAACTGATTTTACATTTGATTTAGCAGTAAATGTAAGCCGTTATAAAAATGAAATACAATCACTGCCAAACGGCGATATTCTTACTCAATTTGCAGGAGCTACTTATTTAACATCAGTAGGTAAGGATGCTAATTTATTTTATGGTTTAAAAACTGCAGGAGTTTACAGTACTACTGCCGAAGCTAATGCAGCGGGATTAAACAGACGTTTAACAAATGGTGAGTTGCTTCCTTTTACTGCCGGTGATGTACGTTTTGTAGATACTAATGGAGATAATGTTATTGATAACAATGACCGTATGGTAATTGGAAATCCTAATCCGGATGTATTGGGTAGTTTTTCAACTAATTTCACTTACAAGCGTTTTAGTCTTCAGGCCTTATTCAATTTCTCTATAGGAAATGATATTTACAATGGATTACGTTACAATTTAGAAAAAATGAGCGGTTATGAAAACCAAAGTGCTGCTGTAGCCAACCGCTGGAGAGCTGAAGGTCAGCAAACGGATATGCCAAAAGCAACCTGGGGAGATCCACTGGGGAATTCAGAATTTTCCAGTAGATGGATTGAAGATGGTTCTTATCTAAGGTTAAAAACTTTGGTGTTAGGCTATGATTTTAAAGTAAATGATGCAAATTATGTTAAGTACATCAAACTTTATGCAACTGCTAATAATTTGGTAACTTTTACTAAATATCTTGGCTATGATCCTGAGTTTAGTGCTACTTCATCGATATTTGGTCAGGGAACTGATATTGGTTTAGCTCCTCAGTTCACATCAGTTCAACTGGGACTACGTTTAGGACTTTAATTATTTACTCTTATAGAAAAGAACATACAGATGATAACAACAATAAAAACAAAAACAACAAAAAGTATCGTATCGGTTCTATCGGCTATGACACTATTATTTAGCCTTGGCTCATGTCAGGACTATCTGGATGTACAACCTGAAGATAAGCTTGTTGGGGATCAATTATATCGTGATGTCTATGATGCTGATGCAGCTGTAGTTGGAATTTATGGTAAGTTTATGAATCTTGCTGAAAAACACGTGATTCTTAATGAGATGCGTGCTGATTTGATGACTACCACAAGAAATTCAAATCCTTATTTAGAACAACTGTCTAATCACAATGTATCGGCAGATAACCCATATATTAGTCCAAAGCAATTCTATGAAGTAATTCAGAATTGTAATGATGCCTTGAAGAATTTTGATGTCATGTTAGCTGATAAGAAGTTTACTCAGTCACAATATGACCAGCGTTATGCTGATATCGCTTGTATCCGTTCGTGGATTTACCTGCAGTTAGGAATTCAGTTTGGAAGTGTGCCTTATATTACTGAGCCAATTGAAACCTTAGAGGATGTTAAAAACATCAACAAATACCCAAGGATTCCTTTAGATCAGCTTGTAGATAAGTTAGTCACTTTTACAGAAAGTCTAACCTATAAAAAGATTTATGATGTAGAAAGCAGTTTATTAGTTAGTGTGGACGGCTATGATACCAGAAAGTTTTTTATCAATAAAGAGTGTTTATTGGGAGATTTACAACTTTGGAAAGGAAATTATCAGTTAGCAGCGGCACATTATAAGAATGTAATGGAAGAAACTCCCGCTGGTGGGGCAAATACTTTAGATAATTACCGTGTGAAGTTTGCAGAGGTTATTACGAATGAAGATTTAGCTGTTGGTTATTTAAGGGATTATGAGACAGATGCGACTACTTTAGTAGATAGTAATACTAAAGGCTGGCGGTCTATTTTTGGGAGAACCAGAGATGTGTTGTGGAATACAGAATGGATTTGGTCTTTACCATATGAGAGTAATTTTGCACCCGCCAATCCATTTATTGCTTTCTTTTCTAAAACTGGAGGAGATTATTTAGCCAAACCATCGCAGCGAGCTATTAATCTATGGAATTCAAATAATCAGGTTTTTTATGATAGTAATGGTAATGTTATATTTGGTTATCCTTACGATGCACGGGGTTCAAAGTTTACTTATAAAATGGTAGCCGGAGATCCTGTAATCATGAAGTACATCTATAAGTTTGAAGCCGCAAATGATCAGTTTAAAAGAAATGGAGATTGGTTTTTATACCGTGCAGCTAAATTACATTTACGTTATGCTGAAGCTGCAAACAGAGATAATCAGCAAAGAATTGCTTATGCGCTACTAAATCGGGGAATTAAGTACGAATATACTCCAATACCTAAACATGCACCTCCAACTGATGTAAGTAACATACAACAAACAATGCAGCCGTTTCCTTATAATTTTGATGCTCGTCAGGGAGATGCTCCTAACTATAGAGCACCCTGGCATAGAAATACGGGGGTTAGAGGGCGTGCGAGATTAGAAGCAGTAGGAGCAGTTGGTGATGATATGATTACTACTGAGAATAATATTATTGCGGAAGCCGCTTTAGAGTTGGCTTACGAAGGTAATCGTTGGGAAGACTTAGTTCGTGTTGCCAGACGCAGAAACGATCCAGCTTTCTTAGCTGATAAAATTTTCGATAAATTAAACAGCGAAGGAAATGCAGAAGCTGCTAATGTAAGAGCAAAATTAATGAATCCTAATAACTGGTATCTACCATTTAACTGGTAATTAAATAAAGAAATAGTAGTGAAAGAGTTTGCAACATATGGTGCAAACTCTTTTTCTTGTTTTATAAAACAAGAAAAATAGGGTTAATTTAAAATAAAGTGTTATATTTGAGTGAGTTAACATGTAACTCAGAATTAATTATTTAACCCAAATTTATTAGATTATGAAAAAGTTAACCGTTTTCTTGATGCTCATATTTTGTGTATCATTTTTTGAATTGTCTGCCCAACAAACTATTAGATGGGAGGTAAGTGGATATGCAACACTGCAAATCCGTGTAGATGGAGTTCTTCAACCTGAATTTTCTAGTCCTAAAACGAATAGTAGTGGGGTACTTAATGATGTGCCTGTTGGAGCTTTTGTTGAAATAATTGCTAGCTCTTCTGTTGGGAATTATTCTTTAGAGCCAATAATTAATGAAGATGATGAGTGGATGATAGAACATGCTATACCAGATTATAATTTCACTAATGAAGAGCATACTGCACTTTATGAGTGGTTTACAATGCCTAATGATATTCCTATGTATGTAAAAATGCATGCATAGTTAAGTAGGTTATATTTGAGTATTATTAATAAAAACAAATCCGTTTCAGATTTAATCTGAAGCGGATTTATTGTTTAAAAGGTAGAGAATTTTAAGTATTCTTCAAATTGATGATTTCCTGTTCTGTAAGTAATCTCCAGTTTCCCCTTGGTAAATTCTTTTTAGTTAGACCGGCAAAAGCAACACGATCGATTCTTAAAACATCATAATCGAAATGCTCAAAGATATTACGGACTACTTTGACATTAGAAGTTTTTAGTTTCAGTCCAATTTCACTTTTAGCTTCTCCTTCAATATAGCTTACTTCTTCAACATATACGCGGTGTCCGTCCAGCACTAATCCTTTGCTTATTTTTTCCAGATCTTCAAATTTTAAGTTTTTGTCTAACGAAACCTGGTAGATTTTAGATGATTTTTGATTAGGCAGTGAGAATTTTCTAATCATATCCGTATCATTGGTAAATAATAAAAGGCCTGTGGTGTTTTTATCCATTCTTCCTACAGCAGCAATTTTTGCAGTAGTAGAACCTTTAACCAGTTCTAATACGTTTCTGAATTCCTGACCCTCGTCAAGAGCTGTAGTAAAGTTTTTAGGTTTGTTTAAAAGAATATATACTTTTTTCTCTGGAGTGAGTTTTACACCGTCAAAATTTACTTCGTCTCCCGGTTTTACCAGATACCCCATTTCAGTTACAGGAACCCCGTTTACTTTTACATTTCCTGATTGAATATAGATATCAGCATCTCTGCGAGAGCAAACTCCCGAGTTAGAAATGTATTTATTTAAACGAATTTCATCTTTTGCCTTCGCTCTTTTAGGAGCCTGATTTGGCTTTTTCTCTATTTTTTTAGCGGCTTCTTCAGCAGCTTTCGCAGTTGGTTTTACTTTTTTAGGCCCTTGTGCTCTTTTAGGCATCGCAGGTTTTGGCTTGTTAGAGCTTGGTCTGGAGCTATTAGGTCTGGAACCACCTCTTTTATTGTTGCCTTCCTTGTTGTTCATAATAATCAAATAATTTACTTCGTCTGTTCGGACTATTTAGCACGAATTCGCGCAAAGATACTACTTATATCGTTGAGAAACGATTTTCGATGATCAGAAAAGCGATAACTGCTTAACTAAATGTGCTTTAAAATAAATGTTGAAGTTTTTTTAAATTTATATTAATAGATTAAATAGACATAAACAATTTTTTTCCGTGCCATAAAATACTTGGGTTGATGAGCATTATACAAAATACTCCGGCCACGATAAGAAATTTAAGTACATTATGAAGCAGTAAAAAATGAGCTTTCGAATTAGATTTCCATAAAAATTTGATGAAAAAGATTAGGATAATCAGACAGAAATAAAAATAAATATCCATATAACCTACATCATAGATTTCGATTAAAAGATAAATAGGGAAGAGTGTAAGAAGACTCAATAAACTAATCACTTTTTTAGAAAATCGTTCTCCGTAAATAATAGGAATGGTTTTGTAATTATCAGTTAAATCGCCTTTTATATTTTCTAAGTCCTTAATCATTTCCCGAATAAGTAATAACAGAAACAAAAAAGCGGCATGTGCAGAAATTACAGCAAACTGTCTTTTATAGGTCTCTATTTCATATAGAGGCAATCGGGTGTAATAATATAACAAGATAGCAAAGAAAGGAAGAACTGCTAAAAGTGCTGCCATAAGATTGCCTATCCAGGGCTGTTTTTTTATTTTATGAGAGTAAAACCAAATGAGGAAAATATAAACTGAAAAGAATAAAAAAGCACGCCATGAAATAAATAAGGCTATTAAAGCCACAATAAAGTTTAAAGCAAAATAAACCTTTAATTTTGTGCTTTGACTTATCAGCCGGTCTAACATGGACTTGTTGGGACGATTGATTAAATCTTTCCGGCTGTCGTAAAAATTATTGATAATATAACCTGAGGCGATAGTAACAGAAGAAGCAAATACAATTAAAAATAAATTAAAATCCAGAAGGATATCTAAAGCCCGAATTTCCGGGGCAAGGATAAATATGGCTGACAGGTATTGTGCTAAAATGATAATTGGAATGTTATAGCCCCTGACAACAGAGAACAAACTAATAATTTTTAACGCTAAAAGTTTGTTTTTTCTACTTAACATGTTTTTACTTCTCTTAATAGTATTCGTTCTAAAACCGTGATTATTTTTTATCAAATTTAATGGTTTGTTTTTAAAACGAGCTTGATTTATTTAAAAAGAACTAAAAAAGAAGTGGTTTAGTATTTTATTTTTTAGATTAGAAGAATCAGGCAACAGCTTCGTGCTTTTTTGGTATTTTTACAGTAAACCGGGTGCCTAAATTAATTTCAGAGGTGATTTCAATGGTTCCGTTTAAATTTTCAATAGTATCTTTTACTAAATACAAACCTAAACCCGACCCCTTATTATCGTTGGTAGTAACAAAAAACATATCAAATATTTTGTTTTGATATTCTTGTTTTACCCCAATTCCATTATCCTCAATTGAAATATAGATATTATCTTTATCCTGATAGGTTTTTATGGCTATAAATGGAGATTCTTTTTGTATATCTGAATATTTGATAGCATTTGTCAAGATGTTGTTGATGATGATTTTTAGTTTTAATTCATCACTAATAATGCTGTCAATATTTAATTCTTTGCTAATATGTATGCGTTTGAATTCCTGACGGTATTGATTTTGAACAATTGCTTCTTCAATAATCTGACTCAGATTCACTTTAGTGAACGTCATTGTTGTTTTTTTATTTCTGGAGTAATCAATAATGTCTTTTATAAACTGATCCTGTTTGTCAAGGCTTTCTTGCATGAGTTCTAAATAGTATCTTATTTGAGTCATGTCATTTTCAGCATTCATGATTTCTATTAATCCTTTTAAAGATAAAAGAGGAGATCTTAAATCGTGTGATGCACTGTACACAAATTTATCTAACTCTTTGTTGGCAATGGTTAAGTTTTTATTAATTTCTTCAATTTCCTGTTTAGAACGTCTTAGTTTATTAATCATTAACATATAATAAATACTGGCACTTCCTATTATAATTAAGATAAGAAAAAAGTTAATTAGCAATAAGATATTTTTAATAATACGACTTCCGGAACTTAATGTTTCCGAAAAAAGACGTTCTTTTAAAGTGAGTTTGGAACTAATTCCCTTTATTTTTATTAAGATGACTTCCTTGTCCTGATTACTTAAATTACTGCTGATAATTTTTTGGTTGACAGTATTGCCAATTTGTTCTAATTCTTCGACTAGTTTATCTGCTTCTTCCCATTCTTTTATGGCTTTTGCAAAAAAAGAAACCTTTCTAAAGTTTTTAAAAAGCCATATTAGATCATCAAAATCCTCCGGGCTATTTCTTCCCGCCCTAAGACTTTGTTCGATATTTTCAATTGGAATATCGTTAAGGAGTCCTATCCGGGCCATTTTGTCTCCTTTTGGGACAGCTAATTCCTTATTGAATAATTGCCATTCACTATTCTCCTTAGTAAAAAGGTAGGTGAGTAAATGACGTGTAGCATCTTTTTGTCCTTTCGAATAAAGAGATTCTCCATTTATATAAGCTCTCGATGATGATAATATTTTTATGGTAAAAAAATTGGTGACAATTAACAAAGTACATGATATAGCTACTATGAGCAGAGGAGTAAGAGAATTACGGAGCTTAATTTTTTTAAAAAAAGTAGTTTTAAGCATATTGTTTTTTTAAATTATTAATAAAAAAAACATAAACTAAAGATACAGTATTTTTACGTTATAAAAGTAAGATTTTGTTTAATTTTCTAGTAGAATAAAAATGATTTATAGTTTTGTTTTCAGTGCTTTATTAAAAAGTAATTGCTTTTTTTGCATAAAAAAACCAGAATAAACAATTATTCTGGTTACTTTTTATAAATGTGAACTATTAAACAGGAATTAAAATTGATAAACTACTTCAAGTTTATAGTCTTTCAAAGAAGCTTTTGCCCGTTCTAAATCTTCTGTAAAACCCAAAATATAACCGCCGCCACCGGAGCCGCATAGTTTTAAATAATAATCATTTGTCTCAATTCCTTTTTGCCAGATTTCATGAAATTGTTCCGGAATCATTGGCTTAAAATGACTTAAAACTACTCTGGACAATTTTTTAGTATTGGTAAATAAGGATTTCATGTCACCGCCAAGGAAATTCTCTACACAGGCATCTGTGTATTTTACAAATTGATTTTTCAACATGGTACGGAAACCTTTGTCTTTAAGGTTTTCCATGAAAATATTAATCATAGGAGCTGTTTCTCCAATAATTCCGGAGTCTAATAAAAAAACAGCAGCTTTGCCATCAAAACTTTGAGTAGGAATTCCGGTTGCTTCAATATTGTCTTTTGAATTAATTAAAATAGGAATACTCAAATAGCTGTTTAGAGGGTCTAATCCGGAACTTTTCCCGTGGAAAAAACTCTCCATTTGGGAAAAAATATTTTTTAGTTGTAATAATTTGTCACGGGTAAGATTTTCAAGAACTGTGATTTTGTTTTGAGCATATTTATCATAAATTGCCGCTACCAGTGCCCCGCTGCTCCCTACACCGTAACCTTGCGGAATACTGGAGTCAAAATACATTCCGGTATCAATATCGTTTTTTAAAGACTTTAAATCAAAAGAAACTAAGTTTGCCTGTTCATTTTCTAGTTTTTCTAAATAATCAGCAAAACGTTTTAAACTGGTATTAGAAGCAATGGCTTCTGCTGAAGGATTATCTTCTTTTTTTAAGGCTCCGTTATAGAAATTATAAGGAATGGACAATCCTTTAGAATCACGAATAATTCCATATTCTCCAAAGAGTAATATTTTTGAGTAAAATAGAGGTCCTTTCATACGAGTTGATAATTGACAATTAGTAATTGATAATTATTTATTTTTAGAAGTATTAATTATACTGATGAGTAATTTTAATATTTCGACAATTTTATATTTAATATTTTGAAATTCTGTTTCGGTTAAATAATTGGTTTCATATAATAAATCTAACCAATATTCTGTTTCATTTACTTCTTTTAAAGATATGGATAATTTGTGAATAAATCAGCTTTACTTTGTGCATATTCCGCTTCTCTAATATTAGCTCCTGTAGAAGTCCCGGCACGTAGCATTTGTTTTGATAAAATAAATTCTTTTTTATCGAATAAAAGCTTATAAAGTATAATAATTTCTATTGCAAAAGAAAAAGACTTTTCTTTAATTATGTTTTTCTTTTCCATAGAATTATCCATTATTAATTATCAATTGACTTCCATTTCCAATTTCGTCACAAAGGTACTGTCCATTTTGACAAAAGACAACTAATTCGTCCTTAATAAATTGCAATACAGTCTCTTTGTGTGTGTTTGGGTATAAAACATGCACATTGGCACCGGCATCCAGTGTAAAACAAACCGGAATTAGAGATTCGGCTCTGAATTTCCAAATTTTGTTAATAATTTCCAGTGTATTTGGTTTCATCAGGATAAAATAAGGCATAGAAGTCATCATCATAGCATGCAGAGTCAGTGCTTCGCTTTCTACTATTTTAATGAACTCTTCCAGATTTCCATTTTCAAAAATTCCAATTAGTTTATTCAGGTTTTCATGTGCCTGTTCAAATCGCCTTTCGGCAAAAGGATGATTGTGCATCAAGTCGTGTCCTACAGTACTCGAAACTTGTTTTTCACCTTTGTCAACAAGCAATATAGTATCTTGATAATTTTTGAAATTTTCATGAATCGTATAAGGGAACTCAACTCCAAATAAATCCGAACTCCCTTCAATATTAGCCTGGTTCCCCCATACTACAACTTGCCCTTTTACACTTCGACAAGCACTTCCTGAACCCAATCGCGCTAAAAGTGAAGCTTTTTGATAAAAATAATCTTCGGTCATTTCCGGATTTAAAGCTCTTTCGAGACTCATCATGTTCATTGCTAAAGCTGCCATTCCGGATGCTGAAGAAGCAATTCCTGAACTATGCGGAAATGTATTTTGAGTATCAATTGTAAAATGATAATCTTTCAAAAAAGGCAAATAGATTTCGATTCTTTCGAAAAATTTTTGAATTTTGGGTTTGAAATCTTCTTTGGGTTTTCCTTCAAACAACAAATCGAAAGAGAACTTATCAGTGTTGTTTTTTTTCTCGAATGCCAATTTGGTAATCGTTTTGCAGTTGTTTAAAGTAAAACTCACTGATGGATTAGCCGGAATTTGATCTGCTTTTTTTCCCCAGTATTTCACTAAGGCAATGTTGCTGGGAGCGCTCCATTGAAACTGACCGCTTTCTAAAGTTTGAGAATATGAAGTTGGAATAAAATCCTTTGCTGTAAACATGAACGATAAAATTTTCGCAAAGATACTTTTTTTGATTTATTCATACATTTCTTTATTTGTTCAATCAGTATAAAGTTTTTGATTATTTTTGAAAAAAAGAAAGAAATGAATAAGATTACCAAAATACTCATTGTCGTCGTTACTTGTCTGGCTATAGGTTATTTTTCCGGCATGGTGACCCGTTCTGCTATTACAGATTGGTATCCAACTTTAGAAAAACCAGTTTTTAACCCGCCAAATTGGGTTTTTGCACCGGTGTGGAGTATGTTGTACATTATGATGGGAGTGGCAGCGGGACTGGTTTGGAACCGAATCGATTTTGAAAAAGAACTGGTTAAAAAAGCCCTGATTCTTTTTGCAATTCAATTAGCTTTAAATGCACTGTGGTCGTATTTGTTTTTTGGTTTACACAACCCTATGTTGGCCGGTTTAGAAATAATTGTGCTTTGGCTGTTTATTTATGAAACCTATTTGCAATTTTCTAAAATCAATAAAATTGCAGGCTATTTATTTATTCCTTATTTGGCGTGGGTAAGTTTTGCTGCGGTTTTGAATATAAGTATCTGGTGGTTGAATCGATAAAATGTACAATTTCAAAAATCAAATTCAGTAAGTAGCAATAATTTATTCTGGAGTGTGTAACTTTTTGAATTCCAAATTTTTTTTGAATAAAAAATCCATCGTTACCAGAATATTATTTGATGTTGCGATGTTTTTTGAGTTAGAATCAACATCACAAAATTCAAGAAATAATTCGATTTCATCTGGTTTTAATTTCAAGGTTTCAAAGAAATAGTTTTGATCACAACTTGTTCTTGCTAAGTCTTTAAAAGGAATTATGGGTTTCTCTTTTTTTACGGTTTCTTTTTCTTTTTTAAATAATCCTGTAATCATTCCGCCAATACGTATGAAATCTATTCCGTTTTCAATGGTTCCCATATTAACACCAATAACTTTTGGTGTGTATGCTGATTTTTCTAAACCGTATTCATCTAGCTTATCTACTGCATACTTTGAACCCGAATTTAACTTTATAGAAGGTATTTTAGTGATGACTACTTCTTTTAATTCTTCCGCTTTTAATGTTAATTCAATGATTAAATTCTTGTCATTTGTAATTAAAGGATTGACAATGATTTTTTTAATATCATAGTTTTTGGCTATAAAAACCAAGGTGTCATTCATTTTTGCATCAATTGAAAAGTAGCCATTAGCATCAGAAATACTAATGTCTTTTGTGCTTGCATTGATAATATCTACTTTTGAAATTGCGTAATTATTAAATACAATTTTTCCTTTTATTGTTTGTGAGAAACTAATTTGAGAAGACAAAAGAACTAAAGTGCTGAGTAGTTTTATTTTCATAAGTTGGTCTAATAGCTTGAAAGTAAAATTATTAGATTCTTCTTAATGAAAACTTACTAAATATGTAAAGTCTTGTTAATTTATTCTTGTAAATAAAATTTCAATTTTCTCCTTTGATGATTTGTGTAATTGTGGTGGCTATCCGGTCTACTTTTGTTTGATCTTTTTTTGCTGCATAAATCCAGTCAATATAGGCTTTTTGAGTTCCTTGGGTTAAGTTGGTGAAAATTTCATAAGCTCTCGGCTCGTCTTTTAAACAAAGTGCTAATTCATCCGGGATTTCAATAGCTGAATTATCTTTGTGCAAAATGACTTTAACATAATCTCCGGCTTCTTTTTTTATCTTTTTTCTAACAGCAGCTTTTAACGGAAGAAACAGTTTCCCATTTCCCATGGGCATTAGTTTGTAATTCTTTAATTCATAATTATCAACACTTCCGCAAACGCTTACCCAGCCAAAAGGAGCTCTTTTGTCTTGTGCTATTTCAGGTATAACAGCATACGTCCAGCCACCTTTTCCAGGGAATTTTTCAAGTAAGTATTCCTTATTAACTAAAGGCTTTTCCATTGTTTAAAATAATAATCTAACTTATTCAGCGTGTATTTTTCTGAATTCGATACTTTTTTTATAGAGAAAATCCATTAGTACAAGATCATTTGAATTTTCAGATAAAGTCTTTTTAGATTCAGGATCAAAATTGCAGAAAGTAAGAAAAGCATCTATTTCTTCCTTTTTTAATTGTAAAGTTTCAGTATAGAATTTTTCATCAAAACTGTTTGTGGCCAGTTCTTTAAATTCTTTTTCAGGAATTTCTTTTTCATCTTTTCCTTTAAATAAGCGAGCCAGTTTTTGTCCGATTTTTACAAAATCCATCCCGTTTTCAATAGAGCCATCATTTACGCCAGGAGTTTTTAAAGCATTTGCTCTTTTGCGGACTCCTGTTTCTTCACTTTTTTGTTGTTCCCATTTTTTATCTAATCCCCAATCAATATCTACCCGATGAATAATAACTTCTTTAAGTTCTTCGGGAGTTTTCTCAATTCTGACAATGATATTATTGGTTTCTAAATCCTGTACACCTAGTTTTATTCCTTTTAATGTATAGTCTTTTACGTAAAAAAGAATACTGTCATTTACACTTGCTGATAGTATAAACTCTCCTTTTTCATTAGTTCTCGTGCCCGTTTGTGTGTTTTTATTGATTACATCAACATTTTGAAGTAAGAAATTATCAGACATCACTTTTCCTCTAAGGAGCTTGTGGACTTGGGAATACGTGACTTGACTAATAAAGGCGAACAGAATCAGAAGTAACTTTACTTTCATGGTAAATTAATTTGTAAGTAAAATTACTTTTTTTATTGAAAGTATTTCGGATATTCAGCGTAAATTTTTGTTAAATCGCATTGGCCAGAATAAATCCGCTGGTCCAGGCGTTCTGGAAATTAAATCCTCCTGTGATGGCGTCAATATTGACTATTTCACCAGCAAAATAGAGATTTCTGTGTAATTTACTTTCCATAGTTTTAAAATTGATTTCTTTTAAATCAATTCCGCCTGCAGTAACAAATTCATCTTTAAAAGTACTTTTTCCATTAACCTGAAAACTGGCATTCGTGAGTTGTCCGGCCAGGTTTTGAATCTGAACTTTAGACAAATCCGCCCATTTGGTTTCTATGGAAATCCCGGAAGCAAGCACTAAACTTTCCCAAAGCCTGTTAGTTAGTTCGAAAGGCGATTTTTTAGCCACTAATTTTTTAGCCTGCTCCTGTTTCAGGTCTTTTAATAACTGTTCAGCTTCTTTTGTGTCAACATCATTCAGCCAATTGACAAAAATGCTAAACTGATAGTTTTTATCATGTAAAATTCGCGCTCCCCAAGCTGATAATTTCAATATTGCCGGACCGCTCAATCCCCAATGAGTAATCAACAATGGACCCGTTGAAGTCAATTTTGTATCTTTTACTTTTACAGAAACCTGTGCTGAAACTCCGGGTAATTCTTTGATTCTTGAGTCTTTAATATTGAAGGTAAATAATGAAGGAACAGGATTTATAATTGCATGACCATAAGTTTGTAGTAAATCCCAGATTTTTGGATTACTTCCTGTAGCCATGATTAATTTTTCTGTCAGATAGCTTTCGTTTTGTGTTTCTATCTTCCAGAGATTTTCTCCCGAAATTTCAGGATTAAAAATAGATTGCACCCGCTGTCCTGTCAATACTGAAATCCCCAGTTTTTTAGTGGTATTCAGGAAACAGTCAATGATGGTTTGCGAGGAATTAGAAACAGGAAACATTCTTCCGTCTTCTTCGAGTTTAAGTTCCACACCATGTTTTTCAAACCATTCGATGGTATCTCCGGAACAAAATTGATGAAAAGGACCTCTTAATTCTTTTTCACCGCGCGGATAAAATTTAACTAATTCGTTAGGTTCAAAACAGGCGTGAGTTACATTACAACGACCACCGCCGGAAATGCGTACTTTTTGCAATACTTCGGCAGCACGTTCTAAAATAGCTACTTTTAATGTTGGTTTTTTCTCTACAATATTAATCGCTGTAAAAAAACCTGCTGCGCCACCGCCAACAATTATAATGTCAAAATTCTGGTTCATATTCGGTCTGGAAAGTCGGAAATAATTCCGTTTACGTTAAATGATTTCATCTCTTTTATATCTTCAATTTCATTAACAGTCCACGGATAGACTTCAAATCCTGCATTTTGCATTTCGACAGTTTTTTCGGCAGTTAATAAATGAAAATAAGGATGTACTGACCTTGCCTGGATGGTTTTTGCGAAAGCGAAAGCCAAATCCAGATCATTTTCGGTTAAAACACCAATCCTGATATTAGAGTTTAAAAAAGAAACCTGTTGTAAAGCAGTCCAGTCAAAACTGGAGATGATAAACTGATTGTAATTCCATTTCTTTTCCTCAACATATTTTTCAATTAAATCCACTACTTTTTCAGTGGCATCATAGCTTTTTATTTCAATATTGACCTCACACCTTTGATTAATAAGATTTAAAACCTGGGATAAAGTAGGGATGTGGTATTTTTTATCAATTAAAAAACGTTTTAATTGAGGTAATGAAAAATTTTTTACAAAGCCTGTATGATCAGTAACCCGGTCCACTGTTTCATCATGAATGACTATTATTTCATTATCTGAACTTAAATGAACATCGAGTTCAATGCGGTCAACATGTAAATCGATTGCTTTCTGAAAACTTTTTAAAGTATTTTCAGGTTCGTATCCTTTGGCTCCCCGATGACCTATTTTAAGCATAAATGGTAATTTTTGCAAAGATAGTTAATGCAGTCTGAGTATCATTCTAATTCTAAAATTAAAGCCGATTTACCTTCGATAAAAATAGTGTTTTCCAACTGGTATGTTTCATCTGTTAAAACGTCTTTTGCAGTTTTATATTCTCCAATATTTTCTTTAAATCGCAGTGTGTTGATTTCCTGATTCTCCGGATTGTTATTGATGATTACCATGACACTTTTTAACAGATTGTATCTAAAATAAACATATACGTTGTGTTCCGGGATATAATGCGTTGTTTTTCCAAAATGAACAGCGTCATTGGTCTTTCGCCAATGAAATAATTTGGAAGTAAAATCAAAATAAGCATTCTGGCATTCGGAGCGAGTTTCGGGATTGAAGGCATTGTTTTCGTCACTATCCCAGCCACCGGGAAAATCTCTTCTAATATCGGCATCACCTAAATTTTGATCTCCGGACATACCAATTTCGGAGCCGTAATATAATTGTGGAATTCCGCGTAAAGTAGCGAGCATACACATTGCCATTTTGTATTTTCGAATATCATTATTATAAATCTGATTGAAGCGTTTGCTGTCATGATTTTCGGCAAAAATCAACAGATTATTCGCATTTGGAAACAAAAAATCCCGGGCAATAATATCATATACTCTGGTAATTCCTCTGTCCCAGCTGCCATCGTCTTCGTCAAAAATAATCTGGAAAGCATCTAAAAGTGCAAAATCCATCACACTGGGTAAATTAGAATTGAAATTCTGAATCTTTCCTATCGGGCTGTCTTTTTGCCAATAGGACAAAAGACCCTGATTACGCATGGTTATTTCGCCCACAAGATTAAATTCAGGGTATTCATTTGTAATGGCTTTGGTCCATTTAGCAATATATTCAGGTTCTGAATAGTTATAAGTATCGATTCGGAGCCCGTCTAAATTGGCATATTCAATCCACCAAATCGCATTTTGAATCAAATAATTAAAAACCAGCGGATTTACGATATTTAAATCTGGCATCGAAGGGACAAACCACCCGTTGATACAGGTATTGCGGTCAATTTCAGATGCGTTAGGGTCGCTTATGGTACTTCTTTTATGGTTGGTTTGAGTATAATTTTCAAATTGATGAATCCAGTCAGCGGTAGGTAAATCTTGTACCATCCAGTGTTGTAGTCCCCAGTGGTTGGTGACATAATCCATGACTAATTTCATATCCCGTTGATGAATTTCATTTGCTAAACGAATGTAATCTTCATTCGTTCCGAAACGCGGGTCAATTTTATAAACATCCGATTGTCCGTAGCCGTGATAAGAATATTCAGGATCGTTGTCTTCACATAGTGGAGTACTCCAAATGGTTGTTATACCTAATGATTGAATGTAATCCAGATGTTGAATGATTCCTTCGATATCGCCACCATGTCTTCCTCCGGGTAAATCCCGGTTGTATTTTTCAATCGTATATTTATCGTTGTCATTATTTTTATTTCCGTTAGCAAAACGGTCAGGCATTAAAAGATAAATAGTATCCGAGGAATCAAAGCTTTTACGAAGAGATGCGTTTTTTCTTCTTGCTCTTAACTCATATTTTTGAATAAAAGTGGTTTTGTCTTTTTGTTTAAATATAAAATCAATTTCATTTTCGGTTATCTTTCGGGTATCGATGGTTACAAAAATAAAATTAGAGTTTTCGGTACGTTTTACATTGGTAATAGCATTGCTGTTAGGAATTGTAATTTGGCATTGTGCAATATTATTTCCGTAAAAAAGAATCTGAATTTCGGGATTGTGCATTCCTGAAAACCAAAAAGGAGGCTCTATTCTTTGTATTAATGGACGTAATTCAGTATTCATAAAATAGAAAATTAGAGCAGTAGCATAAACAAAGCTTAGATTTTGGAATTTAATTGGCTATTCATGAAATAGAAGCTGACGAACAACTGATTTTAAACGAATGTACTAAAAATAAAACTATTCAGGAATGGATGGAGTTTAAATAATTCTTATAAAAAACGAAAGCTGCCCGGTTGATGAGCAGCTTCAGGTTTTTCAGTTATTTAATAAAATTTAGATTTTACCATTTTTAATTTCTTCTACAATTTCTGGATTTAATAAAGTAGTTGTATCTCCAAAATTAGAATAATCCCCTTCAGCAATCTTGCGGAGAATTCTACGCATGATTTTACCGGAACGTGTTTTTGGTAATCCGGATACAAACTGGATTTTATCTAATTTAGCGATTGGACCTATGTGAGCTGAAATATGCTGGTTGATTTCTTTTGCTAAGTTTTCTTTATCACGTTTTTCACCAGTTTCTTTTAGGATTACAAAACCATAAAGAGCATTTCCTTTAATGTCGTGAGGGAATCCTACAATGGCACTTTCAGCTACAGCCAGATGCTCGTTGATGGCATCTTCAATAGGGGCAGTTCCCAGATTGTGTCCGGAAACAATTACCACATCATCTACACGTCCGGTGATTCTGTAATAACCTACTTCATCACGTAAAGCTCCGTCACCACTAAAATATTTGCCTGGAAAGGCAGAGAAATAAGTGTCTTTATAACGTTGATGATCGCCCCAGATGGTTCTGGCAATCCCCGGCCATGGATATTTGATACACAAACTTCCCACTACCTGATTGTCTTCAATTTCATTGCGTTTTTCATCCATTAAAACCGCCTGAATTCCCGGAAGTGGTAAAGTGGCATAAGTGGGTTTTGTAGGTGTAATAAACGGAAGCGGAGAGATAAGAATTCCTCCTGTTTCTGTTTGCCACCAGGTATCTACTATCGGACAGCGTTTTCCGCCCACATGGTCATTGTACCAGTGCCAGGCTTCTTCGTTGATAGGTTCTCCCACTGAGCCAATAACTTTCAGTGTGCTTAAAGGATATTTTTGAATATAATCTAAACTTTCTTTAGCCAAAGCTCTGATAGCAGTAGGTGCGGTATAAAATTGATTTACTTTATGTTTTTCAATCACTTCCCAAAAACGGCTAAAATCAGGATACGATGGAACGCCTTCAAAAATAACGGTTGTAGCTCCATTCAATAGTGGTCCGTATAAAATATAAGAGTGTCCGGTAATCCAGCCAATATCAGCAGTACACCAGAAAATATCGTTTTCTTCGTAATTAAAAACATTTTGAAAGGTATAAGCAGTATAGACCATATAACCTGCTGTAGTATGCACCATTCCTTTCGGTTTTCCTGTAGAACCCGAAGTGTAAAGAATAAACAAAGGATCTTCGGCATCCATAATTTCAGCAGTGTTGTTGTCTGAAGCTTTTTCTAATAGTGGTGCTAACCAGTGATCGCGTCCTTTTTTCATTTGTACGGAAGAGTTGATACGGTTTACTACTAACACATTTTCTACCGAAGGACAATTAGTTAAAGCCTCATCAATAATTCCTTTTAAATCAATAGTTTTATTTCCGCGGTATCCACCGTCTGAGGTAATTACCATTTTACATTCACTATCATTAATTCTGCTGGCTACTGCTGATGCCGAAAAACCGGCAAAAACTACCGAGTGAATAGCTCCGATACGGGCACAGGCAAGAGTAGTAATGGCTAATTCAGGAATCATTGGTAAATAAATGCATACTCGATCTCCTTTTTTAATGCCCTGACTCAATAAAACATTAGCCATTTTACTTACCTGTTGGTGTAATTCATTGTAGGTAATAGATTGGGAATCCTCATCAGGATTGTTAGGTTCAAAAATAATAGCTGTTTTATCTCCCTTTTTTGCAAGATGACGATCAATACAGTTTTTAGTAATGTTTACCTTTGCATCTGCAAACCATTTTATTTCGGCCTCAGCCATATTAAAATCGACAACTTTGTCCCATTCCTGATACCAGGTGAAATTTTCAGAAGCGATTTTATCCCAGAATTTTTTGGGGTCTTTTATCGATTTTTTGTATTCTTTAAAATATTCTTCGAAGTTGCTTATTTTGTAACGACTCATAATTTTGTTTATATTTAGTTTTTGTTAGTTTAATAATTCCTGTGTCTGTTCAACAAGTTTTTTGAGAGAAAACGGTTTGGTGATATATAAATTAGCACCGAGCGAAAGTCCTTTTTTTATGTCTGTTTCTTTATTTTTTGCCGAAAGAAAAATCACTTTACAATTTTCTAATCGCGGTTCCTGTTTTATTTGTTCTAATGTAGTGTAGCCGTCAACCATAGGCATCATCACATCCAGAATGATGATGTCAGGGAGTTGTTTTTTTAAAATATCCAATGCCTCCTGTCCGTCTCGGGCAATAAATACTTCAAAGTTGTTTTTCTTAAAAGTGTATTCCAGTGACATCACTATATTAGGTTCATCGTCAACGATTAATATTTTCTTCATTTTTCAGTAGTGTTGTAATTGGGTAATGTAAAAATAATAGTTGTTCCGTTATCAATAGAACTTTTTGCCCATATTTTTCCTTTATGGTGTTCGATTATTTTTTTGCAAATAGCTAATCCTAAGCCGCTTCCTATTGGCTTTTTTATGTTTTGATTTCTGGATTGATAAAATTTATCAAAAACAGCTTCTAAATCTTCCTGTTTTATTTCTTTACCATTGTTATGTATACTGATAGTGATAAAATCTGAGTCATCAGCAACCTGGATACTGATTTCTCCTTCGGTATCCGCACAAAATTTTATAGCATTTGAAAGTAAATTATGCAGCACCTGAATAATGCGTTCTTCATCATAAAATGCTTTTATTGGTTGCTTTTTAGTGTCAAATTTTAGGTGTATGCTTTTGTTTGTAATCAATTGTTGCAATGATTCCAGTGTGCTTTGAATGGTTTTATTAATATCGTTTTTAGAAAGATATATTTTTTGTTTTCCGGTTTCAAATTTTTCTAAATCCAGTAATTTGTCAATTAAACGGTTAAGCCGGTCTGATTCGGAAATAATATTTTGCAGAAATTTTTGACGCACTTCTGTTGGGATATTTTCATCATCATGAAGGATTTCAGTTGCTGCCCTGATGGCGGTTATGGGAGTTCTTAATTCATGAGTTACCGTATCAAGGAATTCATCTTTTTGAATGTCTTTGTTAATGAGTTCCTGATTTGCAATCTGAAGTTGTTCGGAAATTTTTTTTAATTCATTGGAACTTTCAGTGAGCTTCTTGTTGATAATGATGTTTTCCTTAGATTCTTCCAGAATACGTAAAACTTCGGGCAGGCTTATTTTGTCCTCTTTTGCAACACTGGAAATCACTATTTTGGCGGAAGCTGTACCAATGTGGCCGGTTAACAGATTTTCGGCAAATTTTATAAATCGGGCGTCGGCAATTTTATTGTCTTTGTCAATATTATATTTTAGATTAAAAATGGTCAGTGCGCGTTTGGTTCTTTCGATGCCCAGAAAACGTTCCAGTATTTTTTCAATATCCGAAATGTTAGCTGTTCCTTTCCAGACATAAGCATTTTCGTGATTCGTTATATAGCGGTCGATATCGACAAACATTTCAGCATAATTACGTTCTCTGTAGTTTCCGCTAAAGCTTACAGAAACAGCTATGTAGCTTAAAAAATTGACTAGTAAACTCCAGAAAACAGCTTGCGGAATGGGATCTAAGTAATCTAATCCGAAAAGCTGAAAAGGTTTTAATAATGCAATTCCCCACGGACCTTCCTGTACAAATGTACTTGCTGACTTTGTTGTGCCAATGGCATACGGAATTAATAAGGTGTAAAAACAAATTAAAAATCCCAGAATAATACCGGTTAAAGCCCCTTTTTTAGAGCCTCGTTTCCAAAATAAAGCACCAAAAAAAGCAGGTGCAAGCTGCGCTATTATTACAAAAGAGACCAATCCGATAGAAACTAAAGTATAGTCTAATACAAAGACACGATAAATGATATAAGCTAAAATAATAAGCGAAAAAATACCTATTTTACGGCTAAGCACAATTCGTTTTGTATTCTTTTCCTGAGAAGTATTTTCTAATGATCCAATAAATCCATAAGGGATTAAAAGATTGTTACTCAGCATGGTGGCCAGTGCTATTGAAGAAACGATAATCATTGAAATAGCAGCCGAAAATCCTCCCAGAAAAACTAAAGTTGTTAGAAAATTATTATTGTAATATTGTGGTATTAATAAAGAATAGGTGTCTGAATTAAGACTTTGCGTTCCAAAAAGAATATTTCCTCCCCAGGCTATAGGAAATACAAAAATGTTAAACAGCAGTAAATAGAGCGGAAGCAGCCAAATAGCTGTCCGGATGTGTTTTTCCTGATTGTTTTCTACAATAGCAGTATGAAACTGTCTGGGAAGAATAAAAATAGCAAACATTGAAATAAGACACAGGAAAAACCAATTAATACCATTACTCAATGGTCCGATAGTGTTTTTTTTATCGAAATTTTCTAAGACAGAAGCTTTTGTATAAATATCATCAAAACCATCAAAAACAAAATAGGTTACATACACACCAATGATTAAAAAGAAAACTAATTTTAATATGGATTCAATGGCAATAGCGGTTACAATTCCGCGTCTTTTTTCAGAAGCATCTACATATTTATTGCCGTAATATGAGGCAAATAATGCCAGAGCCACACAAATATAAGTGGTGTTGTCACTAAAAATATTAGAACTTGTCTGCGTTTTAGTTACAATATGAAAAGTATCTGAAATAGCTTTGAGTTGTAAAGCGATATAAGGTACAATTCCAAAAATAGATATTAATGTTACAGCAGCTCCCAGCGAACGACTGTTACCATATCGCAACGAAATAAAATCGGCGATGCTTGTTATTTTGTTGATTCTGGAAATCCGGATAATTCTTTTCAGAATAATAATCCAGGTAGGAATGATAATTATGGGTCCCAGATAAATAGGTAAATAATCTAATCCTGATTTTGCTGCTAAACCGATACTTCCATAATAAGTCCACGCTGTACAGTAAACGGCTAAAGAGAAAGAATAGATATAAGGATTATTGGTCCATTTAGAATGGCTTCTTTTTTCAGACCAGTGTGCAATATAAAAAAGTATTACCACATAGACGGCTAATATGGTCAAAAGCCCAAGACTACTCATAATATTTTTTAATGATTAAGTAGGTTGTGCCAATAGAAAATAACCAGGCCGAAAAGAGATAGATGTAAATAACAGGAAAACCAAATACGGGTTTAGAACTGTCAAATAAAAGGATAAGCGGAATGTTCAATGCTAAAATCATCAGCATTGAAAGAATAATTAGTTTTTGTTCATGTCTTTTTTTCATAGAAATGAAACACACAATAGTCTTACTTTTAAAAAGACTATTGTGTTCTGTTTTTTGTATAATCTTTTTTTATAAAGGCAGTACCTGTCTGCCTAGTTTTTCATTTATTACAATTGCGGCTGCTTCATAAAAAGCAAAAAAGCCACATAATATTCCTTCATAGCCTGCAATGGTATGAATATTCTGGTTTCCGGTAAAACTGGCTGCAGCTAATAGTGCGAACAAAATAACCAGTGTGCCAAAAATAAGTTTTCCTATAGTGTTTCCGTTCAGTGTTCCAATGAAAAAAGCAAGTGTAAAAACGCCCCATATTCCTAAATAACATCCCATTGAAGCCCCATCAGGTTTTGTTACTCCTATTAAAGGAAGCAGCCACAACGCAACAAGTGATATCCAGAAGAATCCATAAGAAGTAAAAGCTGCCATAGCAAAGCCGTTTCCTTTTTTCCATTCCATAATTCCTGCAATAACTTGTTGCATTCCTCCAAAAAAGATTCCCATTCCCATAATCATCGAATTAAGTTCAAAGAATCCTGCATTGTGGATATTCAATAACATTGTTGTCATTCCAAAGCCAAAAAGGCCTAATGGTGCCGGATTAGCTGTGGTGTCTTTAAAAATTTGTTCCATTGTGGTTTAAAAAAATTAAGGTTAATTAAGGTTAAAATAGGATACCAAATTCAGTTTTTTTAATTGTAAAAAAAAATAAGATATATATATGTGTTAATTCTATAGTTATTTTTTAAAACGCTCCCATTTTATAAGCATGAATTTGTCTCCTAATTCAGTAATAATCATTCCTGCTCCTGAGAGTGTTTCTTTGTTTTTTATGTATTCAATTAGTTCTGAGTGATTTAATATTTTGTAAGTGGGGTGGTAATTAGAATTGATGGGTTTTTTAATATTAAAGGATTTTATCCAGTTGCTAATACTTACATGGGATACGCCTATGATTCTCTCAATTTCTCTATAGCTCAAACCTTCCAGGTAGAGTTGTAATGCTTTAGTTACATAGTAATCATCAATTTTTTTTCCAACCTTATTTACGGTAAAAAAATAGTTGCAATTTTTACATAAATACCTTTGTTTTTCATTAATAATACCGCTTTTAACGATTTTGGTATTTTGGCATTTGGGACAACTGATTATTTCCATGTATATGAATTTTGCATAAATATACTAAATTAGCAATTATTTTTATATGAGAAAGCTTTTTAAGGTTTTGTTTGTAGAATTTAAAGAAAGGATATGCTTACGTTTTGGTTGTTGCGATAATGATTTGCTGTTATTTTTATAGTAAATAAAAAAAAAGTTTTAATTTAATGAGTATATAATAAAAAAAGTGTTCTTTATGTATAAAAGATTCTTTTTGTATATGTGATTTTGGTTAGTCATAATTAGTTAGTGGTGATAAGAGAGTTGTTATTTAGATAGCAACTCTTCTTTCTAAAATTAACAATACCCAAAGAAGGTGATAATTAAAAAATAAATAAATTTTGAGTTTGAAAAATCAAATTTTACATACCGGAATTGTTGATGATAATATGCTGTGGATGCGTCTTAGAGAAGGTGATGAAAAAGCATTTTCAACACTTTTTAAAAGATATTATGGTTATTTAATCCAGTATGGAAATTCCTTTTCTCCATATACAGAGAAAATTCAGGATTGTGTTCAGGATGTTTTTACTGATATATGGATTTATCGCAATAGTCTTAGCGACACTGTGGTTGTTAAAGCTTATTTGTTATCCTGTGTGCGTAAACGTATTGTACGTTTGCAACAACGGGATAAGGTTTTTAATAAGGCAACTTCTATGGATGCTATAACTTTTTTATTCGATTTTTCGGTAGAACAACAATTAATTTCCGATGAGCTGACTGCCGGCAAAGTGGTGCATCTTAATAAGGTGCTCAATCTGTTGCCTTCCCGTCAAAAAGAAGCTTTATTTTTAAAATACCATCATGGCTTAAATATAGATGAAATAGCAGCTATTTTGAATGTTAATTATCAATCGGCAAGTAATTTATTGCACAGGGCGCTGGTAAATATTCGTAAGGAATGGAAGGTAAATGTATTGTTACTGATAACTTTGATGATGTGCTGGGGTTAGAAGTAGTAAGAAAAATAACGAATAGTGAGTATGTAAAAGAGTGTTTGTCCTTTATGATTGAAGAAAGACTTTGAAAATGAAAAAAAGAAATAAATATAAAGAAATAGAAGATTTTTTGGCTGATGAATCATTCCGGTTGTGGATGAAGTCAAAAAATGATGTAGCAGGCTGGGAAGACTGGACATTAGACCATCCTAATCGGGCTAAATTAGTCGAAGAAGCCCGTTTGTGGTTGCTTGCTATGAAAGTTCCGGAAAATAATTTGTCTCAGGAGCAACTGGATAATGCGCTACAAAACACCTGGCTCAAAATTGAACACAAAGAACAGAACCGTAAAATGGAACATAAATTAGTTCAATTATGGAACACAGGCTGGTTTAGAAATATTGCTGCTATACTAATTTTTAGTTTGCTGTCATTTTACGTGTATACCAATTATTTTACTGCTGCAAGCACTGATTTTTATAATGAACAAATTCTTGCACATACCGATGAAGAAGGCTTATTGGAACAAATAAATAATTCTAACAAACCACAAATAATAAATTTATCTGATGGGAGCTCAGTATTGTTACAGCCTAAAAGTAAACTGAGTTATCCTAAAGTTTTTATGGGTAATGAGCGAAAAGTATATCTGTCAGGAGAAGCTTTTTTTGAAATCAGTAAAAATCCGGGAAAACCTTTTTTTGTTCATGCTAATGAAATTGTAACAAAGGTAGTAGGTACCAGTTTCCGAATTAAAGCTTATAATAATGATTCTGATGTAGAGGTTTTAGTACGAACAGGAAAAGTAAAAGTGAATTCTGAAAAAAATGATAATAATACATCAAATCAGAAAGAAATTGTGTTATTGCCTAATCAGGCACTTCGTTTTGAACGCAGGAATCAGACTTTTAAAAAAATAACTGATATTACCTCAGATCAGTCTATTCATAATTCTGTGAGGAGTATTGAACAGTTAAGTTTTGATTTTACAGATATTCCTGTTAGTCAGATTTTTAAAACAATAGAACAGGCTTACTCGGTAGAAATAGATTATCCGAAAGAAGAATTGGAAAAATGCCATTTGACTACTTCTCTGAATGATCAGCCTTTACCGGAAAAATTAAAGATTATCTGTAAAAGTATTGGGAATAATTCCAGTTATACGATGAACGGAAATCAGATCACCATTTTATCTAAAGGATGTAATTAAATAAAACCTGCATAAAAAAAGCGTCGAAATGCTGCAACATCACGACGCCTGTACTCATTCTCACTCTGCAAAGTGAGTTTGAAAATGTTTCTTAAATACGCTCAAATAGTATTAATCAAAACAAACCAAAATTATGAAAAAAAACCAAGTAAAACAACGATTACTAATCCGACTCATGAAGATGACATTGTATCAATTTGTATTAGCGGTTGTCTTTTCGACTGTTACCATGGCAAATAGCCTCAATGGGCAGGGAAAGTTAGACACAAAAGTGACCATATCGATAACTGATATGAATTTAAATAATGCTTTAACAGAACTGGGAAAAACAGCCGATGTAAAGTTTTCATATAATTCAAGAATGGTAGCTTTTGATCAAAAAGTTACTGTTAAAGCGACTAATGAGGTTTTGTCAGCGGTACTTTCCAGAATATTACAGCCACTGAATATTAAATATACGGTAGTTAGCAATCAAATTATTTTACAAAAAGATACTAATAAAAGTGCTAAAGAAAACGAAAGTGTTATGAGATCGCTAGCACAACAGCAAAAAATACTTAGTGGAGTAGTTGTAGATGCTGGAGGACTTTCGCTTCCGGGAGCAAGTGTTTTAGTAAAAGGAACAAAGAATAGTGTCTCTACTGATATCGACGGAAAGTTTACCATCAGAGTAGATGATGCAGCAAAAATACTGGTGATTTCCTATATAGGTTTTGATACGGTAGAAATGCCGATAGAAGGCAAGACGGATTTTAGAATTACGCTTAAAGAATCGTCCCAAAGTTTAGAGGAAGTTGTAGTTGTAGGTTATGGAACGCAAAGAAAAAGCGATTTAACAGGTGCTATATCATCTGTTTCCGGAGAAGAATTAGCAACAGTTCCTGCAATGACCGCAGCCCAGGCTTTACAGGGAAGAGCTGCTGGTTTAAATATTGTTACCACTAGTGGAGCACCCGGAGCAGGAACTAATATTACGATTCGTGGTGGAACTTCCATTACTCAAAGCACTAAACCACTTTATATTGTGGATGGTTTTCAAATGGATGATGCACTAAATGTTATCAATCCTAATGATATTAAAAGTATTGAAATCTTAAAAGATGCTTCCTCAACTGCTATTTATGGAGCGAGAGGGTCAAATGGTATTATTGTAATTACGACAAAATCAGGTAAAAAAGGGCAAACAACAGTTTCTTATAACTCTTTTATTTCCGTTGATGAACTTTCTAAAAAAATGGATATGATGTCTAATGCAGAAGATTTTGTAAAATACCAATACGAAATGGCTGTATTACAAGGGAAACCGGCACAATGGAGTAATGTTTTTGATAATAGTTTAGCAACAGATACTCCTAATTTTTATACAGGAGCTTTTGAGCGTATTAATAACCGTTATGCATCTGATTATGCTACTGACTGGCAGAAAAAGATGTTTGGAGGAACTGGGTTTACCCAAAACCAAAATGTTACTGTATCAACAGGTAATGAGAAAACACAGGCGTTTTTAAGTTATAATTATAATAATCAGGAAGGAATTATAGCAAATCATAATGATACGAGAAATACCTTCCGTGCAAAGATTAATTCAGAATTGTATAAAGGTTTGCGTTTAGATCTTAATACCATGTTTAGTAATACTTCAACTGATGGAGGTGGTGCTTATAGTGGTTTGAAAGATGTTCTTTTGCAGCCAATTAATGGGGGAACATTATTTAATCAGGATCAGTTGCTTAATACACAGACTTTTGGAGACTTATCAGGATTGGATTCGGCTTATGACACTGAAAACCCTTTAGTAGAAAACCAGGCATCCCAATCTAATAAACGTTCTCGTGTATTTCTTGTTAATACTGGTGTAGAGTTTGATTTTCTTAAAAATTTCACTTGGCGTACTTCCGGTCAGTATTCCTGGTCGAGCAGTAAGGGAACTAATTTTTCAGATGAAAATTCAAGAGCAGCACTGACAGATCCTGTTAATACAGGTATAAACGGGAAAATTGATAATGGAGAATCTTTTAGTTATCAAATCACAAATACTTTAAATTTTAAGAAAACTTTTGCTGACAGACATGATGTTTCTGTGTTGTTAGGACAAGAGGTTACTTATAGCGAATCTGAAAGTAATAGTATAACTCTTCGTCAATTTCCAAGACCAAATTTTGGATTAGACGATATTTCAAATGCAACTGTTTCAGATAAGGAGACAAAACATTCCCGTAATGGTTTAGCTTCATTCTTTGGTCGTGTAAATTATACTTATGATAACCGTTATCTTTTAGCCGGGACATTGCGTTATGATGGTTCCTCAAAATTTGCCGAAGGGAATAAATGGGGTGTATTTCCATCTGTTTCCGGGGCATGGAGAATTTCAGAAGAAAACTTCTGGAGAAATAATAAAATTGGAGATGTTATTAATAATTTTAAATTACGTGCAGGTTATGGTATCACCGGTAATAACGGAATTGGTAACAACTTATATCTTACTACGGTAAGTCAAACAGATTATCCGGTTAATAATACTCCGGGGAATCCGGCTTATGTACCTAGTTCAACATTAGGGAATCAAGGTTTACAGTGGGAAACATTACATGCTACCAATTTTGGGTTGGATATTTCTTTATTTAACAGAAGAATTGATATCACAGCAGAATGGTATAACAACCAGATTAGTGATATGTTATTAAAGAGTATTATTCCTTCTTCAACAGGATACGCAAATCAATACCAGAATGTAGGAACAATGCGCAATCGTGGTTGGGAATTTACAGTAGGTACAACAAATGTAAGAACTGATAATTTTAGCTGGACGACAAATTTAAATTTAGCGTTTAATAAGTCTAAAGTGCTTTCTTTAGAGAAAGATCAAACACAAAAAACATTTAATGTAGGAGGTAACAGGTCTGGTTCAGTAACATATTATGCTACTGTGGGCGATCAGCTGGGGGATATGTATGGATATGTATATGAAGGGCTTTACACAACAGATGATTTTACACAAAATCCTGATGGAACTTATGTTTTAAATCCTGGTGTTGTAAAACCCTCTAACGGTACAGCAAGTCCGGGTGATGTTAAATTTGCTGCCGATAATGAAGCAGGGGATCAATTTACACGTCAGTTAGTTAAAATAGGGAACGGTACTCCTGATTGTATTGGAGGTATCACTAATACATTTCGCTATAAAGGTTTTGATCTGAATACATTTATGAAATTCAGTATTGGTAATGATATTTATAATGCCACTAAACACAGTACAAGTCCTTATGCTCTTTTTCAAAATGTACCTACAGAGTTTGGTAATAGTTACTACCGTTTAATCGATCCTTTGACAGGACAAAAAGCAACTTCGCTTACGCGTTTACAGGAATTAAATCCTGATGAAGCTTCCCGTACCTCCGCTTTGAATCTTTTGAACTCAAGCTATATCACTTATCCTTCTTCATCTTATATTGAAGATGGTTCTTATCTGCGTCTTGCACAAATAACACTGGGTTATACCCTGCCAAAAGCATGGTCAGAAAAAGCTGGAATTACTAACGCTCGTTTTTATTTTACAGCTAATAATATTTTAACTATTACGGGTTACTCAGGTTTTGATCCCGAAGTTTCAGCCGGAGATAATGATTTAGTAGCAGTAACTCCGGGATATGACAGTTCTGCTTATCCTCGTTCCAGAAGCTTCGTTCTAGGGTTAAACTTAACATTTTAATGCAAAATATACATCATGAAAAAAATATCTATAAAATTGTTTGAGAAAAAAAAGGCATTAATAATTTCGCTTCTTGTTGTTTCTTTAAATATGACTTCTTGCCAGGACTATCTGGATATGCCGTCTTACAATGCTGTTGATACTGAAACGGTATTTTCTGACGAATTAACAGCTGATATGTTTGTTCAGGGCTGTTATCGTGGTATCATTCATTCTGAATTGTTTTATCAGTTGGGAGCGGGAGAGACAGTTACTCACTCTTCAGAGGATGGAACAACTAATAACTCGAAATATAATATTTGTAACTATTTTTATGATGCCACAACACCATATACTGTTACAACTATTTTTAAAGAACAGTATCGTATAATTGAAGCTACAAATATCGCTATCAGCCGAATGAGTAAAATGCCTGAAACAGCTAAAACTAAAGCATTATTAGGCGAAGCAAAAGCAATCAGGGCTTTTTGTTACTATAATTTAATTCGTGTTTATGGTGATGTCCCTGCTGTTTGGCAGCCACTTGAAGAATTAAATCCGGACGATGAAAATACATTTTATCCAAAACGTGCTCCTCGTGATGAAATTTATGACCGCATTGTGACTGATTTGCAATCGGCTGTACAGGATATTCCCTGGTTTTCGCAAAGTGGTTATGCGACTTATGAGCGTATTACAAAGCAAGGTGCTTATGCTTTATTAGCGCGTGTTGCTTTACATGCGGGAGGGTATTCATTACGCTGGAATCTGGAAACAAACGATCCCGGAACTTTAATGATGTCCAGACGTGCTGATGTAGGCCGTGCTCAGGAGCTTTATCAGATTGCTAATGATGCCTGTGAAGCCGTTATTTCCAGAAATGAAAACAGCTTGGTTCAGGCGCAAGGTAATAAAAGTGGTTTTGAATATTTGTGGTATAATTTCTGTCAAAGAAACTTTTCTGCTACCAGAAGTGAGATGCTTTGGGAAGTGGCTAATTTAGGACAGAATACAAACTCTAATTTTGGGGTATATGCTCATCCTGGAACCCGAGGAGGTGTATTCGGCTCACGAAAAGCGTTACAATTTATGTTGCCAACTTATTATTTGTCATTTAATCCAAATGATACCCGACGTGATGTTTCCTGTACTGCTTATAGTATTTATTTTCTAAACAACGGTAATGCTACAACTGATAAGTGGGTTGATGTAGGAACAACATTATCTTGTATTATGCCGGGGAAATTCCGAATCTCATGGTGTGTTGAGCCACAGGGTGCAGCAGAAAGAAATGTTAATATTCCTGTCTTGCGTTATGCAGATGTATTATTAATGTATGCAGAAACTCAAAATTATCTGAACAATAATCCAACAATAGCAGCTAAAAATGCTTTGCAGGAAGTAAGAAACCGTGCAGGTATTGGATCTCTTCCTATACCGTCTGACAAACAGGGATTTGAAGACGCTATTGTTCAGGAGCGCAAATGGGAATTTGCAGGTGAATTTAACCTTCGTACTGATTTAATTCGAATGAATCGTCTGGCAACTGAATTAGCAGCGACTAAACAAGATATGAAAGACCTTTCAGATAGGAAAAATGCATACGCTAATACTCCTGTTTATCGTTTATATAAATTTCATCTGGATGCACAAACATATGGTGATCCGTTTTTGGGAGTTGAGTACATTGATTTAACGGATCCTGCTGAGATTGCACTAATCCAAACCATACCTACTAATACTGCTCAGTATGCTAATTTCCTTGCTACGACTTCAGGTATTGCACAGGCTCATGGCTTTACAGTTACAAGTGAAGATAAATGGTATCCGGTGAATATGTTTCAGGCATATACCAGCGCTTATAATGGAAATTCCCGAAAAACAGTTGGGTTTACAGGAGGTTTTAATACACTTCAAATAGGAAATATTATTTATACTAAACCAACAGGTTCGGCCGAAAACGGCGGTCAGTATCCAAACTGGATTCAGGCTCCCGACGGAAGTGACGGATTGTATTACGGATTTCAGCAAAACCGTTCAGAATTGCTTCCTTTTGCCAATAAATCTGCGGGTCATCCACTTATTGATAATCCCAATTTAACGCAGCATCCGGGTTATTTAAATTAATAATTACAAATTCGGATTATTATAAAAAAATCTCAGAGCGATATAAATTCGCTGTGAGATTTTTTTTTTGGTTTTAAATGATTCCAACTTTCTTTTTTTAATTAAGTGAGTTTGATTTCATAAAATTATAACAGAATTAATAAATGTTTTATTTACATTTGTTAATTCCAGCCAAAATTATAATGAATTAAACCAATGAAAAATATTATTAAATGCAAATGCATTGCTCTAGCATTATCTCTTCTAATGGTGATGCCCATTTTTGCAAATAACAATAAAGCAGTACATCCTGGCTCAGTCTATTTATTTGCTTATACACCTGAGAATTTATCCGGTAGAACGGGGCTGCAATTTGCATGGAGTGTTGATAAGGAAAATTGGCATTCAGTAGGGCAGAATCATAATTTTTTACTTTCAGATTACGGAAGATGGGGATCTCAGAAAAAAATGAAGTCACCTTATCTTTTTCAGGATGCAGGCGGAGTATACCATTGTGTATGGAGTCTGAATGATAAAGACGGTTCGTTTGCACACGCTGCTTCTAAGGATTTGATTAACTGGGGACGTCAATCGTATCCAGAAGTCATGCAAAATAACAATTGTCTGAAACCTATAGTTTCTCAAAATAATGGAGTTTTTACCATATCATGGAAGAGTTCGGCAAATGGGACAAATGGATTGTTTGCTGTAACTACTAGCAATTTCGTAAATTATTCTGAAACAAAAACAATTCAGGATTCCAAACGTTCCGATTTAAGAGAATCGATCACAATTTCCGGAATTCTTCAAAACGGGACAGTACATAAAGTCTCCTGGGATTTAGTAAATAATCTGATAAAAAATGAACAATTAACGACTTATAATAATCAGTTAAAAGAGGAATCTTCAAAAACTGATCCTGTTCGTTTTGCATCACTGAAACCGGTAAATGCTACTATTACAGTTGACGGTTCGGGAAGTAAAAAAATAAGCAATATGCTTACAGGTGTATTTTTTGAAGATATTAATTACGCTGCCGATGGCGGATTATATGCAGAGCTGATTCAGAATCGTGATTTTGAATATGCTTTGAGTGACAAGGAAGGGCGTGATAAATCATGGAATAGTTCTAAATCCTGGACTATCGAAGGAAATCAAAATACATTTACAATAGATTCGCTTGCGCCAATTCATGAAAACAATAAGCATTATGCTGTTTTGAAAACAACAGAAATTGGTAAAGGATTATCTAATGAAGGTTTTGACGGGATTGCTTTAAAAGCAGGAAATAAGTATGATTTTTCATTGTTTTGTCGAAATTTGGCTGCAGCCAAAACAAAAATAATTGTTCGTTTGACAGGGAAAAATGGAGAAAAATATGCCGAAACTTCGATTAATTCGAACAGTGTAAATTGGAAAAAATACAACGCTGTTTTGGTTTCGAATAAAACAGCGACTGATGCTAAATTAGAAATTCTGCCTCAAAATCAGGGAAGTATTGCTCTGGATATGATTTCGCTGTTTCCTCAAAAAACTTTTAAAGGGCGTAAAAATGGTCTGCGTGCCGATTTGGCTCAGACCATTACTGATATTCAGCCAAAATTCATGCGCTTTCCCGGCGGATGTGTCGCTCATGGTGACGGAGTTGATAATATTTACCATTGGAAAAATACCATCGGTCCATTAGAATCCAGAAAACCACAACGCAATCTTTGGGGCTATCATCAATCGATGGGATTGGGTTATTTTGAATATTTTCAGTTTTGCGAAGATATGGGAGCAGCGCCTTTGCCGGTAGTTGCAGCGGGTGTTCCTTGTCAGAATTCAGGAACTGGCGGAGCGGGACAACAAGGCGGAATTCCTATGGATGAAATGGACGAATATGTTCAGGATGTTTTGGATTTGATCGAATATGCTAATGGGGATGTGAATACCAAATGGGGAAGGAAAAGAGCCGAAGCGGGACATCCAAAGCCTTTTAATCTTAAATATGTAGGAATAGGAAATGAAGATTTAATTACAGATATTTTTGAAGAACGTTTTACCATGATTTTTAATGCTGTAAAAGCAAAACATCCTGAAATTACCGTGATTGGAACCGTTGGTCCATTTTATGAAGGAACAGATTATAATGAAGGCTGGGCACTTGCCGATAAATTAAATATTCCAATGGTAGATGAACATTATTACGAATCGGTGGGTTGGTTTATCAATAATCAGAATTTTTATGATAAATACGATCGTTCTAAGGCTAAAGTTTATTTAGGAGAATATGCCGCTTTTTTACCGGGACGTCCTAATAATATCGAAACGGCTTTGGCGGAAGCCTTATATTTAACTTCAATTGAGCGCAACGGCGATGTGGTAAGTATGGCATCTATTGCGCCAATGCTTGCCAAAGAAGGACACACCCAATGGAATCCGGATATTATCTATTTTAATAATTCGGAAGTGAAACCAACAGTAGGTTATCAGGTTCAGAAAATGTACGGGAATAATGCCGGAGATGTTTATTTGCCCAATAGCATTACGCTTTCTGATGGGAATGAAGCTGTTCAAAAACGCATTGGAGTTTCAGTAGTTCGTGATAGCAAAAGCAATGATTTAATTTTAAAATTAGTCAATATGCTTCCTGTTGCAGTAAATACCCAATTGGATTTAAAAAATCTGGGAATTGCGGCTTCACAAGCCACTCGTATCTTGTTAACGGGAACACCGGATAGTAAAACAGCTTTGCCGAAAACGGATGCCATTGCTATTGATGAAAATTTTTCAACTGAAATGCCGGCTTATTCATTTACGCTTATTCGAATAAAAACAAAATAAAAACAAAATCTATTCTGAAAATAGGTGAGGGAGCATGTGTTTTCAGAATAAAAAATTCAATTAAAATTATGGTAGTAAAACATTTTACAAACAAGTTTTGTGCAATTGCATTGTTTGCTCTTGGTACCTCAGTTTACGGACAATCGGAACAATTGCAATCTTTTTCTTTATCATCTGTTCGCTTGTTAGAAAGTCCTTTTCAAAAAGCACAGCAAACTGATATGAAATACATTTTAGAACTTGATGCCGATAGATTGCTGGCGCCTTATCTAAAAGAAGCCGGACTAATGCCTTTAAAAGACAATTATGGCAATTGGGAAAACACAGGACTCGATGGTCATATTGGAGGACATTACTTTTCGGCCTTATCAGAGATGTATGCTGCTACAGGGAATCTGCAAATAAAAGAACGATTGGATTATATGCTGGATAATCTGGAAAAGTGCCAGTTAAAAAATGGAGATGGTTATATAGGCGGAGTTCCGGGAAGTAAACAACTGTGGGCTGATATTGCTAAAGGGAAGATTGATGCGGGAGGTTTTTCACTGAATGGGAAATGGGTGCCTTGGTATAATATTCATAAGGTTTATGCCGGTTTGGTTGATGCTTATACCTTAACGTATAATGAAAAAGCTAAAAAAATGCTGGTTCGTTTATCGGATTGGTGTTTGAAATTAGTGGACAATCTTTCTGATGAGCAAATCCAACTGATGTTAAAAAGCGAACACGGCGGTATGAACGAAGTTTTTGCCGATGTAGCCGCTATTACCGGAGATAAAAAATATTTAGCATTGGCTGAAAAATTTTCGCATAAAACAATTTTGAATCCATTGTTGGAAAATCATGACAAATTAAATGGATTGCATGCCAATACACAAATTCCTAAAGTGATTGGTTTTATGCGTGTTGCTGAGGTGGGCGGAGATGCTAAATGGGCAGATGCAGCTAACTTTTTTTGGAATACTGTTGTTGATAACAGAACCATTTCTATAGGAGGAAACAGTGTCAGAGAGCATTTTAATCCTACGGATGATTTTTCGTCGATGCTAGAATCCAGAGAAGGTCCAGAAACCTGCAACAGCTACAACATGCTTAAATTGAGTAAGCATTTATTCCTGGCACATCCGGAATCGAAATACATGGATTATTACGAGCGTACTACTTACAATCATATTTTGTCATCGCAGCATCCTGATGGGGGATTTGTGTATTTTACACCTATTCGTCCGCGTCATTATCGTGTGTATTCAGAACCGCAGGAATCTTTTTGGTGTTGTGTGGGTTCTGGTTTAGAAAATCATGGAAAATATGGCGAAATGATTTATGCTCATAATGCGAATGATTTGTACGTAAATCTTTTTATTCCGTCTACTTTAGATTGGAAAGAAAAAGGATTAAAACTTACGCAAAATACCAAGTTTCCTTTCGAAGAACAATCCACTTTTACATTGGATTTGAAAAGAGCACAAAAGTTTGCTGTCAAGTTCAGATATCCTTCGTGGATTACTAATGGAGAAATGAAAATTAAGGTGAATGGAAAAGAAGTAGCAATTGAAAAAGATGCGAATTCGTATGTAACCATTAATCGAAAATGGAAATCTGGAGATGTAATTGCAGTTGTTTTACCCATGCACAATACTGCCGAACAACTTCCGGATCAATCAGCCTGGGTTTCATTTTTACGTGGACCAGTAGTTTTAGCGGCTGTTACCGATACTTCTGATTTGACAGGATTAACAGCCGATGGAAGCCGAATGGGACATATTGCCAGTGGACCCATTTATCCTATTGAAGAAGCGCCAATGCTGGTTTCAAATTCGACTGATTTAGCACAATCAATAATAGCAGTAAAAAACAAACCTTTTACATATTCGATTTCAGATATTACCTATCAGGATCAATTTAAGGATTTGCAATTGGTGCCTTTTTTCCAAATTCACGACGCAAGATATATGTTGTACTGGCCTTATACCACAAAAGAAAAATTACCGGAATTGCAGGCTGCTATGAAAGAAAGGGAAGATGCTAAAATGAAATTAGAAGCACAAACCGTTGATATGATTACAGCGGGTGAGCAACAGCCGGAAAATGATCACAATTTTAAAGGAGAAAAAACCGATACCGGAATTTATAAAGAACGACATTATAGAAACGGAACGGGATTCTTTAGTTATGAATTGAAAAACCCCAAACTCGAAGCCCGTAAATTAAGATTCACTTATTTTGGTTCTGATAAAAATAAAAACTTTGATATTTATATGAACTCGGTTTTAATTGCCTCGATTACATTGGATGGGACAGAAGGCAATCAGTTTGTGGATAAAACAATCGAAATTCTGGCTGAGGTTTTAAAATCGAATGCAAAATTACTGGAAGTGAAATTTCAGGCGAAACCGAATTCGTCTATTGCCGGTATTTATGAAGTGCGTTTGATGAAATAATTTAGAATAGTATTTTAATTTGTAGTGAAGAAGCCTCCTGAAAAACGGGAGGTTTTTTTGTTATATTTATTTTCAATACATATAACGCTGACAGGAATTTAAAAACCAGTTTATCTGCTGAACTAAAAAAGAATATATAAGTAATGCATTTTTAAAAGTTTATAAAAAACAAAAAACCCGAATATTGCTATTCGGGTTTTGTGGTACCTCCAGGGTTCGAACCAGGGACACATGGATTTTCAGTCCATTGCTCTACCAACTGAGCTAAGGTACCGTGCTTGTTGCGGGTGCAAATATAGAACCATTTTTAATATATCCAAAACATTTTTATGAAAAAATCTATTCGTACCTTCGCCCAAGCAAAAACCAAAATATGATAGTAACTGTTGATGTGGGGAATACCCGAATTAAAGCAGCTGTTTTTGAGGGAAATACTAATTTGAAAAACTTTGTTTTTGATAAAACAGTGCTGGAAAATGAGATTAAAAAAATTTTAAAAGAATTTCAGACGATAAATAGTTTAGTAGTTTCTTCGGTAGCAGATGTTGAAAAACAGGCCTTTTTAGTATTTGAAAAGTGGGTTCAGGTTCATTTTGTTTCACATGAAGATGCTTTTCCGTTTATCAATAATTACGGAACCCCAAAAACTTTAGGAATTGATAGGATGGTGCTGGCTGCTGGTGCTGCTTTGTTATATCCAAACCAAAACCGACTGGTAATTGATGCAGGGACCTGTGTGACCTATGATTTTGTAGATGAAAATAATGTGTATCAGGGTGGTGCTATTGCGCCGGGATTGCGGTTAAGATATGAATCTCTGCATGCGTTTACAGCAAAACTTCCGTTATTAAAATTGCAAAGTCCGGAATCTTATGTGGGGAAATCAACTTCAGAATCCATACACTCGGGTGTGGTAAACGGATTGGTCTATGAAATTGATGGTTTTATAGAGGAATATAAAACGGGCTGTTCAAAAATTATCATAATTTTAACGGGTGGTGATGCAGAATTTTTGGCTAAACGATTAAAAAATACCATATTTGCCAATTCAAATTTCCTTTTGGAGAGTTTGAATCAAACATTTCAATATAAAATCAAAAATGATTAGAAAAATTATATCAAGCCTTTGCTTGCTTTTATCCCTGGCATCTTTTGCACAAGAAGGAACTTCATCTCCCTATTCTTTTTACGGAATCGGAGATGTACGGTTTAAGGGGACTGTAGAAAGTCGTTCCATGGCAGGTGTTCAGGTGGAACAGGATAGTATCCATATTAATTTAGATAATCCGGCGGGTTTTTCTAACCTGAAATTGACCACTTTTACTGTTGGAGGTACTTATAATTTGACGACTTTAAAAAATGAGTCCAGTTCTGAAAAAGCAAAAAGAACTACTTTTGATTACCTGGCGGTAGGATTGCCTATGGGTAAATTAGGGGTTGGTTTTGGTTTACTTCCTTATTCTTCTGTAGGTTACAAGATAGCGGTTATTTCTAACGAAGTAAATGGTGCAAACAGTCGTGATTTTGGTAGCGGAGGATTAAACAAAGCTTTTTTTGCGCTTTCTTATAAAGTTGCACCCAATTTTAGTTTGGGAGCTAATGTAGAATATAATTTCGGACATATTGAAACTACTGATATGCAGTATGTTAATGGAGTAGCTTTAGGGAGTCTGGAATTAAATGAAGCTGATTTGTCCGGGGTTAATTTTAATTTCGGAGCCATGTATCAGGCAAAACTAAATGAAAAATTAAATTTTTTCAGCAGTTTGAGTTATAAACTGGAAGGGAATCTGGGGTCTTCTAATTCCAGAGTTATTTCTTCTGTAAATTATAATTCTGATTTTGAGTATTCTGAAGTAGAATCTTCTGATGAGGAGACTTTTTCAAGAGATTTAACGTTACCTAGCGAATTAAAAATAGGTGTTGGAATTGGCGAATCCAGAAAATGGCTTGTAGGTGCTCAGTTTACTTCAGCCAGTAAAGGTGATTTGGCTAATACTTACAATACGATGCCTAATGTCTCCTATGAAAAAGCAATGAAATATAGTCTGGGAGGTTATTTTATTCCTAACTATAATTCTTTTACCAGTTATTTTAAACGAATTGTTTTTAGAGCTGGTGTTAAATATGAAGAAACGGGATTGGTTGTGAACGCTGAGTCAATAAAAGATGCCGGTTTTAGTCTTGGATTGGGATTACCGGTTTCAGGGACTTTTTCTAATATTAATTTTGGATTTGAATATGGAAAACGAGGAACAACTTCGGCAGGTTTAATTCAGGAAAATTATGCTAAGTTCAGCGTAGGACTTTCGTTGAACGACCGATGGTTTGTGAAGAGAAAGTTTGATTAATAACTGCTTAAGAATTTTAAACAGTACTTTTTCTAAATTGCATTATGCGTGTATTTAAAACATATAATATATTTCCGGTAGTCATGGCAATAGCTGTGACTCTGTTTTTTGGGTGCGAAAGTAATTTTAAGAAAGTACAGCAAAATAATTTTACTGAATTTGCTCCCAGTGGTGATGCCGATAAAGTGAATTTAAAATATACTGATTCCGGTTTTATAAAAGCAGTATTGGTCAGTTCTAAGATGCTGGATTATGCTACAGTTGATTTTCCTTTTACTGAATTTCCTAAAGGAATTGATTTGACATTATATGATAACAAGGCTAAAGAAACCCATGTTACTTCTAATTATGCTATTTCGTATAAACAAACAGGAATCATTGATTTGCAGGGAAAAGTAAAGATTGTTTCACAAAACGGACAAATGCTGGAAACGGAGCAATTGTATTATGATCAGAAAAACGAATGGTTTTTTACGGAGAAAAAGTTTAAATTTACAGATTTAAAAGGTGTTTCTAACGGTCAGGGAATTGATTTTAGTAAAGATTTTAAAGTTGTTAATTCTCAAAGAATAACCGGTGAAGTACTAACCGCCGAATAATATAATTTACACATACTATGCGTTATTTAAAATATACCCCTTACATTTATATTCTTTTTGCTTTATTTTTTGTTTATGATGCCATCATAAAATGGAATGACCCGTCTAAAACGCCTCTTTTAAGTCTTTTAATAGCTGCTTTGGGTGTTTTTATGTTCTTCTTTAGAAGAAGATTTGCGAAAAAAATGGAAGATCGCAACCGTAAATCATAATTTATGGAAATTAGTATTATTATACTATGTTTAATACTGTCTGCTTTTTTTTCAGGGATGGAAATTGCATTTGTCTCGTCTAATAAAATTTATCTTGAAATAGAAAAAAAACAAGATAGCTTTATCTCTAAAATACTAACAAGACTTACAGAGAAACCTTCTAAATTTATAGCCGCTATGCTTATTGGTAACAATATAGCATTAGTGGTTTATGGTTTTTTTATGGGTGACTTACTGATGAGCTGGATTCATTCGCTGAGTTATCATTTTTCTGATTTGTTGAATTTATTAATCCAGACCGTATTGTCTACAATAGTGGTTCTGATAACAGCTGAATTTTTTCCAAAAGTCTTTTTTCAGATTTATTCAAATGTGTTAATTAAGTTTTTTGCTGTTCCGGCTTACATGTTCTATTTGCTGTTTTATTTTATTTCCACATTTTTAATTTGGGTTTCCGATTTTATTTTAAAACGTTTTTTCAGAACAGAAGGAGATCAGATTCAGTTGTATTTTTCTAAAGTAGAACTCGGGAATTATATCACTGAACAAATGAGTACAATAGAAGATGATGAAGAAGTGGATTCTGAAATTCAGATTTTTCAGAATGCTCTGGAATTTTCAGGAGTAAAAGCCAGAGATATTATGACGCCACGTACTGAAATTGTAGCAGTCGATTTATACGATTCTGTTGATGAGTTAAAAGATTTGTTTGTAGAAACGGGGTATTCTAAAATTGTAGTCTATGAAAATTCATTAGATGAGATTGTGGGTTATGTACATTCGTTTGATTTGTTTAAAAAACCTAAAAATATTAAATCAGTAGTTATTCCGGTCGAATTTGTTCCGGAAACCATTTACATCAAAGATGTTATGGATTTGCTGATTAAAAAACGAAAAAGTGTAGCAGTAATTTTAGATGAGTATGGAGGGACTTCGGGAATCATTACTGTAGAAGATATTGTCGAAGAATTATTTGGTGAAATTGAAGACGAGCATGATTCTGATGAGGAATTAATAGAAAAAGAACTGGAAGAGGATACCTATCTTTTTTCGGCGCGTTTTGATGTGGAATACCTAAATCAGACCTATAAATTACAAATTCCCGAAAGTGATTCTTATGGAACTTTAGGCGGTTTTATTGTAGATTTTACTAAAGAAATTCCTCAAATGGGCGATGTAATCACTATTGGTAATTACCATTTTGTGATAGAAGAAGCCACAAATAAAAAAATTGAATTAGTAAAAATGACCGTAAAAGAGTGATTTTTTTAGAAAAACAAAAAATCTTTTAAAATAAAACGTTACTTGTATTATTATTAACTAGATAATTGTATTTTCGCAAACTGAATATAAAATTAACAACAATAAAAATGGCAGTTTTATCAAAAATTAGACAGCGTTCCGCTTTAATGATTGCAGTTATTGCATTGGCTTTATTTGCATTTATCATTGGTGATTTATTCAAAAGCGGAAGTTTTAGCAGTACCTCAAAAGATGTAGGAAGCATCAATGGAAAAGATATTTCATTTGAGGATTTTAGACTTAAAGTAAGCAATGTTGAAAAAAGTGGTCAGGGAATCACTTCTACAGCTGCTGCTAACAGAGTTTGGGAACAGGAAGTTTCGGTTGCTTTATTAACTGACGAATTTGATAAATTAGGATTAAGAGTTGGTGAAAAACATATCATTGAAATCTTAAAAGCAGATCAGAATATTGGACAAAATCCAATGTTTTTAAATGCTGCGGGGATGTTTGATCTGACTAAATTTAAAGAGTATTTTAAATCTAATCCTGCACAGGCAGAATATTTGAAACAAAGAGAAAAAGATGCTGAGTTAAATGCAAAATACCAAATCTACAGCACTTTAATAAAGGCAGCTTTTTACACTACTCAGGCTGAAGGTAAATTGAAATATGAAATGGAAGCTAATAAAGCTAATTTTTCATATGTGGGCGCTTTATATTCTTCTATTAAAGATAGTGATGTAAAAGTGACTGACGCTGAGATTTTAGCCTATATGAAAGAAAATAAAAAACAATATAAAGCTGAGGAATCAAGAGGAATAGAATATGTATTGATTGAAGATAAAGCTTCTGCAGCAGATGAGGCTGAAGTGAAATCAAGAATCAGCAGTTTGTTGTCAGGAAGTGTAGTGTACAATCAGGCGACTGGTAAAAACGATACTGTAGCAGGATTCAGAACTACTAATAATGTTATTGAGTTTGTAAACTCAAATTCGGATATTCCTTATGATTCTACGTATGTAGCTAAGAAAGATTTACCGGCTGTAGATGCAGATCAATTATTTAATTTGGCTCCCGGAGAAGTTTACGGACCTTATGTTTTTGGAAATTACTATTGTATTTCTAAATCTTTAGGAAAAAAATCAGGGGTAAATGCTAAAGCAAGTCATATCTTAATTAGTTATGAAGGTGCTCAGGTTCCAAACCAAAGAGAAAAAAGAACAAAAGAAGAAGCAAAAGCAAAAGCAGAAGAAGTATTAGCGCAGGTGAATGCTAATCCGGATAGTTTTATGATGCTTGCTTTCCAGTATTCTGATGATTCATCAGCTCAGCAAGGTGGTGATTTGGGGTATTTTGGACCTGGTCAGATGGTGAAAGATTTCAATGATTTTGTTTTCAATAACGGTATTGGAAAAATTGGTTTAGTTGAAACTCCTTTTGGATTCCACATTATCAAAATAACAGATAAGCAGGATGGTATTCGTTTGGCTACTGTAGCACAAAAATTAGAAGCTTCTGAAGCTACTTCTGATAAGATTTTTACAGAAGCAACTCAGTTTGAAATGGCTGCTGCTGATGGTGATTTTATCAAAGTGGCTAAACAAATGAAATTAACAGTAACACCTGCAATTTCTGTAAAAGCTATGGACGAAAGTTTTGGTCCTTTAGGAAATCAAAGAGCGATCGTGAGATGGGCATTTGGTGAGAATACTAAAGTAGGATCTGTTAAACGTTTTGAAGTAGCTAATTTAGGTCACGTAATTGCTACGGTTAAAAATATTGATGATTCCGGATTTGCTCCAATTGATCAGGTAAGACCTTTTATCGAAACAAAACTGAAGAAAACTAAAAAAGCAGAAATGCTAAAAGCAAAAATGACTGCCGGTTCTCTTGAAGCAATCGCTAAAGCTACAGGAAGTAAAGTGGAGCAGGCTGTTGATGTAACTCTGGATAACCCGGTTTTAAACGGAGGAGTAGGTCAGGAACCAAGAGTTGTAGGAAATGCATTTGCTTTAGCAGCTAATAAAATGTCTGCTCCTATCGAAGGAAATACAGGAGTGTATGTTGTGAAAACGACAAGTATTGTTAAAGCTCCGGCTTTGAAAGATGTTGCTCCTTATGTTGAAAAAGTAAAAGCTCAATCAGCAGGAGATGTTGGCAGAGTGTTACCGGCTCTTAAAGATATCGCTGATATTAAAGACAACAGAAAACAATTTAATTACTAGATTTTAGTATAATTAATTTCATAAAAAAACGTCTCGCTAAAACGAGACGTTTTTTTTATGTCTTTTTTGTTTATTTTAATATCATATCCTGATAAGAAATTATTGTTTTGTAACCTTTAGACTTAAAATAAGTGACAGGATTTACATCAGAAATAACCATAATAAAGTCACCTCCCCAGGCACCTAAACTTTTAATTTCACCTATAAAATCTGAAAATAAATTTTCTTTTACAGCAGCTGTTTCTAAGATGGTACTCATAATCGTTTCATGTCTGGCAATTGCAGCGGCCATTATCGTGCAGTTTTTTGCATGGAGGATTTCATGAGTTATTTTATCTGTTTTAGAAATGTATTTTTCAATATCAGTAGTTTTATTTTTCTGATAATTGGCTATCGCTGTTTTGCTGCTTTGTTTTTTATTTAAATACACAAAATAAATATTCTCTGTAAAGTTCGGATAAAATTGAACCGGCTCTACTTTCGCTTTTCCGTGCTTTAATTGATAAAGTACCGGGGTATTGTTTTGCGCACAGGCAATATCATAACCACTACCTCCAAAGCTCTTATTCAGCAACTCAAAAGCATCAATATTTAACCATTGTGCTATGTTGTTGATAAGTGTGGAAGAAGTTCCTAAGCCCCATTTTTTTGGAAATGTTAATTCGGTGGTGATTTGAAATCCTTTTTCCTGATTCAGAAAATCTGGATTTAAAAGATAAGCTTCGTGCAGAATTTTTATTAAAGTGGTTTTTACTGATTCTTCTTTTGCTGAAACAGGATTTTTTATTTCTGAGAAAGTAATGCTGTCTTCAAACCAAGTGGAACCATCAGCATCAAAACTTTTCCAGTTAATCTCCGCATTTTTACTTTCTTCAATAATTAAGTTTTGACCAAATTTGGTAGGCAATGCCAATGCTTTAGCTCCGTCCAATACCAGATATTCAGCAGTGATTAATAATTTTCCGTTGCTGTAAAATGTTTTTTTTGTATCCATTTCCAAATTAAATTAAAATAGCTGCTATTGTTTTGTTCTTAAACTGTCAATAAAATTAACGACTCCGCTATGCGAAACCACATGGTCTTTAAAATGTTTTTGTACAGCATCACGTTCGTTTTTAGTAGCTTCAAGTTGGTTCAGAATGTTATTCAGATGCATTTTCATATGTCCGTCCTGAATTCCTGTTGTGGTTAAGGAGCGTAAAGCGGCAAAGTTTTGAGCTAGTCCGGCCACAGCAACAATTTCCATTAATTCTTTTGCAGATGGGTTTTCGAGCATTTCCAGCGAAAGCTTTACTAAGGGGTGTAAACTCGTTAATCCGCCTACAGTTCCTAAGGCTAATGGCACTTCCAGCGAGAAACTAAATATTCCGTTTTCAACTTTAGCATGAGATAAACTGCTGTATCGACCTTGTCTGGCAGCATAAGCATGAATACCTGCTTCTACAGCTCTGAAATCATTACCTGTAGCCAGGATTACGGCGTCAATTCCGTTCATAATTCCTTTATTGTGCGTTACGGCTCTAAAAGGTTCTACTTCGGCAATTTGCACGGCCTGAACAAAACGCTGTGCAAAAATTTCAGGATTCGGAATGTGTTTCTCTGCTAATTGTTCTACTGGGCAGGAAACTTCGGCTCTAACTATGCAATTTGGCACATAATTAGAAAGAATGCTCATCACCACTTCGATGTTTTTTTCTTCTTCAGTAAAAAGTTCGTAAGCCTGTGCTTCGGTTTTTAAAATCTTAGCAAATTGTTCCAAACAGGAGTTGATAAAATTAGCCCCCATGCTGTCGATGGTTTCAAAAGTAGCATGAAGCTGAAAATAATCGTCTAATAACTGGGTTTTGTCTTCCAGTCGGATGTCCAGAATTCCACCACCACGCTGTTGCATGTTTTTAGTAAGACTTTCTGTTTCTGAGAAAAATTTAGCTTTTGTCCGGGCAAAAAACAGTTCCAGTTTAGAAATATCTCCTCGGTATAAAAAATGAACCTGACCTATTTTTTCCGTATTGAGAATTGTAGTTTTAAAACCACCGCGGCTAGCCCAGAATTTAGCCGATTTAGAAGCTGCAGCAACTACAGAGCTTTCTTCAATTGCCATTGGGATAGTAAAATATTTATCATTAATTAAAAAATTAGGAGCCACACCCAGCGGAATATAGAAATTACTAATGGTGTTTTCTATAAATTCATCATGCAGTTTTTGAAGTTTTTCATCAGAATTCCAGTATTTTTTTAATAATAAAACGGCATTTTCCGGATTTGAAAAGTAAGCGGAGGCAATCCAGTTTATTTTTTCTTCTTTTGATAGTTTTGAGAATCCTGCTACGGTTTTATTCATTTTCAGTTAATTAAAATATAATGAGCGGCAAAGATACGTTTTAGCCTTTTTATTTTTCATTAAATTAGCATCAATAAATAAGATTATTGTTTTTTATTGGCTGAATTTTAATCAATAAAATAGCTGATATGTATCTTTTTTTTACTAAAATTGGGGTTTTCTATACAGATAATTTAAAATATGAATCACAAGCTGCTTTCCTTCGTTTTGTTTTTGTTGAGTATGGTTGTTTTTGGACAACAAAAAATAACTGTCGAATCTATTTATCGAGGAACGTATCGCACTCAGGATATGGACGAATTACATTCGTTAAAAAAATCCAATCAATACACGGTTTTGAATTATGATCAGGCAACACAGTCTACACAAATTGACTTGTATGATTTTTCCAGTTTACAAAAAACGGCAACAATTGTAGATTCTAAATCAGAAAAAATACCGGCTATTGATGCCTACACTTTTGATTCGGAAGAGAAAAAACTATTGTTGGCCTGTAATTCTACAGCTGTTTACCGCCATTCATTTACTGCAGATTATTATTTATATGATATTTCGAAAAAAGAAATAACACGATTATTTGATTTCCAAATTCAGGAACCCACTTTTTCTCCTGATGGAAAGAAAATTGCTTTTGCCAGAGAAAATAATTTATATGTTTATGATATAGCAGCAACAACGACAACACAAATTACAGCCGACGGTAAAAAAAATGCAATTATTAACGGAATTTGTGACTGGGTTTATGAGGAGGAGTTTTCATTTGTGAGAGCTTTTGACTGGTCCAAAGACAGCAGGAAAATTGCTTACATCCGATTTGATGAATCTCAGGTTCCGGAAGTTTCTATGCCGGTTTATGGAGAAAGTTTGTATCCACAGATGATGACTTTTAAGTATCCAAAGGCAGGAGAAAAAAACTCCGAAGTTTCTCTTCATATTTGTGATATTAATTCCCAGCAAACGCAAAAAGTCAATCTGAGTGATTACTCCGATTTTTATATTGCCAGACTTCAATGGACTAATGATGCAAATGTTTTATCTGCTCAGGTTTTAAACAGACATCAGGATAATTTAGACCTGTTTTTTATTGATGGAAATTCAGCTGCTAAAAAAGTGGTTTTAAACGAAAAAGACAAAGCTTATATTGATGTTACCGATAATCTTACTTTTCTAAAAGACAATAGTTTTATCTGGACCAGCGAAAAAGACGGTTTTAATCATATTTATTATTATGATAAAACAGGAAAACTGAAAAATCAGGTGACTAAAGGGAATTGGGAAATTACAAGCTTTTACGGGATTGATGAGAAAAACAATACGGCGTTTTATCAGTCAACCGAAAACGGTTCGATAAACCGGGGTGTTTATAAGATTGCTTTGAATGGGAAAAGTAAAATAGCATTATCTGATGAAAACGGGACTAATGAAGCTACATTCAGCCCAAATTTTGATTATTATATCCGTACTTTTTCCAGCGTGAATCAGCCTACCACTTATACTTTGAATGAAGTCAAATCGGGCAAAGAATTGAAAGTTATTGAAGATAATGCTGCTTTAACACAACGGTTGAAAGAATACAATTTACCTGAAAAAGAGTTTTTTGTTTTAAAGACAGAGAAAGGAATTGAATTAAATGCCTGGATGATTAAACCAAAAGATTTTGATGTATCTAAAAAGTATCCTGTATTTATGACGCAGTATTCGGGACCGGGTTCTCAGCAAGTAGCGAATCAATGGAATTCTCTGGATGATTACTGGTGTTTAATGCTTTCGCAGCAAGGATATATTGTAGTGTGTGTGGACGGAAGAGGAACTGGTTTTAAAGGTGCTGAATTTAAAAAAGTAACACAGTTGCAACTGGGAAAATACGAAGTTGAAGATCAGATTGATGCTGCTAAAGTGATTGGGAATTATCCTTATGTGGACAAAAACAGAATAGGAATTTTTGGCTGGTCATATGGTGGATTTATGGCTTCCAATTGTATTTTGAAAGGAAATGATGTTTTTAAAATGGCGATTGCAGTAGCTCCGGTTACTAACTGGCGTTTTTACGATTCCGTTTATACCGAAAGGTACCTTCATACTCCACAGGAGAATCCAGGTGGATATGATGATAATTCACCTATTAATTTTGCTGCTCAGTTAAAAGGGAAATATCTTTTAATTCACGGAAGCGCTGATGATAATGTGCATCTTCAAAATTCTATGGAAATGATGAATGCTTTGATAAAAGCCAATAAACAATTTGATTCTCAGATTTATCCGGATTGTAATCACGGAATTTATGGGGGAATGACCCGGATTCAGTTGTTTAATAAAATGACTAACTTTATAAATGAAAATTTATAAATAATCAACGCTTTATGACAAATGACTCAGTAAACAAAGAAGATTTTTTTGGACATCCAAAAGCCCTTTTTATATTGTTTTTTACAGAAATGTGGGAACGTTTTTCATTTTATGGAATGAAAGCTTTGTTGATTTTTTATTTAACTCGTTACCATCTTTTTACAGATGTAAATGGGAATTTGTTAATTGGAAGTTATGCAGCCCTTGTATATGCAGTTCCGGTAATTGGAGGTTTTATTGCAGACCGGTATTTAGGATTTCGTAAAGCCATTGTTTTTGGAGGAATAATGCTGGTATTAGGACATCTTGGAATGGCTTATGAAGGGAATGCTGCTACGCAATCAGTAACGGGTGAAATCACAAGAGATGATTTAGCATTACAGATATTTTATTTTTCACTGTCTCTTATAATTGTTGGTGTCGGTTTCCTTAAAGCGAATATATCTTCATTAGTTGGAGAACTTTATGAAGTGGGTGATAAAAGAAGAGACTCCGGGTTTACCTTATTCTATATGGGAATAAATCTTGGTTCTTTTTTAGCTACTTTAATTTGTGTATGGCTTGGAGAAAAGTATGGATGGAGTTACGGATTTGGAGCTGCTGGGGTAGGAATGCTTTTTGGTTTGTTGACTTTTATTTCAGGAAAAAAATTGTTGAAAGGAAAAGGAGAATCAAAAGTGCCGGAATTATTAGAAAAGAAATCTTTTGGATTAAAAAACGAATGGATTATTTATTTTCTGAGTGTTCTATCAGCATTAATTTTTTGGCAGATGGTGCAGCGACATGAAGCTGTATCTTATTCTTTAATGATAGCCGGAGCCGCTTCGTTTGTTTATATTGTTTATTATAGTATTACACAATTAGATAAAAAAGCCAGAGAACAGTTGATTGCTTTGACAATTTTGATTGTTTTCACTGTTATTTTCTGGGCATTATTCGAACAGGCTTACACATCATTAAATTTATTTGCTGACAGAATTTTGGATAGGGACTTTTTTGGGCACACTATTTCTGCTGGGCAATTTCTAAGCTTTAATGCATTATTTATTATTTTGTTAGCGCCTGTTTTTGCCTGGTTATGGGTGAAACTTGGGAAATATAATCCAAATACGGCTGTGAAGTTTTCTATGGCTTTATTGCTCGTGGGATTAGGTTTTGGTTCTTTGGTTTTAGGGATTAGTTTATCAGGACTTGGAAAAGTAGCTATGATTTGGTTAATACTAACTTACTTTCTACATACATGTGGAGAATTATGCTTGTCTCCTGTTGGGCTTTCTGCTGTAACAAAATTATCACCGGCAAAAATTGTAGGTTTTATGATGGGGGTGTGGTTTTTGGCAACAGCAAGTTCCGAATTTATTGCATCAATTTTAGCAAATATCGCTTCAGTAGATACTTCAAATGGTACGGCTCCTGACTTAAATTTAGCAAAACAAAGTTACTTAGTGCTTTTTGAATATCTTTTTTATACAGGAATTGGTTTTGGAGTTGTGCTATTTGTACTTTCACCAGTAATTAAAAAATTAATGCACGGAGTTGATAAAGAATTAAATAATTAATATAGATGAGTCAGAATAATACAGATCAATTTTTTAAGAGTACCGTTTTAGGTCATCCTGCCGGTTTATTCGTTTTGTTTTTTACAGAGATGTGGGAGCGTTTTTCATTTTACGGAATGCGTTCTCTGTTAATATTATTTTTAACCACTTCTTTTATAGATGGCGGTTGGGGATGGACTCGTGAAAATGCTTCTGCACTTTTCGGTTCTTACGTGGGATTAGTGTATCTCTCTACAATGCTTGGAGGTTATTTTGCCGATAAAGTAATTGGCTTTCGATGGGCAGTTGTTGTCGGGGCAGTTTTGATGACTTTAGGACATGCATCTATGGCTGTTGAAACGGAATTTTCTATTTATCTTGGATTGGTTTTGTTGGTTTTTGGAAATGGTTTTTTCAAGCCTAACATGACCTCTATCATTTCGGAAATGTATAAAGATCGTCCTGAAAAGAAAGACGGAGCATATACATTATTTTACATGGGCGTAAATGCCGGAGCTTTCTTCGGAATTTTACTTTGTGGTTATTTAGGTGAAAAGGTAGGTTGGAGTTATGGTTTTGGATTAGCAGGGATTTTTATGTTCTTCGGAATGCTGCAGTTTTGGCTGTCTCAAAATATCTTCGGTGATATTGGCCTAAAACCGAACAAGGAGAGTAAAGCAAAAGCTGAGGCTTTGGATTTGGATAAAAGAAATCCTTTTTCTCCCTTGCAATTAGTAGCAATAGCTTTCTCTTCAATTGTAGCTTTATTATGGCTTCTAAATGATCCAGCATCAAAAATATCAGGAGGAAAGATAAATCTTTTTTCTTTTCTGGGATCTGATGGGAACTCGATTGCAATTGTTTCGGCTTTGATTGTTTTTATTATATTATTAATTTACAGATTTACACAGTATTCTAAAATCACCAAAGAAAAACTAATAGCAGTAACCTTCTTCGCTTTTCTGACTATTTTCTTCTGGGCTATTTTTGAGCAGTCTCCAAATAGTTTGACCATATTTGCAAGTGATTATACCGATCGTATTTTAGTGGGTAACTGGAGTGTAATCTTTTTGGTTGTCAATTCATTAATTACTATTTTACCTTTAATTATTATTACTTGGGTTTTAATTTTATTATTCAAACAGACTTTCAAATATTATGCTGTTGCCAATATCATATTGAGTATAAGTTTTATCATATTATGGGCAATTGCAATATGGATGCTTACTAAAGATTATTATACTGCAGGATATTTATCCTTATCTGATTCAACTTTGGAAAGATTAAAAATTGAAAAAGTGGCCACTGCTTTAACAGAAGTTCCGGCAACATGGTTTTCTACTTTAAATTCATTATTCATCATCTCTTTGGCTCCGTTATTTTCAAAATGGTGGGAAAGTAAATACAATCCTTCCGCAAATTTAAAATACGGAATCGGAATGGGATTACTGGCATTAGGGATGGCTTGCGTGGCTTTTGGTGCAAATGGTATTGAACCAGGGGCAAAAACAGCTTCAGTAAGTATGATCTGGTTGATTTTGGTTTACCTTTTTCACACAATGGGAGAATTGTGTATTTCGCCAGTTGGACTTTCTTATGTGAGTAAGTTGGTTCCGGCTCGTATGATTGCCTTTATGTTTGGTGTGTGGTATTTGGCAGTAGCTATCGGAATGAAAGGAGCAGGTATGTTTGGAGAAAATATTGATAAAATTGCCAATGAGCATGGATTGAGTTACTTTTTCTGGATGTTAACAATTATTTCAATTTTGGTCGCTTTGTTCTCAATTGGAATGTCTCCGGTAATTAAAAAGTTAATGCACGGTGTGAAATAAAAATTAGGCATTATATTTGTTGACTATTCGAACAAAATAGAAAATTATGAAAAAAATATATTTAATTGCTGTTTTCTGTATTGGTATAGTTTCTGCTCAGGCACAAAAAGAAGAATTAACATGGCATACAGATGTTAAGGAAGCTATTGCAATAGGGAATAAAGAAAATAAGCCATTACTCATGTTTTTTACCGGAAGTGATTGGTGTACATGGTGTATGCGTTTGCAGAAAGAAGTTTTAACAACACCCGAATTTACTAAATGGGCAAAAGAAAAAGTGATATTGGTTGAAATAGATGATCCAACAAGGACACCTCAAGCCCAAGAGATTAGACAGGAGTATAACCAGATTAGAGGTGTGTTAGGGATTGTGGGGTATCCGACAGTTTACTTCGTTAGAGGTGAGAAGAAGGATGAGAAATTTAATTTACAACCACTTGGAAAAACAGGTTATGTTCCCGGTGGCCCGGTTGCCTGGTTAGAAGTGGCTAACGGAATTTTAAGTCAGAAATAAAATTAGAGAATACAATTATTTTAATTGAAAGTATCCCTTTTCGGCAGTAGCGTGAAAAGGGATTTTTTGTTTCTTACAACTCATTTCCCATTGCGGTAACATCGATTTATAATTAGAGCCATCCGCAATTACCAGTTTTGGCTGTAAAGATAAGAGGATACGGTCGATATTTATTTTAGGCGATTGGGTGAGCAGAATAATATCCGGTTTTGTGTTTTCCGGAAAAATACCGGCACTGTCCAGAATAAGAATTTTATTCGCTTTGAAATATGCCACGTGCTGTATTTCTTTTTGATTTTTTATACGGCAAAAATTTGCAATTAAATAAGAGTTAAGCATTTTGTTTTTTGCGACAGCACTATCTTTAGAATAAACAACAACTTCATTTCCCTGTCGCTGAATTATGAGGCTGTTTCTTTTTTGATTAAAAACAAGCCATTCTTCCTGATGCTGAATTTGCCATTTGTTACTTAGGAATGTTAGCTGACATAAAATAATGCTAAGTAATGCGAATGCTAAACTTTTAAAATACGGCTTTTTAAACCAGATTATAAAGGCAATAATTAAAAGGTAGCTAAAAGTAAGCAGACTGAAATTAAAAGGAATGTCTTTGATAATAAATTGTTCAAATGAAGCTACAGTATTGATGATTTTATTCAGTAAATAAATGCTCCATTCCAGCGGTTTTGTTAACCAAAAAGGGGTAAAATTTATTGCTGAAAATGCCATTACTATAATTCCCAGAAACATTATAAAACTTAATAATGGGATAACTGCCAGATTAGTGATGAAAAATAACCCCGGAAATTGATGAAAATAGTACAAACTTAAAGGCAGAGTCCCTATTTGAGCAGCGAATGAAACCGTTAAAATATCCCAGCTGTATTTTGCTGTTTTGTTTTTTGGTTTCCAAAGTTGCGATAAAACAGGTTGGAACCAAACAATAAAAAACACCGCTAAATAACTCAATTGAAATCCGGCATCAAACAGGAAATAGGGCTGAAAAAGTAAGATCAATAATATTGATACTAATAAGGTATGGTAGATATTCACGCTTCTTCTAAGATGTAATCCAATGGCAACAAAAGAAAACATGGTAACCGATCGGACAATAGAAGGCGATAGACCGGCAACGAATGCAAAAATGAACAAACAGCTTAATATTATGCTTAATTTTAAAAATGACCCTTTTCGGGTATTTGGAATTGGGATGAGTATAAAATTTAGAAATAAAAAAATAAAACCAACATGCAATCCGGAAACCGACAAAATATGAATGGCACCTGCATATTGATAATCCTGAACAATCCCGGGATCGATATCCTGTCTTTGACCTAAAATTAAAGCGGCGGCTACTGTTAGTGCTGTTGGGTCAAAATGTGCTTTTTGTAAATTATCAGTTATTCGGGTTCTGATTTTGGCAATGTAAAACCAGCTGTCTTTTTGTAATTCAGAACTTAGTTCAATAGCTGTTAGATTAGCATATATCTGGGCATAGATTTGCTTTTTATCAAGATAACTACCATAATTAAACTGATTAGGATTATCAGGCTTTTTGTTTTTTTGAATATAAGCCTGAATGCGTAAAATGTTTCCTGTCTGTAGTGTTTGTAAAGTACTTTCTTTAGAGATATTCAGTAAAATTTTCCCACTGTAATTTTTATGGTCTATCGATTTAATCAAAGCGATGTAACGCTGATTGTAAGTAGTGTTTTTTAATTTTTCTCTGATAACCAGTGTAACAGAATGCTCTTTTTCAAAAACGGTTTTGTGATTACTGTAATTGTCTTTTTGAAAAGAATCAGTCTGAATTATCAAACTGCTTATTCCGGTAAGGAAAGAAATGAAATAGCAAAGCAGAGAAGTATAGCGTTTGTTCTTGCGGCTTTTGCGGACTAAAAAAATAAAAAAACATGTTAGTAATAAGAAACAAATAAGAAATCCGAAAATCCATTTTGGATTGGGACGACAAGTAAAAGCAGTCAGAATTCCCAGTAGAAAACTTATTGTGATTCTTGCCAATGGAAATTCAAATACTTTCATGATTCTAAAGTACGAATTTTCTATAGAGTAATCTTTTTTTAAGGTAAAATTCTGCTCAGCTGTGTAAAAGTTTTATCATAGTAAGCTTCTTTGGTTGAGGAAATTATGACTCCTCTGGAAGTGGAAGAGTGAATAAACTGCACTTCGTCATCTTTAGTTTCAGTTATAATGCCTACATGATTGATTTTACTCCGCCCATTGGTTTTAAAAAAGATTAAATCTCCTTTTTGAGCTTTCGAAAGATTTTTTCCTAAATCAATTCCCACTTTAGATTGCTCTGCAGAACTTCGCGGGAGTTTAATGTCATATTGATTAAAAGTGGAAAAAACCAATCCGGAACAATCAAAACCTGATTTTGTGGTTCCGGCATATTTGTATGGAGCACCCAGATTCTCCGAGGCAGTTTTGATTATTTTATCAGCCAGATGCAAGCTGTTATTTTTTTCTTTTTTGCCGGTTGCTACTGCGGTGGATTTACAGGAAGTAAAGATAATTGGTAAAAGAATGAAATACAATAACGGTTTTAAAAGGCTTTTACTATGCATTTAAATTGGCAATAATTAATTGAGCTGTTTTTTCGCTTGCTCCGGTTCCGCCCAGCTTTTGTTCTAATATATCGTATTTAGCTAATAGATTTTGGCGGTATTGGGAATCCAGTATTTTAGTTAACTCCTTTTTTATGTTTTTAGTATTGCAGTCGTCCTGAATTAATTCGGTTACTACCTCTTCATCCATAATTAAGTTAACTAATGAGATGTATTTTAAGGTAATAATGCGTTTTGCGATTTGGTAGGAAATCCAGCTTCCTTTATAACAAACCACTTCCGGAACTTTAAAAAGCGCTGTTTCTAAAGTTGCTGTACCCGAAGTAACTAAGGCAGCGTGAGCAATTTTTAACAAATCATACGTCTTGTTAGCAGTAAATCGGATATTATTTTTGGTAATAAACTTTTCGTAAAAAGAAAATTCCTGACCCGGAGCTCCTGCAATTACAAACTGATAATCCGGAAAATCATCTGCTACGCTAAGCATCACCGAAAGCATTTTAGTGATTTCTTGTTTTCGGCTTCCGGGCAGTAACGCAATAATAGGTTTTTCACTTAAATTGTTTTCAGTTCTAAAAGTAGCAGCTTCTATTGGTTTTTGATTTTGAATGGCATCAATAAGCGGATGTCCCACAAATTCTACCGGATAATGATGTTTGTCTTCGTAAAAGTTTTTTTCAAAAGGTAAAATCACATACATTTTGTCTACATCTCTTTTAATCGCTTTAATTCGGTTTTCCTTCCAGGCCCATATTTGCGGAGAAATGTAGTAGTGTGTGGGAATACCCTTTTGTTTAGCCCATTGTGCAATACGCATGTTAAAACCGGGATAATCAATAAAAATAATAACATCAGGCTGAAATTGCTGAATGTCTGCTTTACAAAATTTAATATTATTTAAAATAGTTTTTAAATTAAACAGCACTTCTACAAAGCCCATAAATGCTAATTCCCGATAGTGTTTTACTAAAGTTCCTCCTGTTTTCTGCATTAAATCGCCACCCCAAAACCGGATTTCAGCATTGGAATCTTGTTTGAAAATAGCTTTCATTAAATTAGAACCATGCAAATCACCTGATGCCTCTCCGGCTATAATGTAGTATTTCATTTTAAGCTGCTTATTATAATCAGTATTCAAAATTAACCATTCCATTTTGAGGAATCAAATAAAGAGACTTTTTTAAACTTTTTATTTATTCGTTCCAGTTCCAGGTATTCAGCTGTTTTGTAGCGTGATATGCCGTTAAATCAAACTGAACCGGAACAATAGATATGTATCCGTTATTTAAGGCCCACTCATCAGTATCTTCACCCTGATCCGGATTGGTAAATTCACCTGATAACCAGTAGTAATCGCGATCATGCGGTGTTTTTCTTTTGTGAAATTTTGCAGCCCAGAAAGCTTTTGCCTGGCGGCATATCCGGATTCCTTTAATTTCTTTTTGTTTTAGCTTTGGAAAATTAACATTTAAAACTACATCTTTAGGTAATTTGTTTTGTAGCGTTTCTAAAGCTATTTTTCGAATAAAAGGCTTGATTTCTTCAAAATTAGCATTCCAGTTAAAATCGGAAAGAGAAAATCCTACAGCAGGAATTCCTTCAATTCCGGCTTCAATTACGGCGCTCATTGTTCCTGAATAAATAACATTTATAGCAGAATTAGAACCATGGTTAACACCGGAAACACATAAATCAGGCTTTCTTTTAAGTACTTCTTTTACCGCTATTTTTACGCAATCTACCGGAGTGCCGGAGCAGCTGTAAATCGGAAAAGGATCTTTTTCGGTCGAAATTTTATTTAAAAATAATGTCTCACTGGTTGTAATGGCATGTGCCATTCCACTTTGCGGTTTGTCAGGTGCTACTATTACAATATCTCCAATTTCTTTCATAACAGCTATCAAAGCCTTGATTCCGGGTGCCGTTACACCATCATCATTTGTAATTAAAATTAAGGGTTTACTCTTTGTCATTTTGTAATAGTTTTTTTAACAAAAATTCTCAGGAAGAAAAATTTTAAACAAAGTAACTAAAATTAATTTAGTTGCATGATTATTGCTATTGTAAAAAAAACATTTTTATATCTTTAACAAAAAATTAGGGATGCCTTATTATCCTTGGCATAGTTTTTCCCGTAACTTAGTTTAAAAATTTGGATGAATACTATTATTAGTCTTATGAAGAGAAATTATAAATTACTTCTTGCCGTTGTTATTTTATCGGTATCACTATTTGCTTTTAAAATAAAATCGGCTTCTGAAACCGACCCCGATAAAGATAAATTACTTTTAGAATTACTAACATTTGTAATAGAAAAAGGGCATTATGATCCTGCAGCTATTGATGATGCTTTCTCTAAAGGTGTTTATAAGGATTATATTCAGGCTTTAGATCCTTCAAAACGTTTCTTTCTGCAATCTGATATTGATGAATTTTCAAAATATGAATTAGAACTTGATGACGAACTGATTAATAAAGACCTGACATTTTTTACTTTATCTTATGAGCGTCTGATGCAGAGAATGAAAGAAAGTCAGGGATTTTATAAAGAAATTTTAAAATCACCGTTTGACTTTACTGTTGATGAAAGTTTTAATACTGATTATGAAAAAGCTCCTTATGCTAAAGATGAAGCTGATTTAAAAGAACGCTGGAGAAAACAGTTAAAGTTAACAACGCTTTCTTCACTGACAGATAAATTGAAAATTCAGGAAAATAAAGGTAAGGTTTCTAAAGAAGAAGTTGCCATTCCGGGAAATCCATTAGAGGAAGAAGAAACAACTCAAGTGGATGAAAAAGAATCAGTAGCAGATAGCAAGCCGAAATCTTTTGAAGAATTAGAAAAAGAAACTCGTGAAAATACATCGAAATCTCTGGATGAATATTTTGGATTCATGAAAGATTTGGATAGAAATGACTGGTTTTCTGTTTATATCAATTCTATTACAGCCCGTTTTGACCCGCATACTAACTATTTTGCTCCTGAGGAGAAAGAACGTTTTGATGTAAGTATCAGTGGTACTTTAGAAGGTATTGGTGCACGTTTACAAAAGAAAAACGATTATACTGAAATCTCCGAACTGATTTCAGGAGGACCAGCCTGGAGAGGAAAACAGCTTGAGGCGGGAGATGTGATTATGAAAGTAGCTCAGGGTAACGGTCAACCGGTAGATGTGGTAGGAATGCGTCTTGATGATGTGGTAAAAAAAATCAAAGGGCCAAAAGGAACTGAAGTGCGTTTGACTATTAAAAAAGTTGACGGTACTATTAAAGTAATTTCTATAATCAGAGATATTGTAGAAATTGAAGAAACTTATGCTAAATCCAGTGTTGTTACTAAAAACGGACTAAAATATGGTGTGATTTACCTTCCTAAATTCTATATCAATTTTGAAAACAAAGAAGGAAGAGATGCAGGAAAAGATATTGCTTTAGAAGTAGAACGCTTAAAAGAAGCTAAGGTTGATGGTATCGTTTTAGATGTTCGTGATGACGGAGGAGGATCTTTGTCGACTGTTGTAGATATTGCAGGATTATTCATTGAACAAGGACCTATTGTTCAGATTAAATCAGCAGGAAGAAAAAAAGAGGTTTTATACGACAGAGATAAAAAGATAGAGTGGGACGGACCATTAGTAATTATGGTCAATAGTTTTTCCGCTTCAGCCTCTGAAATTCTGGCAGCAGCTATTCAGGATTATAAACGTGGAGTAATCATTGGAAGTAAGCAGACATATGGTAAAGGAACAGTTCAAAATGTGATTGATCTGAATCAATTTGTACGTAGCAATGAACTTGGAGATTTAGGAGCGCTTAAAACTACTACTCAAAAATTCTACAGAATCAATGGAGGTTCTACACAATTAGAGGGAGTAAGCAGTGATGTGGTGATGCCGGACAGGTATTCTTACCTGAAAATGGGAGAGCGTGATGTGGAAAATGCAATGCCTTGGGACAAAATTGATCCTGCTGATTATTCTGTGTGGAATAATAATGGCAATTTTGCCACTGCAATTTTGCATAGTAAACAGCGTATTGCTGCTAATCCGCAATTTAAGCTGATTGAAGAGAATGCCAAATGGATTGATTCCAGAAGTGAAGAAAATGAATATAGCCTGAACATTGATAAGTTTAGAAAAGCACAAAGTGCTATTGAAGAGAAGGCTAAAAAGTACAAGCCTATTTTTGATTATAAAAATGATTTGAAATTTACGTCTTTACCATATGAAACAGAACAAATGAGTAAGGATAATGTCTTAAAAGAAAAGAGAGACCGCTGGCACGAGAGTTTATCTAAAGATATTTATGTAGAAGAAGCATTGAATGTGCTGGATGACTTACAGACTAAAATTAATTTGAAAAAAACGCCCGTTCACGCCAGTAAACTAAAAAAAGAAAAATTAGCTAAAACAAATTAAAAAAGATAAGAGAAAATAATAAAGCGCTTTGGGAATTTAGTAGTTTCCAAAGCGTTTTTTTATTAGAATAGAGCTTAATATTTATGAAAAAGAAATTTATTTTTGGAGTTATTGTTTTTGGATTTGTGCTTTTATCATGTAAAGAAGCTATCTGGAATAATAAAATTGAAATACAAAATTCAGATATATCCGTTGTTAATTCAGATTATGATAATGTTAAGGTTTCAGTAAAAGATTTGGCTTTTTATTTGCCCACATCAACAACTTCGCAAATTGTAGAACATAACTATTTTACGTTGTCTTACAACGAAAAAGCGGAACAGGCAGAGTGGGTCGCTTATGAATTAAAGAAAAGTTACATTAAGAATAGTGATTTTAAACGTCCTTTTTTTATTGAGGATCCTAAAGTGAAAACTAAATCAGCAGATTGGAGAAATTATAAAAAGTCAGGTTTTGATAAAGGTCATTTATGTCCGGCTGCCGATATGGAGTTTGATATTGAGGCGTATAATGATACTTTTTATACTTCGAATATAAGTCCTCAAAATCATGATTTTAATGCCGGAATCTGGAATAGACTGGAACAGAAAGTACGGTTTTGGGCAGTTGAAAATAACGGGTTAATTATAGTGACAGGCGGCGTTTTAAAAGGAAGTTCAAAGTCTGTTGGGAAAGAAAAAGTAATTGTTCCTGACTATTTCTATAAAATTCTTTTGAAGCATTCTAAAGGAAATTACAAGATGCTGGCTTTTCTGATTCCTAATAAAAAAAGCAGTAAGCCAATTTACGATTATGTGGTTTCAGTTGATAAATTAGAAGGTATGACCGGAATTGATTTCTTCCCAAAATTAGATGACAGTATAGAGAATGATTTAGAAAAGAATGTAAATCTTACTTCCTGGATTGCTAAATAACCGTATTAATTTAAAGTAGTATTACCACTCATTTACTTTATTAGCATCCATTTTAAGGAAAATAAAAAGCAGAATCGTAAATCCCCATAATCCGGAACCTCCGTAAGAAAAGAAGGGAAGCGGAACTCCGATAGTGGGGAAAATTCCAATAACCATCGCAATATTAACAAAAAAGTGAATAAATAAAATTCCGGCGGTACAATAACCATATACCCGGCTGAATTTCGTTTTCTGCCTTTCGGCCAAATATATAATTCTTAAAATTAAGGTTACAAAAAGCCCTACAACAACAAGTGAACCAATAAAACCCCATTCTTCTCCTACTGTGGTGAAAATATAATCAGTATGCTGTTCCGGTACAAAGCCGCCCTTGGTCTGAGTTCCTTCCAGAAAGCCTTTACCAAACCAGCCTCCTGACCCAATAGCAATTTCCGACTGGTTGGTGTTATAACCAATTCCTTTTAAGTCGACGGTTTTACCAAGCAGGATATTAAAACGGTCTCTATGATGCTGTTTGAAAACATTGTCAAAAACATAATCTACAGATAAAACAAATCCTGACATTAGGACAAAGAGAATACTGCTCGCTACAATATTTCTATCTGCCAGTCTCGATTTAAAATAGACAATAATAGTAGTTAGTAAAGCAAATAATATAACATATACAGGTTCAAATATCAAGGTGAATACAAATAACAAAATGGCTATAAATCCTGTCCAGATATACCAGGCAGGTAATCCTTCTCGATATAAAACAATAAGAATCATACAATAAATTAAAGCACTTCCCGGGTCATGAGGAACGATAAGTAAGATTGGTAAGCCCAGAATGCAAAGCACCTGAATTTGTCGGTTTGTGTCTTTTAGATTAATCTGGCTGTCACTTAAATATTTTGCTATAGCAAGGGAAGTAGCTGTTTTTACAAATTCGGAAGGCTGAATACCAAAAGAACCAAAAGAGTACCAGTTAGTCTGTCCTTTAATCGTTTTACCAAAAACAAATAATCCGGCGAGAGATAATAATCCTATTATGTAAATAACGCTGGCATATTTTTCATAAAATTTTCCATCAACAGCGAGAATAATAAAGATCAAAGGAATAGTCAATAAAATAAATATCAATTGTTTTTGATACGTATCTTCGATAGAGGATAGTGATGAAGAGTAGATGTTTAACCACCCCATTATCACTAATGCACTATAGATGATGATACATATCCAGTCAATATTTTTCTTTACACTTTGATTTTTCATTTGTAAAAGAATCTCTTAATTATTTTTTTTGGTGGTATCAGTTACCGTATTTGTTTTAACCTCTTTGTATTTACGCAGGCTTGTACTGTCTTTCGGAGTGGTTTCTATAGCACTGGCTTCATTCATTCCTCCTAATTTAGCATATTGATCTTTTAAACTTTTCTCAAAAATTCTTTTTTCTAAATCTATTCTGCTGATTTTTTTTCTCAAATATTTTTCAATCATCAGGCTGGCAATTGGACCTGCTATAGAAGCTCCAAAGCCTCCGTTTTCTACTAAGACAGCTATAGCGATTTTGGGATTATCTTTTGGTGCAAAAGCAACAAAAATAGAATGATCCTGTAATTGGACTCTTTTACCTCCAATCTTCGCAAAGTTTTCTGCGGTTCCTGTTTTTCCGCATATATCAATACCATCAACTCTTAACGATCTCGCGGTTCCTAAATTGTATACGTCAAATAAACCGCTTATTATAGGTTTATAAAATTCTTTACTTATAGTAGTTACATGCTTTTCTCTGAATTTTGGATCAATAGCACCGCCTTTTATTTTTTTGATGATATGAGGAGTGTAATAATAACCTTCATTAGCTACAGTGGCCATCATATTAGCTAGTTGAATTGGGGTCATCAGGACTTCACCTTGTCCAATAGCATTAGATACAATGGTAGTACTTCTCCAGCCTCCATTAGGATAAATGCGTTTGTATGTTTTAGAAGTAGGGATATTTCCTCTTCTTCCTGTAGGCAAATCATATCCCATGAATTGCCCCAAACCAAAACTTTTAATATGATTGCTCCACACATCTACGGCATAAGAAGGCTTCACATATTTATTAATGGTTTTCATATATGCTGTAGCAAAATAAGAGTTGCAGGACTGGTATATTCCTCTGTGAAGTTGTAATGCACCACCCTGACAGTGACATCCCATAAATCGTCCTCTGGCGTAACTAAAACCGTGATGGCAAGATACAGTGGTGTTTTCGTCAATAACACCTTCCTGAAGTGCTGCTAATCCTGTCAGTATTTTAAAAGGAGAACCTGGCGGATATTCGGCTAATAATCCTCTGTCATATAATGGTTTTGCAATAGAATCATAATACAATAACGTATAATTTTTAGAACGCTGTCTTCCCACTAAAATAGAAGGGTCATAAGAAGGTGCGGTTACTAACGCCAGAATTTCTCCAGTTTTAGGTTCTATCGCCACAATACCACCTCTTTTATTGACCATTAATTGTTCTCCATAACGCTGAATTTCGGCATCAATAGTCAGATTGATATCTTCTCCCTGGACTGCAATAGTGTCATATTTGCCTTCTTTGTAAGAACCTATTAGTCGATTATATTTATCTTTCTGGAAATATTTAACTCCTTTTATACCGCGAAGAATTTCTTCATAATATTCTTCAACCCCTTGTTTACCTATTAAGTCACCACTTTTATAATAGGGATGTTTTTCAATTACTCTTTCGTTTACCTGAGTGATAAAACCAAAAATATTGGCGCCAAAATCTACTTCATAATCCCGAAGCGAACGTTTTTGAAAATAGAAACCTTCAAATTTTCGAATTTTTTCCTGAAAAGCTGCAAATTCACTTTTGTTTAATTGAGGTAAAAATACCGAAGGAAGTCGCGGACTGTAGATTTTTGCTTTAGCAATTTTTTCTAAAAAATCTTCTTTTGTAACATCCAGTAATTTGCAGAATTCTAAAGTATCCAGATTTTTTATTTCTCTGGGAATCACCATAATGTCGTAAGAAGGCTGATTAGCTACCAGAAGTTTTCCGTTTCGGTCATAAATATATCCTCGTTCGGGGTATTCATATTGTATTTTTATAGCATTATTCTCCGATTTTAATTTGAAAGTATCATTGATTACCTGCAAATAAAAAATCCGAATTAGTAGCAAAATTGCTGCAATGATAATGATTGATGGCAGCAGAAGTTTTCTCATCGTTTATTGGGCTTAATAAGGTATATTATAATAATACAACTAATTATTGTAAATACAGTACTCAGTAAGGTTCTAATCAGAATGTCCCAAATGAAACTAACCTGAAATGCCTCTAAAATGAAAAGGGTAAAATGATGAATTACCACGGCGAGGAGGATAAATGAAAACCTTTCTGGTGTTAATGATTCGTTTAATTTAATGGTTTGGTATTCATAACTCACACCAAAAGCAAATTTAAATAAATAGGGTCTGTAAAAAGCTAAAATAAGACAGGCTGTAGCATGAATTCCTCCTGAATTAGAGAAAAAATCCATTGTTAACCCCAGTAAAAAACTGCTTATTAACAGAGATGCTCTGTTAGAATTTACAGGATATAAAATAATGAACAGAATGTAGGGTAAAGGCATTATGTAACCTAAGAAAGTCATATTGTTAAATATGATAATCTGTACGGCTAATAACAAAATAAACCGAAAAATATTGACTAACAAAGTGCTATTCATCTTTTTTACTCGTTTTTTCTAAATTATTAACTTCATCTCTGTCTTTACTTTTAATAATGTAAACATGACCTAAATTAGTCATATCATTAAATAATCGGATATTTAATGTGTAATAGTTAGTAACAGAATCAATATAAATATTATGGATTGTACCAATGTTAATGTTCTCAGGAAAAATAACCGACTGTCCTCCGGTTACAATTGTATCCCCTTTTCTGACAGATGCTAATCGGGGAACGTCTAATAACTGAACGAAACCAGTGTTTTTTCCATTCCAGGTCAATGAACCAAAATGATTTGATTTTTTAATCTTAGCGTTAATTTGTGATTTAACGTTCAGAATGCTTATTACCGTGGAGTATTTAGGAGATGTTCTGTCTATGATTCCTACAATCCCCAAGCTGTTTATAACTCCCATATCCGCCTTTACACCGTCGTTTGAGCCAGAATTTAAGGTTAAGAAGTTTTCGTGTGTATTATAGGTGTTGTGAATTACTTTTGATACCAAAACGTCTTCCGGAGCAATATTTTTCATATTTTCCAGTCGTTTTACGGTCAAAGTATCCTTCATGTTGAAGAGAACACTTTTAAGTCTGGCGTTTTCAAGTGCCAAAGCATCGTTTTCTGTTTTCAGATTTAAATATTCAGTAATATTATTTATCTTTTCATAAACACCGCCCGTTAAAAAATTTGCAGAACTGATAATTCTGCTTTTATGGTAAGAATGAGACTGTATCGTAAGCAAAAGCGAAACGCATAATAACAGCAAAAACAGTAGTCTGGTACTGTTTTTGAATATAAAATTGAATATTTGCTGCATTCTCTTATTTGATTATTGATTTCAAAATAGGCTCTGGTGTTTAATTGCTGAACTGTTATAGTTTATAAATTAAATAAATCTCTTATTTTATTAAGATGCTTTTGAATTTTCCAATATTTTTCAGTGCCATTCCTGTTCCTCTTACTACTGCTCTTAAAGGATCTTCTGCAATATATACAGGTAAATCTGTTTTTTGAGAAATACGCTTATCAAGACCTCTTAGCATAGAACCACCACCTGCAAGATAAATTCCGGTATTGTAGATATCAGCAGCTAACTCCGGTGGGGTCTGAGATAACGTTTCCATTACCGCATCTTCAATTCGCTGGATTGATTTATCTAATGCTTTTGCAATTTCTCTATAAGAGACATCTACTTGTTTAGGTTTACCAGTCAATAAATCTCTTCCTTGTACAGACATGTCTTCAGGAGGAGTTTCTAAATCTTCAATGGCAGCTCCAATCTGGATTTTTATTTTTTCAGCTGTACTTTCACCCACAAATAAATTGTGTTGGGTACGCATGTAATACACAATGTCGTTAGTGAAAACATCACCGGCAATTTTTACCGATTTATCACATACAATTCCGCCTAATGCGATTACAGCAATTTCAGTTGTACCACCTCCAATATCAACAATCATGTTTCCTTTTGGCTGCATGATGTCTATACCGATACCGATTGCAGCTGCCATTGGCTCATGAATCAGGTATACTTCTTTTCCGTTTACGCGTTCACAAGATTCTTTTACGGCTCTCATTTCCACTTCAGTAATTCCGGATGGAATACAAACCACCATTCTTAATGCCGGTGTAAACATTTTCTTTTTTAATGCCGGGATGCTTTTGATAAACATATTAATCATCTTTTCAGAAGCATCAAAATCAGCAATTACACCGTCCTTTAAAGGCCTTATAGTTTTAATGTTTTCATGAGTTTTACCTTGCATCAGGTTGGCTTCTTTTCCAACAGCAATGATTTTGCCTGAGATCCTGTCACGGGCAACGATAGATGGACTATCAATAACTACCTTATCATTGTGAATGATTAGTGTGTTTGCGGTACCAAGGTCTATCGCAATATCCTCGGTCATGAAATCAAAAAATCCCATAAGTTTTTTAGGGGTTTAAAAGTTATAAATTAGGAGCGTACAAAGTTAGTCAAATTAATGTTTAAAATGACGTGTTCCGGTAAATACCATTGCCAAATTATTTTCGTTGCAATAGTCGATGCTTAACTGGTCTTTAATTGATCCGCCTGGCTGAATTACTGCTGTAATTCCAGCTTCTTTTGCAAGAGCTACACAGTCCGGAAATGGGAAGAAAGCATCACTTGCCATAGATGCTCCTGTTAAATCAAATCCAAAATGTTTTGCTTTCTCAACTGCCTGTTGTAATGCGTCTACTCTTGAAGTTTGTCCTGTTCCGGATGAAATTAAAGTCCCGTTTTTAGCAAAAACGATTGTGTTTGATTTGGTGTTTTTACAAATTTTAGAAGCGAAAATTAAATCTTCAATTTCCTGTTCTGTCGGACTTGTAGTGGTAACGGTAGTTAAATCTTTTTTATTGTCCGTAATGTTATTTCTTTCCTGAATTAATAATCCGTTAAGACAGGTACGAACTTGTTTTTGTGGTAATTCAACATCATTTTGAACCAGAATAATTCTGTTTTTCTTTTCTTGTAAAATTGTTACTGCTTCAGCATCATACTCAGGAGCAATTACCACTTCGCAGAATAATTTGTTAATTTCAGTAGCTGTGGCCACATCAATTTTAGTATTTGAAATTAAAACTCCTCCAAATGCAGAAGTTGGATCGCAGGCTAATGCTGCTACATAGGCTTCGCTAATAGTGTTTCTGGAGGCTAATCCACAAGCGTTGTTGTGTTTTAATATTGCAAATGTAGGACCGTCAGTTTTGAATTCGTTAATCAAATTAACTGCCGCATCTACATCTAATAAGTTATTGTATGATAATTCTTTTCCGTGTAATTTTTTGAACATAGCGTCAAAATCTCCAAAGAAAAATCCTTTCTGATGTGGATTTTCTCCGTAACGCAATACCTGACCGTCAGCAATACTGGCTTTATAGATAGTTTCATCAGTATTAAAGTAACTAAAAATCGCTCCGTCATAATGTGAAGATACATGGAACGCTTTAGTAGCTAATAATTTTCTGTCTTCCAGAGTAGTTGCTCCGTTTTGTTTGGTAATCATGTCTAAGAACAAAGTATATTCGTTCATAGATGGTACAATTACAGTGTCTTTAAAGTTTTTAGCGGCTGCGCGAATCAATGAAATTCCTCCGATATCAATTTTTTCAATAATATCTTGTTCACTTGCTCCGGATGCTACTGTTTTTTCAAACGGGTACAAATCAACAATAACTAAATCAATCTGCGGAATGTTGAATTCCTGCATTTGTTGAACATCACTTTCATTGTCCTGACGGTTGAGGATTCCTCCGAAAATTTTTGGGTGTAATGTTTTTACTCTTCCGCCTAAAATTTCAGGAAATGCAGTAATGTCTTCAACAGCTACAACAGGTATGCCTAAATTTTTTATAAAATCTTCTGTTCCTCCTGTAGAGTAAAGAGTTACATTTTGACTGTGTAAGAATTTAACAATAGGCTCAAGACCTTCTTTCGAGAAAACCGAAATTAATGCAGATTGAATTGTTTTAGATGTGCTCATGAATAGTTTTAATTATAAAATGCAAAAGTAGTTTTTTAATGTGAAAATTAGCTATCTGAAAATAAGATAATTTATATTTAGTTAACTTTTTTTAAATCTTAGGGAAATAGCTGTATTTTATTATGTTAAACCAATTTTATATTAGGTTTTTGAATAATATTTACAGAATTTTACCTTCTTAAAAATGGTTTTTTTATGTTACTATATCTTCGATTGTTAAAAGAAAGCTTTGCATTTGCTATCAATGCATTGCGTAATAATAAACTGAGAACCTTACTTTCGTTGCTTGGAGTCACCATTGGTATTTTTTCTATAATAGCCGTTTTGGCGGCAGTAGATTCATTAGACAGAAAGATTACCAATGATTTAAGCGGCCTGGATAAAAATACCATTTATTTAATGAAATTTTCTTTTGGACCTTCTGATATTCCAAAATGGAAAAGAGAACAATTTCCTAATGTGAAATATGACGAATATATTTATCTGAAGGGTACAATGACCAATACAGCCGAGCTGGGGTATCAGATATTTACAAAAAGTGAGACAATAAAATACGATTCGAAATTGGTGAGTGATGTTAATATTGTTCCTGTTTCCTATGAATTTGTAGATATTGAACGTCTGGAATTTGAAAAAGGAAGGTTTTATAATGAGGCAGAAGGTAATTCAGGAGCTAAGGTGGTGGTGATTGGGAGCGAAATTGCTACTACTTTGTTTGATGGTGTAGATCCAATAGGGAAAGATGTTCGGTTGTATGGGCAGCGTTTTACAGTAATAGGGGTGCTGACTAAAAAAGGAGCTGGACTTTTTGGTGACAGTAATGATTCTTCGGCTTATCTTCCGGTTAATTTTATAAGGCAAAAGTTTGGGGATAATAATACTTCTTTGACTAATGTAATTGTTTTTAAGCCTGTAGATGGTGTAGATATGGAAGCTTACAAAGCAGAGATTTCGCAAAAATTACGTGCTTATCGTGGTATTAAAGCAGGGGAAATGGACAATTTTTTTATCAATGTTTTCTCAGGATTTACTGATTTTATTGATGGGATTATTGGAAGTATGAAATTAGGAGGCTGGGTTATCAGTGGATTTTCACTATTGGTTGGTGGATTCGGAATTGCAAATATCATGTTCGTTTCGGTAAAAGAGCGTACGCATTTAATAGGAATCCAAAAATCATTAGGGGCGAAGAACAGGTTTATTTTATTCCAATTTTTATTCGAAGCGATAATTTTATCTGTAATCGGCGGTGCAATTGGTTTATTGCTGGTTTGGGGAATTGCTGTTGGTTTAACAAAAGCATTAGATTTTGAATTTGTTTTAGGCTTGGGTAATATTCTCCTCGGGACAGGATTAGCTGGAATCATAGGATTGATTTCAGGAATTTTACCGGCTATTTCAGCATCACGGTTAGATCCTGTGGAAGCGATTAGAACAGGGATGTAGTTTTAATTTTAGATTGCAGAATTTAGATTTCAGAGTCATTGCGAGTTCCGATAGCTATCGGAACGAAGCAATCTCATTATCAAATTCCACCTAGTTTGTGAAATTCTTTGTGTTCACAAGCAAGATGCTTGGGTCGGTATGGGTATTAAAAACAGCACGCAGATTTTAGCAGATAACTTTTGAGTAATTTGCGTGAAAATTTACTGTTTCGAACGAAAAGGATTTTGCTCACGATTGGTGGCTATTTTATTTTGAAGAGTCAATAATAATTGTTTTTTCAAGAAGAAAGTTTTCTTTATAGACTTCATCTGTTATCTCTTTATTAGTATTTTCTAACAATCTTGAAAAGCTTGAATCAGATTTAGAAATTTCATATATTCGATAATCGTGGTGAAGGTTTTGTTTATCGTATTTTATAATTGAGTATTGAACCACAATTATGTTTTTACAAATAAATTCAGTCATTAAATAGTAATTTTTCTTTGGAATTTCTGAATCTATAAATGTTATTTGATTACCTATTAAATCTAAAGGATGGTATGATTGTAATAGTAATGAATCATCGTAACAAGATTTATTTACAACAATCTTATCAGGATAGTTCGAGAATTGGCAATTAAGTAATTTCTTAGAATCTGATAGTTTAATAGACACTTTAAATATTGGATAATTTGTACTAGGTTCTAAATAAATTTTAAAATTTGAACCTTGTGCATTCATTAATTTTAGCCTAGGATATCCTTTACCTAAAACTTGATTAATCATTTCAGATTGTAGGTGGTTAATTTTGAATTGAGCATTAATTAATTCTTCTGATTTTTCCAGTGATTTTTGTTGAGCAATCTTAAGTTCCTTAGATAAATTTAAAGACGTTTGTTGTGCATTAGAAATCTGATGGTTTATATTGTTAATTTTTTGTTGAGCTTTTATTAACTGTTGTGTAGTTTTTTCATTTTCTTTCTCCTTTTTTGTGCTATCTATATATTGATAGGCAGATAATAGTCCTGCACTTAATGCAACCATAATAATTATTATTGCAATAATAATATCTTTTAATTCCAATTTCATTTCATTTTTACGTTATCTAAATAGTATTGTCACTAAATTTTTTTCTTTATCAAATATATGAAATATTCTTACAATATTTTCTGAAAAGTTTGTAAAAAAAATCCCGTTTACATTGTAAACGGGATTTTAGATTTGTTAAAATTGAAACGTTTAGTTTCTAATTTCATTATTCTGAATCAAATCAATATACAAGTTAATCTTGTCTTTCAATTCTTTTCTTGGCGTGATAAAGTCTAAGAAACCGTGCTCTAAAAGGAATTCGGCGGTCTGGAAACCTTCCGGTAAATCTTTACCTGTAGTATCTTTAACAACACGTGGTCCGGCAAAACCAATTAAGGCACCGGGTTCCGCAATGTTGATGTCTCCTAACATAGCATAAGAAGCAGTTGTTCCTCCGGTAGTTGGATCAGTACACAAAGAGATGTAAGGTAATTTAGCTTCGGAAAGTTGAGCAAGTTTAACAGATGTTTTAGCCAACTGCATTAAAGAATAAGCAGCTTCCATCATTCTGGCTCCTCCTGATTTAGAAATCATAACAAATGGTAATTTGTTTTTGATGGCATAATCAATTCCTCTGGCTATTTTTTCTCCTACAACAGCTCCCATAGAACCACCAATGAAGGCAAAATCCATACAGCAAATTACTAAATCTTTTCCTTTGGATTTACCCACTCCGGTACGCACTGCGTCTTTTAGTTTGGTTTTATCCATAACATCTTTCAGGCGATCCTCATATTTTTTTGTGTCAACAAAATGTAAAGGGTCTTTAGACGTAATGTTTGGGTCTAATTCAGTAAATTCATTGTTGTCAAATAAGATTTCGAAATAAGTAGCACTGCCTATTCTTACATGGAAACCATCTTCCGGACTTACAAATAAGTTGCGTTCCAGTTCATCAGCATCAATAATTTTTCCTGTAGGAGATTTGTACCAAAGCCCTTTTGGAACGTCCATTTTCTGTTCGGTAGGAGTTGTGATTCCTTTTTCGTGTCTTTTAAACCAAGCCATTTTTTTAGATTTTAGATTTTAGACTTTAGGTTTTAGATTTTAGACTTTATGAAATCTAAAATCTACAACCAGAAATCTAAAATTATAGTGTATTTACATTATTCAAGTCAGCAAATGCCTGCTCAAGTCTTGCATTGAAAGTTACTTCTCCTTCACGCAACCATTTTCTTGGGTCATAATATTTTTTATTTGGTGCATCAGCTCCGGTAGGATTACCAATCTGAGTTTTTAAATAATCAAGGTTGTCTACCATGAAATCACGAATTCCTTCAGTGAAAGCAAATTGTAAATCGGTATCAATATTCATTTTGATTACTCCGTAGCTGATTCCTTCTCTGATTTCTTCAAGTGTAGAACCTGAACCACCATGGAAAACAAAATCTACCGGATTATGTCCTGTGTTGAATTTTGCCTGAACGAAATCCTGGGAATTTTTTAAGATTTTCGGAGTTAATTTTACGTTTCCTGGTTTGTAAACACCGTGAACGTTTCCAAAAGCTGCAGCAATTGTAAATTTAGGACTTACTTTAGAAAGTTCTTCGTAAGCATAAGCTACTTCTTCTGGTTGTGTGTATAATTTTGAGCTGTCAACATCAGAGTTGTCAACACCATCTTCTTCACCACCTGTAATTCCAAGTTCGATTTCTAATGTCATCCCAATTTTGCTCATTCTTTCTAAGTAAGTTTTGCAAATTTCGATGTTTTCTTCGATTGGCTCTTCTGATAAGTCAATCATATGAGAACTGAATAATGATTTTCCGGTAGCAGCGAAATGTTCTTCGGATGCATCTAATAAACCATCAATCCATGGTAATAATTTTTTAGCGCAGTGGTCAGTATGCAAAATTACAGTTGCTCCGTAAGCTTCTGCTAAAGCGTGGATGCTTTTAGCTCCTGCAATTGCACCTGCAATAGCTGCTTTTTCTCCTGTATTAGAAAGTCCTTTTCCTGCATTGAATTGTGCTCCTCCGTTAGAGAATTGTATGATAACCGGTGCGTTTAATTTTGCAGCTGTTTCAAGAACTCCGTTAATTGTGTTAGATCCTGTGACGTTTACAGCCGGAAGTGCAAAGCCTTTTTCTTTTGCATAATTAAAAATTTCCTGTACCTGATCTCCAGTTGCTACACCTGCTTTAATGTTGTGTGCCATTTTGTTTTTTGTTTTTGTTAGATTTTAGTTTTAGATTGCAAAAATAAGAATTTATTAGCATTAGAACGGATAATTTATTCCAAAATTTAAAACTGAGTTCCCAAAATTGTAGTCTCTAAACCATTTTTTACCTGATTCATCAGCGGGATTATAGGTTTTGAAACCAAAATCAAATCGGACAACAAAAAAGTTTAAATCATATCGAAGACCAAATCCGGAACCTAATGCAATATCTTTTAAACTGGAAAAATTATTAAAAGTTGATTTCTCATCGGTGACATTGTCAAAAACATTCCAGATGTTTCCTGCATCCGCAAATAATGCACCTTTTAAATCACCTAAAATTTTAAACCTGAATTCGGCGCTTGCAGCAATTTTCATATTGGCTTCGTTAAAATCATTTGTGGCTCCACTTCGTCCCGGTCCTAAACTATAAGGTTGCCAGGCACGGTTATCATTGGAACCTCCTGAAAAATAACTTCGGGAAAACGGAATATAATCAGAATTACCAAAAGGGATAGCTATACCAAAAAAACTACGTACCGCCAGTACTTTTTCATGACTCAGATCCCAATGTTTGATATAATCGAATTCTGTTTTAATGTATTCCGAATATTCTAAATCAAATATTTCGCGGTTTCCATTTTGATTCTTTTTTAAATTGGCAGCATTTCCTATTAATGATAAAAGAGAACCGGCCGATTCTATTTTGGTTTTGAAAAGATAGAAAGTGTTGTCGGCTAAATCTGTTTTTGTGGTTTTGCTGAATGAAAAATTAGTGGCCAAAATAAAATCATTTTCAGTCAGTCGCACTCTTCTTTCCTCAATACTTCTCACTTCTTTTAAATCGTTGTCAGATGGGATGAAATTTTGATTTCCGTCTAAAACATCTCTTGTAAAAGCTTTTGTTCCGGATTCTATTATCAGATCATTATTTTCGTTGAAATAGCTGCTGTCTGCATTGTAGTTTTGCGCAATTTCATTTAAAGCATTGTAAGAGGAGCCGTAGACATTAAAATAATTAGATGAATTTAAATTACGTACAAACTGAACATTAAAAAGGTCAAAACGGGCAGTATTGTATCTTTTGGGATTCCAGTTGTATGAAAAAGTTCCTGTGAAATTTTCTTTATCTAATCCGATATTTTTTTGCGTAGCATAACCTATACCAATCAATGTTGATGGAATCATGCTTTTGGGTATTATTTTTTCCGTAGAAAAAGGCATAAATATTCTTGGGAAATTTAATTTGAAGTCAACACCATATTCTGATACGTTGAAAAACTGATTGTTTGGATTGGCTAAATCTCTGGATGAACCAATGTTTGCTCTTGTGGAAATTTCGAATGTTTCAGCTCCATTAAAAATATTTCGGATACTAAGAGAAGGACTAAATGAAATCCCAATATCCTGAATATTAGAATGAGTTAAGTCAAATGAAGCCTGAAAACTATATTTTTTTCTGGGTGTTAAATAAATTTTAGCAATAAGAGAATTGTTAAGACTGTCTTTTTTATCTACTTCATATTGAATACTTGGCGGATTAAATATTTTAAGATTGGTTAAATACCGTGATGTTAATACGGTTTTGTAATCGGCAAAAACGGTTCCTTTAGTGATAAAAATAGCATCAGTTATAGCATATGGTTTGTATTTTAATTTATCACGGCTGTACAGGTTGAAATTTTGGTACGTAGTACTGTCAGTTATGTTTTGCTTGCTGGTATTTGGCAGATAATCCGTATAAATGTCTACACTACTGATTTTATATAATTTAAATTTTTCTGTTTTCGTAGAATCTTTATCCTGATAGCTGTAGTCGCCAATATTTACATTTACATTCGCTTTGTTTTTCTGACCGATAGTGTCAATGTCAAAAATAATAGAAGTAGGCTGAAAATAATAAGCGCCGTGATTTCTGAAATAAGTGGTAAGACGGTTTTTTTCTTCAGTAAAATCGGCTGTTTTATATTGATTTCCTGACTTTATAAGGGCATCCTCTTTAGCGTTATTGTATAGCGAATCTAAGTCCGGTGAACTGATAGTTGCCTTTATTGAGTCCAGGAAATACGCTTTATTCGTTGTAATGCTGTATTTTATTTTACCTCTTTTCTCACTGATAGTATCTTGTGTGTAACTGGTTTTAACATCAAAAAAACCATTGTTAAAATAATAATACCTAAGTCTGGAAAGTGATTTTTTAGTTTTTGCAGTGTCAATAATTACTGGCGGTTCACCAGTGTTTTTTAAAAATTCATGAATTCCGCTGTAAAAAAAAGATTTTCCTAACCGGTCTACTTGTTTTGCTGATAACCATTTGGCTTTTCGTTCGTATTTTCCGGGGTTATTTGTGAATTTTGCCTGATAAGTAGAATCAGGATTTAAATTAGCTAAATTGTATAAATTCAATCGCAAACGAAATCCCAGTAAGGTTCCGTTTGGTTTTTGATACAATTGGTTGTGAGCATCTTCATCATTGGTTTTTTTGCCATTTACTACAATCTGATTCCTTAAAAGTAGTTGTTTGCCGTCCGGAACTCTTTTTTCAGCGTTACAGGCAGATATAATTATTCCTATTAGAATAAATAGTGATATTTTTGTTGAAATTTTTTTCAAGAGGTCTAAAATATTTAATTCAAAAGTACATATTTTTATGGTTAGTAAAAACCAAATAAAACTTATAACTAGTTTACAGCAAAAAAAGTATCGGATTAGTCATCAATTATTTTTTGCAGAAGGTGTAAAGGTAATTCAGGAGCTTTTAGACTCAAATTTTGAACTGGAACATTTGTATACTACCCAATATGATTTTGAAGAAGTTTCAGGAATTAAAAAATCGTTGATTCATGAAAATGATCTGAAAAAAATTAGTGCGCTGGCAACTCCTAATAGTTGTTTGGCCGTTTTTAAAATACCTCAGGAAAAAGAAATAGCTACTTCGGGTTTGATAATTGCTTTAGACGATATCCGGGATCCGGGAAATTTAGGAACAATTTTACGTTTGTGTGACTGGTTTGGAGTCCGGCAGGTGGTTTGCTCGAAAGAAACAGTCGATATTTATAATCCAAAAGTGGTTCAGGCGACTATGGGTTCTATTACAAGAGTGAATGTAGCCTATGTTGATCTTGAGCATTATATTGCAGAAACTGATTTAACCGTTTTTGGTACTTTTATGGATGGAGAAAATATTTATCAGAGTAATCTGCCTCAGCAAGGAGTTATTATTATGGGAAATGAAGCGAATGGTATATCAGAAGGAGTTGAAGAATTAATAGAAAAACGGATTTCAATTCCGCGGTTTGGTGATTTACAAAAAACAGAAAGTTTAAATGTAGCTACAGCAACTGCAATTGTATTGAGTGAGTTTAAACGAAATTTAGCTTAGTGAAAAGTGAAGTTAATAAATATAGCTCTGCTTTTAAGAGATTCTATATTTCCTGTCCACGGGCTGTTTGGGTCATTGTCCCGGATAAGTTCATCTTTTAGGCTAAAACAACCTCTTATTGAAGGAGAAAAAATAAAATACTCAGAGAAAAAGTCAATTCCAAAACCTAATTCATAATTAGTACTCCAGGATTTTACTCGGAATTTTTGCTGCTCGTTATCGTCAATAGATTTTGAATTTGAGGATAAATTAAGAGTAGTTGATAATCCTCCTAAAATATACGGACGTATATTTCCTGTTCTCACAGAAGAGAATTTTACCAGTAAAGGAAAATGAATGTATGTACTGTTCACATCTCTTACAGCATCAGTTTCATTAGTAAAGTTGGGATAATGTAATGTTCTTTTAGTATAATACAAACCGGGTTCGAATCGCAGATTGATGTATTCCTGCAGTTTTAAATCAGCTACAACTCCTACATTAAATCCCGTTGTTTTTTTTACCTGAATATCCGGACCTACGGTTTTGTAATCAACTTTGAAATCAAAGGAGTTAAAACCTAAATAATATCCAAAATAAAGTCGCTGTTTTTGAAAATTTTCCAAATGGATAATAGGATCTTTACTAAACATTCCTTTAGATTGTGAATATCCTAAAAAACTAAGCAGGAATAAAGTAAAGACAGCTGTTTTTTTCATGTAATTAACTTAGATTATTTTTTTTGATGCTACATAAATAGTGGCAACTCCAAAAGTTTGTGGCATTGCTTTTACATCTATAAACCCAATTTTTCTTAAAATATTGTTTAATGCTTCACCATATGGAAATGCAGCTGCAGATTCAGATAAATAACCATAAGCAACATTGTCTTTAGAAAATAATTTACCAATAAGAGGAAGGATGTTTTTGGTGTAAAAACGGTATCCCTGCTTGTAAGGGGTTTGGTCAGGAACTGATGTTTCCAGAATGACAAAAGTTCCATTTGGTTTTAAAACACGTAATATTTCAGCTAAACCTTTTTCTAAGTTTTCAAAGTTTCGAACACCGAATGCAACTGTGATGGCGTCAAAATAATTGTCGCCGAAAGGAATTTTCTCTGAGTCGCCAAGAATCATTTCGATTCTGTTGGATAGATTTTTCTGAGCAATTTTTTTTACCCCTACTTCCAGCATTCCAGCCGAAATATCCAGACCTGTAATTTTTTCGGCATTGGTGTTGGCCATTAAAATAGCTAAATCACCTGTTCCTGTAGCAATATCTAAGATGGTTTTAGGTTGACTGTCCGTAACTATTTTTAAAACTTTCTTCCTCCATTTAACATCAATTCCAAAAGAAATAACGCGATTCAGATTGTCATAGTTTCCTGAAATGGTATCAAACATCTGTGCTACCTGCTCTTTTTTACCTAATTCAGAGTCTTTATAAGGGGTGATATTTTTTGACATTTTTTAAATTTTCACAAATATACTATAATGCCTTTTAAATTAGAGCTCAAATTGATTTTCAATTTACTGTTCATCTGATTCATTGTGTGAATTTGTTTGCAAATATCACTAAAAGTGGGTATTGTACGACTGATTTATAATGCAGAAGTTTACTGCATGATTTTGTTTACAATAATTAATAAGGAATTAATGATTCAACTCAGATGGCTGTTTTTTGCGTTGATAGTTTCATTTGTTCTTGTCAGCTATTTTGATGGTGCCGTTTTATATAAAAGCGGTAATTTAAAAGAAACGCAGAATACGTTCTTAGGATTAAATTTGTTTTTGGAAATTTTTATCTTTATTTCCTTTAGTACCTTTGTGGTATTTGGTATTAAGGGGTTTTTTGAGATGTTTTCTCAAAAGATTGCAAACAAAATCATTTTCCTTTCGGGGATGAGTTTGGTATTTGTAAATTTGATATTATTATGTCAGATTGTCTTTCAGGAATAGAACATTTTTTTCTAAATTATTGTAGCAAATAAAAAAACACCTCTTATTGTGGAGGTGTTTTTTGTTTTCTGATATATGTTTCAAAACTGTAGTCATAAAGGTGTTTTTCATCTTTAGATTGAAATTCTTTATGGGTTAATTCCCAGTCTTCCGGATTTATTTCTGGGAAAAAAGCATCTGCATCAAAGTGATGATGTACTACCGTAAGTTCAATTTTATCGGAAAAAGGAATGGCTAATTTATAAATTTCTCCTCCGCCAATAATAAAAGACTCTTCGTTTTTAGGACATTTTTCAATAGCTTTTTCAATACTGTCAACAATTATACAGCCTTCTGCCTGATAATCGTTTTGCCGGGTTATTATAATATGTGTGCGGTTAGGAAGAGGCTTTGGAAAACTCTCAAAAGTTTTTCTTCCCATTATAATATGATGTCCCGTAGTCAGGCTTTTAAATCGTTTAAAGTCATTAGGTAAATGCCAGATTAATTGGTTGTCTTTTCCCAGAGCCTTGTTTTCAGCAGCAGCTGCAATCATTGTAATCATTAATGCTTATTTATAGTAGGATGTTCTTCGTTTAATTGATTGCTTAATTCGTCAATTTTTTGTTGTTGTCTGGCAACTAAACGATCGATTTGTTCTCTTTCCCAATTCTTACTCATAAAACGATCGGTTATAAAAACTTTTATAAAGTGTAAAATAAATAAAAATAACCATGCTGTAATTAACCAGATATGCCAATTTGCATTTTCATTAAAGTGAAAAACTTTTGTCGATACAAATAAAAAGATGCCTGCTAAAAACAATAAAACAAAATGAAAATAAACCCTTTTTTTTTGTTTTATACGTTTTCTGGCATATTCGTATAATTCATGTTGATCTGATTTCATAGGCTGCTTTTTTTTGACTATAAAGATAAAATTTAATTTGGAAATGCTTGTTAGCGCAGGAGAATAAATAGAATTTAGCTTTATGCTTTTTTGTTTTTTAAAAATTTAATCCTTCAATATTTGCTTAATTTGCTAGTTTTTAACATTTTATTAAGTATTATGCTAAATCGTTCTTTTGAATGTTAAAACTTCAATTAAAATGTTTTACTTTGTTTCATAAATCTAAAAATGAAACAGTTATGTCAATTAAAAAACAATTTATAAAATCAAAACCAGTTTGTAAAGTTACATTTTCTATTGAGGCAAAAGAAGCTGCAGAAGTTTCTGTTGTAGGCGATTTTAACAATTGGAATCCTGAAGCAGGTACTTTAAGTAAATTGAAAAATGGTACTTTTAAGGGGGTTTTTGATTTAAATAAAGATACCGCTTATGAATTTAAATATTTAGTTGACGGTAAATATATCAACGAAAGTGAAGCGGATTCTTTTAAGTGGAACGAATTTGCAGGAGCTGAAAACAGCGTTTTAGAGGTATAATCTAAAACGCTTTTTTTATACCGCTACGTTTCCTTTTATGGTCTCGTGAGGTTCGTAGCCCACGAGGGTAAAATCATTATAGCTGAAATCAAAAATGTCTTTTATTTCGGGATTTAAAATCATTTTTGGTAATGGTTTTGGTTCACGTGATAACTGCAATTCGATTTGTTCAAAATGATTGTTATAAATGTGTGCATCACCAAAAGTATGGATGAATTCACCCGGTTCCAGATCGCATACCTGTGCAATCATCATAGTAAGTAAGGCGTAAGAAGCAATGTTAAATGGAACGCCTAAAAAGATGTCAGCACTTCTTTGATATAGCTGGCAGGATAATTTTCCATTGGCTACATAAAACTGAAAAAAGGCATGACAGGGAGGTAAAGCAGCTTTATTGTTAGCTACATTTTCTTCAAAAGATTTTGTGGTATCCGGTAATACCGAAGGATTCCATGCTGAAACCAGCATTCTGCGACTGTTAGGATTTGTTTTTAATTCCTGAATTAAATCCGAGATCTGATCGATTTCTTCACTATTCCAATTACGCCATTGGTGACCATATACAGGACCTAAGTCTCCGTTTTTATCCGCCCATGCATCCCATATTTTTACTCCGTTTTCTTTAAGATAACTAATGTTAGTTTCCCCTTTAAGAAACCACAGTAATTCGTGTATAATAGATTTAAGGTGTAATTTTTTGGTAGTAACCATTGGGAAACCTTCGCTCAAATCGAAACGCATTTGATAACCAAAAACACTTTTAGTTCCTGTTCCTGTACGGTCACCTTTCTGGCAGCCGTTTTCCATCACATGTTTTACTAAATCTAAATATTGCTTCATTACTAATGTTGATTTGGTTATTGCTAATTTGGTTATTCGAATTAACAAATAACCAAATTATCCATTATGATTCTCTTTTTGAAATTTCGTCTCTTATTTTTGCGGCTTTTTCATAATCTTCCTGTTCAACAGCCTGAATTAATAAATCATTTAATTCCTGAAGACTGTATTTGATGTAAGCTCTTCCGCTTTCTGCTTCGCCTGTAAAAGATTCCGGATTGGAAATAATATCATCCATTTCCTGATTTTCTTTATCGGTTTCTGAAGGATTTGTTTTAAGATAAATACCGGCTTTGTCCAGAATATTTTTATAGGTAAAAATAGGAGCGTTAAAACGAAGGGCTAAAGCTATAGCATCAGAAGTTCGAGCATCTATAATCTCTTCAATTTTATCTCTTTCGCAAATGATACTGGAGTAAAATACGCCATCAACAAGTTTGTGAATGATAACTTGTTTTACTACAATGTCAAATCGCTCAGCAAAATTTTTAAACAAATCGTGGGTTAGCGGACGTGGTGGTTTTATCTCTTTTTCTAAAGCAATAGCAATGGATTGTGCTTCGAAAGCTCCTATTACAATAGGTAATTTTCTCTCGCCGTCTACTTCATTCAAAATCAAAGCGTAGGCCCCATTTTGTGTTTGGCTGTATGAAATTCCTTTTATGGATAGTTTGACTAAGCTCATAATTGTTGAAATGAAAAATGTAGGTTTTTTTGTTTGAAATTATTTTCCGGCTGCAATATTAATTAAAAAATCTGCCAATAAGCAAAGATACAACTATCTTATTTTACTGGGCAGAATTTTTAGATTGAAAATAGTATTATGAGTTTTGTGCTTTGAATACCTTTAGTTTTTCAATTAATTCAGGAACAACCTCAAATGCATCACCTACAATTCCGTAGTCAGCCACTTTAAAGAAAGGAGCTTCAGGATCTGTATTGATAACCACTTTTACTTTTGAAGCATTGATTCCTGCAATGTGCTGGATGGCTCCGGAAATTCCAACTGCAATATATAAATTAGTAGCAACCGGTTTTCCTGTTTGTCCTACGTGTTCTGCATGTGGTCTCCATCCTAAGTCTGAAACTGGTTTAGAACAAGCTGTTGCAGCTCCTAAAACAGCAGCTAAATCTTCGATTAAGCCCCAGTTTTCCGGGCCTTTTAATCCGCGACCGCCGGAAACTACAATGTCGGCATCAGCAATAGCAACTTTTCCTGATGACTTTTCAACGGATTCTGTTTTTATTCCAAAATCATTGTCTCCAATGTTTGGACTGAATGTTTCTTCAGTTAAAGCTGATGCGTTTTCAAAAATCCCATAAGAGTTTTTAGCTAAGCCAATTACTTTTACATCGGTATTGATTTCGGTTATGTTGAATGCTTTGTTAGAAAAAGCATTTCTTTTTACCTGAAACGGGCTGGTGCTTACCGGTAGTCCAACCACATTTGAAGCAAATCCGGCTTCTAAACTTACCGCCAGTAAGGAAGAAAGATAGATGCTGTTTGTGCTGGAAGAAAGAATTACAAGTTTTGTATTTTCCTGTTGAGCAGCTTGCTTTATAACGTCAGCGTAAGCTTTTGCGTTAAATTCAGTTAATTTATCGTTGCTTACTTTTAATACTTTGTCTACTCCGTATTTAGATAATTCAGAAACATTTTCGATGTTTACCGTTAAAGCAGTAACAGTTGTTCCAAGGGATTCAGCTACTTTTTTAGCATAGGAAGCAATTTCAAAGGCTACTTTTTTGAATTTTCCTTCGGCTGATTCGGCATATATTAATATTGACATGATGATTTCAGATTTCAGAATTTAGATTTCAGATTTCAGAATCTGGAAACTAAAAACTCGATTTATATTATATTTTAAGTTAAGGATTAAGAGAGGTTTTAAACTGCAGTTTGCAATCTAAAATCTGCAATTTAAAATCTTAAATAACCTTTGCTTCGTTGTGTAACAAATTAATTAATTCGTCTAAATTATCTGCAGAGACCATTTTGATTGCTGATTTTGGAGCTGGTTTTTCAAATTTTACCGCTTTTGTATTTACAGTAGCTTCAATCGGTTCAAAAACATTTAAAGTTTTTGTTCTGGCAGTCATAATACCTCTCATATTCGGAATGCGTAAATCTTTTTCTTCAACAATACCTTTTTGTCCTCCGATAATTAATGGTAATGAAGTTGTAATAGTTTCTTTTCCGCCATCAATTTCACGTACAGCTTTTACATTTGAACCATCAACAGTGATATTGATACATGAATTCAGGAAATTATATCCTAAAATTCCGGCAACCATTCCCGGAACCATTCCTCCGTTATAATCTAAGGATTCTTTTCCTGCGATGATTAAATCATAACCGCCATTTTTGATTACTTCGGCTAATTGTTTAGCAACAAAAAAACCATCGGTAGGCTTAGCGTTGATACGAATTGCGTCATTAGCTCCAATGGCTAAGGCTTTTCTTAATGTAGGTTCAGTTTCCGGTCCGCCAACATTTACTACAGTGACAGTAGCTCCTTGTTGCTCCTGAAACCAGATGGCACGTGTTAGTCCGAACTCATCATTTGGATTGATAACATATTGTACGCCGTTAATATCAAATTCAGTATCAGCGTTAGTAAAATTAATTTTTGAGGTAGTATCAGGAACATGACTGATGCAAACTAGTATTTTCATGTTTGGATATTTTATAATATTCGTAGATTGAATTACAAAATTAGAACAATATTTCGAATAATTAGTCATCAATAAACACTTACCAATGAGAGACTGTTGTTTTTTGTTGTTTTGAAAAGGAAGAAATAACAGTATAAATGCGGGATATTCACATACCAACAATAAGATGTTAGATTTTAGGGCGGATTATTTAAGTTAATTTATGCATTAAATGGTTTAAAATATTTATTTTTGCTCTTCAGAAAATTCAACATACAATATAAATATGAGAACAATACAATTTAGAGAGGCCATTTGTGAAGCGATGAGCGAAGAAATGCGTCACGATGAATCCATATATTTAATGGGCGAAGAAGTTGCAGAATACAATGGAGCATACAAAGCTTCGAAAGGAATGCTTGCTGAGTTTGGTGAAAAAAGAGTTATTGATACTCCAATTGCTGAACTTGGTTTTACTGGAATAGCCGTAGGTTCTGCCATGAATGGTTGCCGACCAATTGTAGAATACATGACTTTTAACTTCTGTTTAGTAGGTATTGATCAGATTATTAATAACGCTGCCAAGATGCGTCAGATGACAGGTGGACAATTTGATGTGCCTATCGTTTTTCGTGGACCAACAGCTTCTGCAGGGCAATTAGGAGCTACTCACTCTCAGGCTTTAGAAAACTGGTTTGCTAATACTCCTGGGCTTAAAGTAATTGTTCCATCAAATCCGTATGATGCAAAAGGACTTTTAAAATCTGCCATTCGTGATAATGATCCGGTGATTTTCATGGAATCGGAGCAAATGTATGGTGACAAAGGTGAAGTTCCTGATGGAGAATATGTAATTCCTATTGGAGTTGCTGATGTGAAAAGAGAAGGGACTGATGTAACTATTGTTTCTTTTGGAAAAATTATCAAAGAAGCATTTATTGCTACAGATGAATTGGCTAAAGAGGGAATATCTTGTGAAATTATCGATTTAAGAACGGTTCGTCCAATGGATAAAGATGCTATCTTAAAATCAGTTAAGAAAACAAATCGTTTAGTTGTTCTTGAAGAAGCCTGGCCGTTTGCCAGTATTTCTTCTGAGATTACTTATGTTGTTCAGGAACAGGCTTTTGATTTTCTTGACGCTCCAATTCAGAGAATTACAACTGCTGATACACCGGCACCTTATTCTCCTGTATTGTTGAAAGATTGGTTGCCTAATGCAGCTGATGTTGTAAAAGCAGTAAAGAAAGTAATGTATAAATAATACATATCAGATACTATTGAAGCTTCATCTTACGTTAGTTTGATGAAGCTTTTTTTTTAAATTTACTACATGGATAAGAAATACCTTTTTTTAGCATTATTTATATGCACTGTTTTTTCAAGCCTTTTTGCTCAGACCAAAGTGAGCGGTATAGTAGTTGATAAATCCAATCAGCCGGTTCCTTTCGCAAATGTAGTGTTGAAAGGAGCTAATTTAGGGGTAATGTCCAATGAAGACGGTCGTTTTTATATTGAATCTCCTAAAACTTTTACTACTCTGAAAGTTACTTCAGTAGGATTTTCTGATAGTGAAATCACGTTAGAAAAAGCCGTAAACTATAATTTTAAGGTTATACTTAAAGATACCGAAGAATTAAAAGAAGTCGTTATTTATACCGGAAAAACTTCCAAAAAAAATAATCCGGCATTAGATATTCTGAGAAAAATTTGGGAACGAAAGCGAAAGAACGGATTGTACCAGTTTGATCAGTATCAAATGGAAAAGTATGAAAAAGTGGAATTTGACATGAACACTATTGATAGTGCTTTTATGAAAAGTAAACTCTTTAAAGGAATGGAGTTTGTTTTTAAGCATGTCGATACTTCTAAAGTTACAGGGAAAACTTATTTGCCTATTTTTATAAACGAATCTTTGTCAGATGTTTACGGAAGTAATAAGCTTAATAAGGTAAAAGAGAAACTGAAAGCTAACAAGAATTCCGGATTTAGTGATAATCAGCAAATTTTATCTTTTGTGAAAGATTTGTATTCGGATTATGATATCTATAATAATCATTTAACTTTTTTTGATAAAAGCTTTACCAGTCCGTTATCTAAAACAGGAATTGATGTCTATAATTATGTACTGACTGACAGTGCTTTTATTGATGAAAAATGGTGCTACAATATTTTATTTTATCCAAGAAGAAAAAATGAGCTGACTTTTAAAGGAGATTTCTGGGTTAACGATACCACTTTTGCAATCAAAAAAATTAATATGGCAGTTACTAAGAGTGCTAATATTAACTGGGTCAAAGATATTTATATCGAACAGGAATTTGAGGTGCAAAATGATTCTGTTTTCTTGTTGACTCGTGATCATATGATGTCTGATTTTGCTTTAAATAAAAAAGAAGCATCAAAAGGAGTATATGGAAAACGAACTACTTTGTATCAGAATCATCAATTTAATATTGAAAAACCGGTTTCTTTCTATAAAGAAGAAGTCAATTTTATTGATAATGAGGTCTATAATAAATCCGATAGATATTGGGATGAAAATCGTTTTGAGAACCTGAATAAAGACGAAAGAGGTATTTATAAAATGCTGGATACCTTACAAACGGTAAAAAAATTCAAGCAATTATATAATCTGGTCTCTATACTGGGAAGCGGTTACATTCAGTTTGGGCATTTTGATTACGGACCTATTTTTTCCACATTTGGTTACAATGAAGTAGAAGGTATCAGAATCCGCACCGGAGGAAGAACGTATTTTGGTCCTAATGATCCATGGAGATTGCAAGGATATACTGCTTATGGGTTTGATGATAATAAATTTAAATACGGATTGTCCGGAAAATGGATGATTGATAAGAAAAAGCGAATTATTATTTCAGCAGGAAACAGGCGGGATGTAGAACAAATAGGGGCGAGTTTGACTACTACGAATGATGTTTTAGGAAGAAGTTTTGCTTCATCTTCGTTGTTTTCAACAGGAAATAATGGAAAGCTTACTAATATAAATTTGTCTAATGCAGCTGTAGAAATAGAGCCCGTTAAAAATTTGACTTTTCAAACCGGATTTTCATATAGAACTTTAGAATCGGCTTCAGATACTTTTAGTCTGGATTATTTTACTGATGCCTCACAAACGACAACCAGAAGTGATGTAAAACAATCCGAAGTAAATTTTCAGGTGGAATTCACCCCTAACAGAAAAACGATTGGTTACGGAGTAGAAAGAAGCAATGTAGACAGTCCTTTTAGTCGCTTTTTTATCAATTACAGTCATGGTTTTAAAGGTTTGCTGGATAGTGATTTTAATTATGATAAACTGCAATTGTATTACAAACAGCCAGTAATCATAGGACCTTTAGGGCGAACTGATCTCACATTAGAATTAGGTAAAATTTACGGAACAGTCCCATTAGGATTGTTGAGTGTGATTCCGGGAAATCAATCTTACTTTACAATCGAGAATACCTTTAGTAATCTTAACTTTTATGAATTTGTTTCTGATCAGTATGCAACACTGCAATGGGAACATAATTTTCAGGGACGTTTGTTTTCCAGAATTCCTTTTATGCGAAAGTTAAACTGGAGAGAAATTATAGGTGCACGAGCCGTTTACGGAACTATTTCAGACGCTAACAGGGCTATAAATGCTTCCGGATTAACCTATGTAGCACCAGAAGATATATATTGGGAATACAGTGCCGGAATAGGGAATATTTTTAAAGTTTTCAGAATTGATTTTGCCTGGCGTGGAAATTATTTAAACACACCTGATACCCAACGATTTTCTGTAAAAGGTTCCTTCGGATTTTATTTCTAGATAAACAAAAAGTAAAAGAATAATTTGAATGTCTTTTAAATAGAAATGTTTTGCTATAAAAGAGGATTTAAATTACTTTTGTGCCCAAATAAATTCAACTTAAGATAATAAATAAAAATGACTGCAGACAAAATAAACACTTTCGATGTTTTAATCGAAATTCCAAGAGGAAGTAGAAATAAATATGAATACGACTTCGAAATTAAAAGAATGCGTTTTGACAGAATGTTATTTTCTTCGATGATGTATCCTGCTGATTACGGATTTATTCCTGAAACATTAGCCTTAGACGGAGATCCTCTTGATGTATTGGTTTTGATTAATGAACCAACATTCCCGGGATGTGTGATAGAAGTAAAGCCTATTGGAGTTTTTCACATGGCAGATGATAAAGGTCCGGACGAAAAAATTATTTGCGTACCTGTTTCTGATCCTATCTGGAATTCATTGAATGATTTGTCAGATGTAAACCCTCATTTGCTAAAAGAAATTGAACACTTTTTTCAGGTGTATAAAGATCTTGAAAATAAAAAGGTAGATGTTGAAGGCTGGGGTAATTTAAGCGAGGCTAAAAACATCATCAAAGAATGTACAGATCGATTTAATGCAATTGAAAACAAACCGGGAGGATTATTTAGTATTAAATAATTTTTACCTGTATATTTTATAAAAAAAGCAATATTCCTCCGGAGTATTGCTTTTTTTGTTTAAATTCGTTCGTATACTGTTGAATATTAACCTTAAACCAAAACGAATTTATGAATGCAATTATGATTTGGGTGCCAGTTTTTATGGCATTATTAGGACTTATTTTTATGTTTGTTAAACGTGCCTGGGTACTGAAACAAGATCCCGGCGACGGCAAAATGGCTTCAATTTCTGATTATATTTATGAAGGTGCTCTGGCTTTTCTTAAAGCAGAATACCGTTTACTGGCTGTTTTTGTGTTTTTTGCCAGTATTGTTTTAGCAGGGATTACTTTTTTGCCGGGTGTTAAAACACACTTATTGATCGTAATTGCCTTTATAATTGGCGCATTTTTTTCTGCATTAGCGGGAAATATGGGTATGAAAATCGCCACTAAAACTAATGTTCGAACTACTCAGGCAGCCCGTACCAGTTTACCTCAGGCTTTAAAAGTTTCTTTTGGCGGCGGAACTGTAATGGGATTGGGTGTGGCCGGTTTAGCTGTTTTAGGATTAACTTCTTTCTTTATTTTCTTTTTTCATTTTTTTATGGACGGAACATGGACTTCTACAGAAGACATGACTATTGTTCTGGAAACATTAGCAGGGTTCTCGCTCGGAGCGGAGTCTATAGCTCTTTTTGCCCGTGTGGGTGGCGGTATTTATACTAAAGCTGCCGATGTAGGAGCCGATTTAGTTGGGAAAGTAGAAGCAGGAATTCCGGAAGATGATCCAAGAAATCCGGCTACTATTGCTGATAATGTTGGTGATAATGTTGGTGATGTTGCCGGAATGGGAGCTGATTTGTTTGGTTCTTATGTGGCAACCGTTTTGGCAGCTATGGTTTTAGGAAACTATGTTATTAAAGATATGGGCGGAAATATTCAGGATGCTTTTGGCGGAATTGGCCCTATTTTATTACCAATGTCTATTGCAGGTTTTGGAATTTTATTTTCTATTATTGGAACATTATTAGTGAAAATTTCAGATGATAATGCTAAGGAAGCTCAGGTTCAAAAAGCTTTGAATATTGGGAACTGGGTTGCCATTGTTTTAACAGCAGTGAGTTGTTTCTTTTTAGTTCAGTATATGCTGCCTCAAACCATGAAAATGGAGTTTTTTGGTGAAGGGAGTCAGGATATTTCTTCGATGCGTGTTTTTTATGCGACAATCATTGGTTTGGTTGTAGGTGGCGTAATTTCATCTGTGACAGAATATTATACAGGCCTCGGAACAAAACCAGTGATGGCAATTGTTCAGAAATCTTCAACAGGAGCAGGAACAAACGTAATTGCAGGTTTAGCTACGGGAATGATTTCTACTTTTCCTACCGTTTTATTATTTGCAGCAGCAATTTGGTCTTCTTATGCTTTGGCTGGTTTTTACGGAGTAGCTTTAGCAGCTTCGGCTATGATGGCTACAACAGCCATGCAATTAGCTATTGATGCTTTTGGTCCTATTTCAGATAATGCCGGCGGAATTGCCGAAATGAGTGAATTGCCTAAAGAAGTTCGTACCCGTACTGATATTTTAGATTCAGTAGGGAATACTACCGCAGCAACCGGTAAAGGTTTTGCTATTGCTTCAGCAGCTTTGACCTCATTAGCATTATTTGCTGCATATGTCACTTTTACAGGAATTGACGGAATTAATATTTTTAAAGCACCAGTTTTAGCGATGTTATTTGTAGGCGGAATGATTCCGGTGGTTTTTTCGGCTTTAGCAATGAATTCAGTTGGAAAAGCAGCAATGGATATGGTGTATGAAGTACGTCGCCAGTTCAAAGAAATTCCGGGGATTATGGAAGGAACGGCAAAACCGGAATATGCTAAATGCGTAGATATTTCTACCAAAGCGGCGCTTCGCGAAATGATGTTACCGGGAGTTTTGACAATCGGTTTTCCAATAGCAATTGTTTTACTGGGTAAATTAGTTTATGGAAGCAATAACCAGTTAATTGCCGAAATGCTTGGAGGTTATATGGCTGGTGTAACAGTTTCCGGAGTGCTTTGGGCTGTTTTTCAAAACAATGCAGGAGGTGCGTGGGATAATGCAAAGAAATCTTTTGAAGCAGGAGTAATGATTAATGGAGAAATGACCTATAAAGGTTCTGATGCGCATAAAGCAGCAGTAACAGGCGATACTGTTGGGGATCCTTTTAAAGATACTTCCGGACCTTCAATGAATATTTTAATTAAGTTAACTTGTTTGATAGGCTTAGTTATTGCTCCCATTCTGGGAAATGGAAGCCATACCATTGCAACAACTGCTTCTTGTTGCAGGACTATCGGAACTTGTACTTCTATGTCTGAAGAAGAATGCATTGCCAAAGGTTGTACCAATAAAAACTGTGAGCATCATAATCATGCTACGATAGGACATTGTGATATGTCTAAAATGGCAACAATGTCTAAAGAGGAATGTGCTAAAATGTGTGATAGTTTGCAATGCACTCCTGAACAAAAAGAAATGTGCTTATCTCATTATGATGCAAATGGAAAGTTTATTATACCTTCAGGAACTTCTAAAGGAAGTTGTTGTGCTCATAAAAAGTAAATTTATCATATAAAAAATGCCCCGCAATTACGGGGCATTTTTTATATGAATTTAAAACAATCCGTTTAATTCGGCGTTGATGCGTTCAATGATGTTTCCTAAGTCTTCCGGATTGTCAACAAAGTTAATTTTATCGACATCAATAATTAGTAATTTTCCTTTGTTATAGGTGTGAATCCAGGCCTCGTAGCGTTCATTCAGACGGCTTAGATAATCAATCGAAATAGAGTTTTCATATTCGCGTCCTCGTTTGTGGATTTGTCCCACTAAATTTGGAATAGAACTTCTGAGGTAAATTAATAAATCAGGTGCTTTCACAGTAGATTCCATTAGCTCAAAAAGAGTAGAATAATTTTGGAAATCACGGTTCGTCATTAATCCCATGGCGTAAAGATTGGGAGCAAAGATGTAAGCATCTTCATAAATGGTGCGATCCTGAATTACCTTTTTTCCACTTTCGCGAATTTGCATCACCTGACGAAAACGACTGTTGAGGAAATAAATTTGGAGGTTGAAAGACCAGCGTTCCATTTGGTGATAAAAATCATCCAGATAAGGGTTGTCTACTACATCTTCATAATGCGGTTCCCATTTAAAGTTTTTGGATAGTAAAGCGGTTAAAGTGGTTTTTCCTGATCCTATATTTCCTGCTACTGCTATGTGCATTACGGTGTTACGATTTTAGGGGTTTTTACTTATTGATTTGTAAAAATAGGTAAATTTTAAACTTTGTCACTCTTTTTTTTAAACTAAATTATTTTGATTAAAAACAGGTTTTTTATTGAAATTCAGATGTTTTTTTGAGATATACCATTCTTATATTTTACTTCATTTTTAATAAAGCATTTATAGAAAACCAGTTTAGTGTTATTTTGTTGTCTTTGTTTTCTCCATCTAAGGACCGGTAATTCAATTGAATGTCATAATCTTTGGTGATAACTGTCTGGACGATTTTTTTGTTATTATCATGAAGCAAAGTTTTGTTTTGCAGAATGAAATTATTTATTGGTAGCGGAATGATATCATTATTGATTTTTAATTCAATTCCATAATCCTTTTTACTGTAGGTAATTGAATATTTTTTTCCATTTAAATCCAAACAATTTTCACAGTTTAAATTATTGTTATTGCTTATTTCAAAAGCAAAGTCATATCCCTGAACTTTTTCAATATTCATTCCGTCAGCATTGTAATAGCTGTAATAAAAATTTTCTTTTTTATCATTTTCATTATAGTATCTCCCGCGATAAGTGTAGCCCAGGACTTCCATGATTTGAGAATCGCCTGGGTTTTTGTCTTTTTTATTTAAATCAGCTAATTTGTTAGCGATAGGAATTAATTCTTTGATGCCGTAATTGTCGTTAATAAAGCTTACAATGCTGCTTAAGTCTTTTTCTTCTTCAATAGTTAAAGTAGATTTTTGTCTCGTAATATAATTTTCAAAGCGATCTAACTGGCTTCTTTTTGAAACCGAATCGGCGCTTTGCGGACCTAAAATAGTAAACAGGGCAATCAGACACATGCTAATAGGTATAAATCTTATTTGAGATTTTTGATTAAAAATAAAATATACTGTTAAAATAGTCAGCCAAATCGAAAGTGCTAATACGTAATAGCGTTCATGTGTAAATCCATAAAGATTGATTCTGTACAAAATGGCCCAAAATAAAAGTCCTATCAGAGGAACTAATAAATAATAAAACCATTTGTGAAAGGTACGCATCCAAACATTTCCTTTCTCATTTGCAATAGGGTGAATTAATAATAAAGAAAGAACTCCAAAAATGGCAAAAACTAAAATCAAATTAGAAACCCATCCTACAGGCAGAGAAAATAAAGCAATAATTTTTATTTCATAAGATAATAAAATCAAGAAATAGATACTAATTAAAGGGATTAGGACAAACTGAGTGAATTTTTTTAAAGTAATCGGGTAGTTTAAGTGTAATGGTGCATTTGGGTTGTTTGTTTCTGGAATGCCGGAAAGAAAAAATACGGTATTAAAGATTCCAAAAATCACATAAAATAAATCAAGGTAAATTTCATTGTAATAATCAATATTAAATAAATGATGAGTTGCCAGTAAAGCAAATGAAAGTCCCGCATAAATAACTATACTGTATAAAGCTGAAGTCAGGATACGAAGGAAGAGTTGTTTGTTAAATTCCCAAAAAGCACCTTCATTATATTTTTTATTAATAAATGCAGCAAAAGAAACCAGTAAATGCAAAGCCAGATTGAGCGCCAGAAACTGATAGGTTTCGAATTGCTTGATACGTTCTGAAAATTGAAATACGAACACAAAAACCAAAGCCCCTGAAATTAAACTACTAATAAATCGGAGTATGCTACTTTTTTTATCATTTAGAAAGTATAAAGAAATTGATAAGAACAAAACCAGACACAGGGAGCATCCCATAATAATTTTCGTAAACAACTCTTCAGTATGTCGATTGGTTTCATTAGTAGCATCAATTGCGAAAATGGTACCGGTAATAGCAATAATAATTTCGAGTGGAAATCGTAAAAAAGTAGTATGCGTTTCTTTGATTATTTTTTGAAAAGAAGGAAATGAAGCCATAGATTATTTTTTTACTAAGTAACAAAAAATAATCCTACAAAAAAAGGCTGCCTAAAAAGGCAGCCTTAATGTAATAGTATGATAGATGTTATAATCCAAATGCTGTTTTTATCTGGTCAACATAGTCCAGTTTTTCCCAGGTAAACAATTCAACAGTTACAGTTTTTTCTTCACCTCCGGGAGCTGAGAAAGTTTTTGTAACAACTTCAGGAGTACGTCCCATGTGTCCGTAAGCTGCTGTTTCGCTGTAAATAGGATTTCTTAATTTTAAACGTTGCTCGATAAAGTAAGGACGCATGTCAAAAATAGCTTCCACTTTTTTAGCAATTTCTCCATTTGTTAAATTCACTTTGGAAGTTCCGTAAGTTTCAATAAATATACCCATTGGTTCGGCAACACCAATTGCATAAGAAACCTGTACCAGAATTTCATCAGCAACACCTGCTGCAACTAAGTTTTTAGCGATATGACGTGTCGCATAAGCTGCACTACGGTCTACCTTACTTGGGTCTTTTCCGGAGAAAGCACCACCACCATGAGCTCCTTTTCCACCGTAAGTATCAACAATGATTTTTCTTCCTGTTAATCCGGTATCTCCGTGAGGTCCTCCAATTACGAATTTTCCTGTTGGGTTAATATGGTAGTTGATTTTATCATTAAATAAGTGAGCATGTTCCGGGTTTTTAGCAATGATTCTCGGAATCAAAATCTCAACAATGTCTTTTTTGATTTTAGCAAGCATCGCAGCTTCTTCATCAAAATCATCATGTTGCGTAGAGATTACGATTGCGTCAATGCGAACAGGGATATTGTCATCACTGTATTCTAAAGTTACCTGAGATTTAGCATCCGGACGTAAATAAGTAATTTCATTATTTTCACGTCTTAAAGCAGCCAGTTCTTTTAAAAGTTTATGAGATAAATCAAGAGCCAGAGGCATGTAGTTTTCAGTTTCATTAGTAGCATAACCAAACATCATTCCCTGATCACCCGCTCCTTGCTCTTCAGGACTTTTACGGTCAACCCCCTGATTAATATCTGCTGATTGTTCGTGAATAGCCGAAAGAATACCGCATGAATTAGCTTCAAACATATATTCGCTTTTGGTATAACCAATTTTTTTGATTACATCACGGGCAATTTGCTGAACATCAAGATATGTATTTGATTTCACCTCTCCGGCAAGAATCACCTGACCAGTTGTTACTAAAGTTTCGCAGGCAACTTTTGAGTCAGCATCAAATGCCAGGAAATTATCAATTAAAGCATCTGAAATTTGATCCGCAATTTTATCCGGATGTCCTTCACTCACAGATTCTGACGTAAATAAATAGGCCATAATTATAATTTTTTATAAATTAAGCGAGGAAAAATAATTGCAAAAAGGACTAAAGGAGAGTTTCTGCTTTAGCATTTTTTTCTACTGAAAATTTTTCAGTACTCATAATGAATTCGTTTCATTATGAAGAGGTTGCAATCAGTTCAAATTTTTCCTCTTGTATTTTGAGGTGCAAAGGTATGAAACCATTTTTGAAATGTAAATTAATCTTAGCTAATTTTTTAAAGAAAAAAAGCAGGCTTGAAAAATGTTAATTTATTTAAAAATAATAGGATTTTGAAAAAATACTTACGTAAATTTGATTCAGAAATTTAAAAAAAAATGAAAATATCAAAAGCAATGATGTGTACCATGAAACAGAATATATTCTGCGGGTTCACTATTGCTTAAATTTAAAATATAGATTTAGCAAAGCCTCCCGGGAAACCTGGAGGCTTTTTTTTTACTAATTAATCATAAACAAAATAGACATGAGTACCTTAAAATTTGAAACTAATGCTTTACATGCAGGACATGATGTGACAAAACACGCCGGAACAAGAGCTGTTCCTATTTATCAGACTTCTTCTTATGTGTTTAATAATTCAGAACATGCGGCTAATTTATTTGGTCTGGCAGAACCGGGTTATATTTACACAAGATTGAACAATCCTACTAATGATATTTTAGAACAGCGTCTGGCTGCTTTAGAAGGTGGAATTGCAGCAGTAGTTACTGCTTCAGGAACAGCAGCGATCTTTACAGCGTTGTTAGCCATACTTAAAACCGGAGATCATATTGTGGCTTCCAGCAGTTTGTACGGAGGAACTTTTAATTTATTTAGTTCAACTTTACCTCGTTTGGGAATTACAACCACTTTTGTAGATCCTTCAGATGCGGCTAATTTTGCTAAAGCCGCTACAGCAAATACAAAATTGTTTTTTGTGGAAAGTTTAGGAAATCCAAAATTAGATGTGTTGGATTTAAAAGCAATCTCGGCAGAAGCAAAAAAAATAAAAGTACCGTTGATTGTTGATAATACGGTAGCTTCTCCGGCTTTATTGCGACCAATTGAGCATGGGGCAAATATTGTTATTCATTCTTTGACAAAATATATTGCCGGAAACGGAACTTCATTAGGAGGTGCTATTGTTGATGCGGGAACATTTGACTGGAGCAGTGGTCGTTTTCCTGAATTTACAGAGCCTAATGCTGGTTATCACGGATTAGTTTATCACGAAGCATTAGGAGCTGCAGCTTTTATTGCTAAAGTCAGAATTGAAGGTTTGCGTGATTACGGAGCAGCTTTGAGCCCGTTTAATGCGTTTCAGATTATTCAGGGATTAGAAACTTTATCAGTACGTATCCGGAAACACAGTCAGAATGCGCTGGAACTGGCACAATGGTTAGAATCTCAGGATCAGGTAGCCTGGGTAAATTATCCGGGATTGAAATCCAGCAAGTATTATGATTTAGCACAACAATATTTACCAAAAGGGCAAAGCGGATTATTAACTTTTGGATTAAAAGGCGGTTTTGATGCTGCTAAAAAAGTAGCCGATGAAACAAAATTGTTTTCATTGCTGGCCAATATAGGTGACACCAAATCATTGGTTATTCATCCGGCAAGCACTACACATCAGCAGTTATCAGAAGAGCAACAATTAACTTCAGGAGTTTCTAAAGATTTAATTCGATTGTCAGTAGGTCTTGAAGATATCGATGATTTAAAAGCTGATTTAAAAGCTGTTTTTGATACTTTATAATTAATATTAATTTAAAATAGAATTAATATCTAATTGTGTTTTCGGTTATATCTTTGAAATAACAAATCAAAAGAGTGGAATAGAGTTAATTTTTAAATTTTCTGGAGTAAAAAAGCTCTTGTTTGGTTTGTATTTTTGGTTGACAATAGTAAATTGTCGTTAAAAAACATAAAGAACTGTTAATTAGTTATTCTAACAGAAAAAATCTTTAAAAAAATACGGGTTGTAAAGAATAATTTATATCTTTGTGACTCTAAATAAAAAGACAAAATGAATTTTATTATTTGTATAAAATCGATGGTTCAGACTAAGGAAATCTGCAGGAGTGCGATAGCTTAATTTATTTATTCAAATAAGATTAAAATATATAGCAAAAGCCTCCTGAAAAATCGGGAGGCTTTTTTGTTAAAAAGACAAATAATTAAAATTCAAAAAAAGAATAATAGATGATTATTATTAACATTAAACAGCAAAAACAGTTTACAGTCTCTATGCTTTGCGCAAAGATGCTGGTCTGTTGATATCCAAAAGAATCGTTTATAGTATATAAACCCTTTTGGTATAATAATCCAAAAGGGTTTTTTATTTAGGAATATATTTAAATCACAAACAACAATAGTCAATAATTAATTAAATTTAAACATCATGAACACAAGAAGATTAATCACTAGAGCATTAGACTTTATCAGGGAGATAAGGACTAATAACAATGAAGAAAAAGAAAATAGAATAGAATTAACAAATAATAGATTTGGTATTAATGCGGATGCTGATTTTAAAGAACAAAAAAAGGCATCTGATTCTTTAACGTTTTTGATGTATTCTAAAGAAAATGAAACACTTTTTATCTAAACATAGCATTGTAAATATAGGTTTCAAACGCAGGTGATTTCTGAATTTTGTGTTCAGTAATGGCTTGCGTTTGTTTGTTTTGTTACAGCTGTTTTAAAAGTAAATCAGCAAAATTTGTTTGTTTGAAAAAATAGTAGTTACTTTGTGTCCTGAAAGTTCATAAACGTATTGAAATGTTATAAAGAAAGCTCGAGGGAATAGACCCAATGAAAGCTTAGCAACCCTTTGCAAACGAAGAAGGTGCTACATTCTATCCGCACAGCGGAAAAGATAACGACAATAAAGTTTACTTCTGACTTTCTTTCTAATGTTTCCATCATCAATCCTTTTAAAGATTTGAAATTGGAAAATAAACCATTACATCTTATTATATCTGATTTTGTCACCGAGAATGGTGCAAAATACCCCTCTCTGAATCTTTCGTACCAGGTTTTTGGTGCGCCTTTGCATACAGCACCTGTTATTTTGATTAATCATGCCCTGACCGGAAATTCACAAGTTGTTGGAGAAGCCGGCTGGTGGAACGATTTGGTTGGAATTGACAAAACTATTGATGTCAGAAAATATACTATAATTGCTTTTGATGTGCCTGGAAATGGATTCAATTCTATTATAATTGAAAATTATCAGGATTTTATTGCCAGAGATATTGCCCGTATTTTTATTGAAGGGCTTCGCATTTTAAAAATTGATAATTTGTTTGCGCTTATAGGCGGTTCTGTAGGAGGCGGAATTGCCTGGGAAATTTTGGCATTGGAACCTAAATTGGCACAGAATTTTATTCCTATTGCCACCGATTGGAAATCAACTGACTGGTTGATTGCTAATTGTTATTTACAGGAAAAAATTCTTAATAATTCTAAAAAACCAATTGAAGACGCCCGCATTCATGCGATGTTATGTTACAGAACGCCAGAGTCTTTTAAAGAAAAGTTTAATAGAAATACCACTGAAAAACTGGAAACTTTCCAGGTAGAAAGCTGGTTAAATTATCACGGTGAAAAATTAGAAAAACGATTTCAGCTTTCCGCTTATAAAATGATGAATCAATTGCTGAAAACGATTGATATTACCCGTAACCGTGGATCTTTAGAAGATGTTATTTCAAAAGTGGAAGCTAATATATATATTGTAGGCATTAATTCGGATTTGTTTTTTACGGCAAAAGAGAATAGGGAAACCTACAATGAGATTAAAAAATTTAAAAATAATGTATTCTACAGCGAGATTGATTCTCAACACGGGCACGATGCCTTTTTAATGGAATACGAACAATTAGACAATTTATTAGAGGTTGTTTTCAAAAATAAAAAACAGATGAAAGTAGTAAAGTTCGGCGGTAAATCTTTGGCCAATGGCGAAGGTATCAATAAAGTTTTGGATATTATTGTTGATAAAATAAAGCAGGAAGAAAAAATTGCAATTGTAGTTTCTGCAAGAGGAAATGCAACGGATGAGTTGGATGATATTCTGTTGATTGCTGCCAAAAACGGAAATTACAAGCCTTTGCTGGAAAGCTTTAAAAGTTATCAGAAAGACGGATTTGAGGCTGTTGATTTTTCTCATGAGTTTGCTAAGTTGGATAATCTGTTTGAAGGAGTAAGTCTGATTGGTGATTTTAGTGCTAAAATCCGTGACCAGATATTAGCTCAGGGCGAATTACTTTCGGCTAAATTGTTAGTGTTTTTACTGAAGCAAAAAGGAATTTCTGCAAAATTAGCCGATACAAGAGAATTAATTATAACCGATTCGAATTTTGGGGATGCTCAGCCTTTAGATGCTGTTTCTAAGAAAAATGTTATTCAGTTTTTCAAAGAAAATAAAGATGCTGTTTTAGTAATTACCGGTTTTATAGGTTCGAATTCCAAAAATGAAACGACTACTTTAGGCAGAAACGGAAGCAATTATACGGCTTCTTTGATTGCGAATTACATCAATGCCGAAGAGTTACAAAATTATACTCATGTTGACGGAATATATACTGCCAATCCTGAGATGGTTCCGGATGCTAAAAAAATCGAGCATTTATCGTATAATGAAGCCAATGAGATGGCTAATTTTGGTGCTACCATTTTACATGCCAAAACGATTATTCCATTATTAGAAAAAAATATTCCGTTGCGAATTTTAAATACTTTTAATAATGAAAACAAAGGAACACTTATAACCTCAAAGTCAAATCAGGAAGGGATTAAGACACTTTCTGTTTTAGAGAATGTCGCTTTGGTAAACTTAGAAGGACGTGGATTATTAGGAAAAACAGGTGTTGATGCCCGTATTTTTAAAGTAATGGGAGATAATAATATCAGTGTGAGTATTATTTCTCAGGGTTCTTCCGAAAGAGGAATCGGTCTGGTTGTTAATTCCGGAGAAGCTACTAAAGCAATGATTGAATTAGAAAAAGAGTTTGAAAATGATTTCTACTCTAAGGATGTTAATAAAATTTCGGTAACGGATGATGTTTCTGTGATTTCAATCATTGGACAGGATTTGAGTACGTTTCATAAACCTTATACGGCTTTGATTCGTAATAAAATTGTACCTATTTTGTTTAATAATACGGTGACCGGAAAAAATGTGAGTTTGGTTGTGCATAAATCAGAGCTGAATAAAGCACTAAATGTTATTCACGGAGAGATTTTTGGGGTAGCTAAAAAAATCAATATTGCCGTTTTTGGTCATGGATTAGTCGGTGGAACGCTCATTAATCAAATTTTAGAATCAGCGGTTGCTATTGAGAACCGAAAAGACATCAAACTGAATGTTTTTGCTATTGCAAATTCTAAAAGTGTTTTATTAAACAAAGATGGCGTAACACCAAATTGGATCAATGAAATACAAACCAATGGTTTCTCTTATACAATAAATGATGTTATTGCTTATGCTAATGAGCATCATTTAGAGAATTTAATTGCGGTTGATAATACAGCAAGTGCTGCATTTGTGGAAAATTATATTCCATTAGTGGAAAATGGATTCGATTTAGTTTCTTCGAATAAAGTCGCTAATACATTGAGTTACGGTTTTTATAAAGAATTACGAAAAGTGTTAGTTGATAATCAAAAGAATTATTTGTATGAAACGAATGTTGGTGCAGGATTACCATTAATTGATACGATTAAATTATTGCATCTTTCAGGTGAAAACATCACGAAGATCAAAGGAGTTTTCTCCGGAACGTTAAGTTATTTGTTTAATAATTTTTCGGCTAAAGATGTTCCGTTTAGCGATATTTTGAAAGAAGCAATTGATAACGGATATACCGAACCGGATCCAAGAGAAGATTTATGCGGAAACGACGTAGGTAGAAAATTATTGATTTTAGCACGCGAATTGGATTTGCAAAATGAATTTGATGAGGTTGCCATTCAGAACCTGATTCCGGAACATTTACGGGAAGGGAATGTAGCTGATTTTCTAACCAAACTAAAAGAGTTTGATCCAATTTATAATACAATAAAAGAAAATCAAAAGCCTAATCACGTGTTGCGTTATATAGGAGAATTGTCCGGAGATTTGCAAAATGACAAAGGAATATTAGAAGTTAAATTAGTTTCTGTTCCTTCTGATACGGCTTTAGGGGGATTGAAAGGTTCGGATTCATTTTTCGAGATTTATACAGAATCTTACGGAGACAGACCAATCGTAATTCAAGGAGCTGGAGCTGGTTCGGCAGTAACGGCGAGAGGTGTTTTTGGAGATATTTTAAGATTGTCTGACAAAGGATAAGATTTTAGCAAATGATATTTATAACACAATTTATATACGTATTTGAAGGAAAGGAAGAAGTTTTTCACCAGTTTGAAGCTATAGCCATTCCAACAATTTTGAAGTATAATGGACAATTATTGCTTCGGGTTAGACCTGATGAGAAAAGTTATATTGAAGGTAATATTGAAAAACCGTATGAAATTCATTTGGTGGAATTTGCTTCTGAAGAAGATTTCGAGAATTTTAAGCAGGATGAAGAGCGAAAAAAGTTTCTTCATTTGAAAGAACAGTCTATAAAATCGGTTTTGTCCATAAAAGGAACTTAACTTTGATGATAAAAGGTAAAAAATAAAAACAGCACAATGAAAATAACATTAGACAGAGTAAACGAAAACTTCCACTTTCAATTGAAAAATGAACGTGGACATATAGTAAATGTAGATGCACGCCCGGATTTTGGAGGAAATGATATGGGACCAAGTCCTATGGAATTGGTATTGATGGGAGTGGCAGGATGTAGCGGAATTGATATGATTTCGATTCTGAAAAAGCAACGTCAGGAAATTACTTCTTTCAAAGCGGATGTTGAAGGAGAGCGCGTTCAGGTAGGAGAAGCAAAACCATTCAAAGATATTTATGTGGTTTTTTCTTTGGAAGGAAATATTAAAGAAGACAAAGCGGCTAAAGCAGCGCAATTGTCATTCGAAAAATATTGCTCGGTTTCTAAAACAGTAGAACCTACTGCAACTATTCATTATAAAGTGATTTTGAATGGAGTAGAATTAGTTAAATAGTCTTTGGCTATTAGTAAGTAGTTTTTTAAAAGAGATTAAAAATAATTAGTTTTGAGTTTAAATTGTATCGTCATTTCGATAAACTTTAAACTTTAAACTTTAAACTAAAATAGAATGGATGAACAAGAATTTGGTTTTGAAACTCAAGCCATAAGAACACATATTGATAAAACACAGTATCAGGAACATTCAACACCTTTGTTTTTATCTTCAAGCTTTGTTTTTGAAGATGCTGAGGATATGAGAGCTTCTTTTACTGAGGAAAAAGTGCGTAATATTTACAGTCGTTTCAGCAATCCAAACACAACGGAGTTTGTAGATAAGGTTTGTGCTATGGAAGGCGCCGAAGCTGGTTATGCTTTTGCAACCGGAATGGCAGCTATTTATTCAACTTTTGCAGCTTTGTTGAGTTCTGGTGATCATATTGTTTCGGCGGGAAGTGTTTTTGGTTCTACGCATGCATTGTTCATGACGTATTTCCCAAAATGGAATATTACCACTTCTTATTTTGATATCAATCAGCCGGAAACAATCGAGAGTTTTATTCAGCCAAACACTAAGATTTTATATGCTGAGACACCAACAAATCCTGGTGTGGATGTGGTTGATTTAGAATTGTTAGGACAAATTGCTAAAAAACACAATCTGATTTTAATTATTGACAACTGTTTTGCAACACCATACATTCAACAGCCTATTAAGTACGGAGCACATATTGTGATTCATTCGGCTACCAAATTAATGGATGGTCAAGGGCGTGTTTTAGGTGGGGTTGCCGTTGGTAACGCCGATTTGATTCGTCAGATTTACCTTTTCTCCCGAAATACAGGTCCTGCAATGTCGCCATTTAATGCCTGGGTATTGTCGAAGAGTTTAGAAACCTTGTCGCTTCGTGTGGACAGACATTGCGAAAATGCAATGAAAGTGGCCGAGTTTTTGGAAAGTCACCCGAATGTAAACAGCGTGAAATATCCGTTTTTGAAGTCGCATCCTAAATATGAAGTGGCTAAAAAACAAATGCTTTTAGGCGGAAATATTATTGCTTTTGAAATTAAAGGTGGTATTGAGGCTGGAAGAGCGTTTTTGGACAAAATAAAATTATGTTCGCTTTCAGCAAATATTGGAGATGCTAAAACAATTGTCACACATCCTGCTTCAACAACACATAGTAAATTGTCAACGGAAGAAAAATTAGCTGTTGGGATTACAGAAGGGTTGGTACGTGTTTCTGTTGGTTTAGAAACCGTAAAAGATGTCATTGCCGATTTAGAGCAGGCGCTTTCTTAGTTATTCAAGATTTAATGGTAACGATTTTTGATTTCAGATTTTCTGTAAATCAAAAATCGTTTTTTTTGTGTTTATTAATTCAAAAAACATATTTTTGTTATTAATGAAGAAAAATAGATTGTAATACATCTAAATTTAAAATGCTTTCAAAGAAAACAAAATACGGAATTAAAGCTTTGACTTTTTTGGCACGCCAGGAAGATCAGACGCCGGTTGCTATTGCAGATATTGCAAAGTCTGAAAATATTTCGATTAAGTTTTTGGAAAGTATTCTGTTGCTATTGCGTCATTCAGGATTTTTAGGAGCTAAAAAAGGAAAAGGTGGCGGTTATTATTTAATCAAAGAACCAAAGAATATTAATATGGCAAAAGTGTATAGGATTTTGGAAGGACCTATTGCTTTGTTGCCTTGTGCCAGTCATAATTTCTATGAGCCTTGTGATGATTGCACCGATGAAGCTAGTTGTGCGGTTAGAAAACTGATGACAGAAGTACGTGATAATACCCTGATGATTTTGGAAAATAATACGCTGGCTGATATCGCTTTTTAAACAAGTTATTCTGCCATAAAAAAAGCCCTTTCATTAAAAAAGTAATGAAAGGGCTTTTCTGTAAATTGATTTTCCTATTTAGAAAATTAATTTGTATCCTGCAAAAAACAACATGATGGCTATGGCGTTTCTTAGGTATAAGTCAGGGATTTTTCCGCTTAACATACTTCCTACAAAAATTCCCGGAAGCGATCCCATTAATAATTGTCCTAATAATAAATAATCCATATTTCCCATTGAGGCGTGTCCTATACCTGCAACAAGAGTTAAAGGTACGGCATGAGCAATCTCGGTACCAACTAATTTTGGAGTTGGTAAAAGCGGATACAGGAAAAATAAAGTTACCGTCCCTAATGCTCCGGCTCCTATAGAGGTTAATGTTACTGTCGCACCCAGCATGATTCCAATGGCAATAGTTAATATATTTTGCGTTTTGCTCTCATGATGAAACTTATCTCCGGCATGTTTTTTTGAAAATTTAGCAATTTTTGTTTTGAATAAAATAGCTACTGACGTAAATAGCAGCGCCCATCCTAAACTGTATTTGATAACCTGGTTTATCGTTGTTACATCTGTTTTTATATTGTCTAATATCCATAAAGTTAAAAGAGCTGCGGGAATACTTCCTAAAGATAAAAACCCGGTTATTTTCCAGTTGATGTTCTTTTTTTTATTGTGTACAAATACACCGGCCATTTTAGTATATGCTGCATATAATAAGTCGGTTCCAACGGCGGTTGTTGGAGGGATTCCGAACCATAGTAAGATAGGAGTCATCAGAGAGCCTCCGCCTACACCAGTGAGTCCAACAACAAAACCCACGACCAAACCAGCAATAACTAAACCTATTTGAAAATCCATAAATTAAATTTTTTGACAAAAATACAATTATTTTATAATAATCCTATAGGCGAAGTAGAGTTTGTAAAAATATTTTAGAATCGAACCAATTAATATCTAAAATTCCCATTTTTATAAGCTGTGTAAAGTAATAAAAGTCAAAAATAGTATTGTTTAGATGTGCTGAAGATTTAATGTGTTGATACCTATTGAGTTTCAATATTAAAAAAACTGTGATATTGTTTTGTAATTTCGAAATAAGTAGTACTTTTGCGGAGTAATCTACTAAACCGATAGGGTAATAGATTTGGATTAAAATAAAAATAAAATGAGTACAGCTATAGTTCAGGCATTGTTAGAAAAAACCAAAGATTTCTCTATAGAGGAAACTTTTGCTTTTTTGGCTAATGAATATAAAGATCAGGTGGTTTTTTCAACTTCTTTTGGTCAGGAAGATCAGGTGATAACCGCAATAATTGCAAAGAGTCAGGCTCCGATAACTATTTTTACTCTTGATACCGGTCGTCTTTTTCAGGAAACCTATGATGTTTTTCACAGAACACAAAAAAAATACAAATTACCTATTAAAGTGTATTTTCCGGAAGCCAAGGCGGTAGAGGAATTGTTAGAGAAAAAAGGGCCTAATAGTTTTTTTGAGTCTGTTGAAAACAGAAAAGAATGTTGTTTTATCCGTAAAGTAGTGCCGTTGAAAAAAGCATTAGCCGGAAATAAAATCTGGATAACGGGTTTAAGAGCAGAGCAGTCAGAAAACAGAAGCGATTTGCATTTGTTTGAATATGATGCTAATTTTGACCTCGTAAAATTCAATCCATTATTAAAATGGACATTAGAGGAAGTTCAAAAATACATTGATGATAATAATGTTCCACAAAACAGTCTGCACAAAAAAGGTTTTATAAGTATTGGTTGTGCTCCTTGTACACGTGCTGTAGCGCCGGGTGAAGATATAAGAGCGGGAAGATGGTACTGGGAACAAAGTCATAAAGAGTGTGGTTTGCACGGAAAATAATAAAGAGAAAAGATAACAGAATAAAGAGAATAGATTTTAGAATGCAGAGAATTTTATAATCATTAAATCTTTCAATTTTTAAATTAAAAAAATGAGTTCAGTTTTAAAAACAAATGCTTTAGAGAGCGAAGCGATTTACATATTCAGAGAAGTTATTTCTCAATTTGAAAAGCCAGTACTGCTTTTTTCCGGAGGGAAAGATTCTATTACATTAGTGAGATTAGCGCAAAAAGCTTTTTTTCCGGCTAAAATTCCTTTTCCGTTATTACATGTTGATACAGGACATAACTTTCCGGAAACTATTGCATTTAGAGATAAATTAGTAGAGGAACTGGGATTGGAATTAATCGTTCGAAATGTTCAGGATGCTATTGATGAAGGAAAAGTAGTTGAAGAAACCGGAAAATATTCCAGCAGAAACAGTTTGCAGACTACAACACTTTTAGATGCTATTGAAGAGTTTAAATTTGATGCTTGTATTGGTGGAGCGCGTCGTGATGAAGAAAAAGCCAGAGCGAAAGAACGTATTTTCTCTGTTCGTGATGATTTTGGTCAGTGGGATGAAAAAAATCAGCGTCCTGAATTGTTTGATTTGTTAAACGGAAAAATTGAAAATGGGCAAAATGTACGTGTGTTCCCTATTTCAAACTGGACAGAACTTGATGTCTGGAGTTATATTGAGCAAGAGCAAATTGAGATTCCATCCATTTATTTTTCACACAAACGTAAAGTGTTTATAAGAGACGGAATGATTTGGTCACATTCTCCATTTGTTTATCAGGATGAGGATGAGGTTGTTGAAGAGAGAATTGTTCGTTTTAGAACTGTTGGAGATATGAGTTGTACCGCTGCGGTGGATTCTTACGCTGCCACAATTTCTGAAGTTGTTGGTGAAATCAGAGCTTCTACTATTTCAGAACGTGGAGCACGTATTGACGACAAACGTTCTGAGGCTGCAATGGAAAAAAGAAAACAACAAGGATACTTTTAAAATAGTAATTGAAAGATTTAAGGATTTAAAAATTAAAAGATTTAAGGAAAGGAGTTTTTAGAACTTGAAACTTTAAACCTGAAACAAAAAATATAAAATGGAAGTTTTAAAAATAGCAACGGCAGGAAGTGTAGATGACGGAAAGAGTACATTAATCGGGAGATTATTATACGATACACAATCTTTAACTACCGATAAATTAGAAGCAATTGAAAAAAGCAGTAAACAAAAAGGCTATGATTATTTAGACTTTTCATTGGCGACTGATGGATTAGTTGCTGAAAGAGAACAAGGAATTACTATTGATGTAGCCCATATTTATTTTTCTACTGCTAAGAAGAGTTATATTATCGCCGATACTCCTGGTCATGTAGAATACACTCGTAACATGGTTACAGGTGCTTCAACTTCTCAGGTGTCTATCATTTTGATTGATGCCCGTAAAGGAGTAATTGAGCAAACGTACCGTCACTTTTTTATCAATAATTTATTGAGAGTAAAAGATGTTATAGTTGCTGTAAACAAAATGGATTTAGTGGATTATTCTGAGGAAGTATTCAATAAAATCAAAGCTGATTTCCAGGCATTGAATGAAAAAAGCGATTATAAAGAGCAAAATGTAAGCTATATTCCTTTAAGTGCATTAACAGGTGATAATGTTGTGGATTCATTAGGGAAAATGCCTTGGTATACCGGACAAACAATCTTACAGCATTTAGAAGCTTTAGAGTCAAAAGATATTTATGATACGGGTAAAACACGTTTCCCGGTTCAGACAGTTATTCGTCCTAAAACGGAAGAGTACCACGATTTTAGAGGTTATGCCGGAAAATTATACGGAAACAATATCAAAGTGGGAGATGCTGTAACAGTATTGCCATCTTTAACTGAATCTAAAGTATCTAACATTCGTTTCTTTGATCAGCAATTTGACGAAGCAGTTGCAGGTTCTTCAATCACTATTGAGTTAGAAAATGACATCAATGTGACCAGAGGAGATATGATTGTAAAATCAGATGAGTTGCCAAAGATAGAAAAAGACATTACAACAACGGTTTGTTGGATGGACAGCAAAAAATTAGTTCCTGGAACTAAATATCTGATTCAACACAATACGAACAGAGTTTTAGCAAAAGTGGATAGTATTAATAATATAATTGCTACTGATTATTCAGGTACTACTCCGGCTTCCCAATTAGCTATTAACGAAATTGGTGAGGTAACTATTAAATTAAGTAAAGCTTTATATTTTGATACTTACGAAGAGAATAAGTCAAATGGAGCGTTTATTTTGATTGATCCTAATACTAATACAACTGCAGGAGTAGGGTTTATTAGATAATTTTAGCCTTAAAAACAACAACCATTCTTCAAGCTGATGACAGCGGTGAATGGTAAAAGTAAAAGAAATGGAAAGTTTTAGAACAGAAATAGAAAATCCGATAGTTCAACAGGAAATTATCGATTTAGAAAAAAAGATACATGCATTCCGTGGCGGAAAAATTGATGACGAGCGTTTTCGTAGTCTTCGTTTAGCTCGCGGTATTTACGGGCAACGTCAGGAAGGAGTGCAAATGATTCGTATTAAATTGCCTTACGGAAAAGTAACGAGCGAGCAATTAAGAAGAATTACTGATGTTTCAGAAAAATATTCTACAGGTCGTTTACACATAACTACGCGTCAGGATATCCAGATTCACTATGTAAGTTTGGACAGAACTCCTGAACTTTGGGCAGATTTGGCTAAAGACGATATTACATTAAGAGAAGCTTGTGGAAACACCGTTCGTAATATTACTGGAAGTGAATTAGCAGGTGTGGATGTGGATGAACCATTTGATGTAACCCCTTATGCTCACGCTTTATTCCAATATTTATTGCGTAACCCTATCTGTCAGGAAATGGGACGTAAATTCAAAATTTCGTTCTCATCTTCTGAGAAGGATACGGCTTTGAGTTATTTACACGATTTAGGATTTATTCCTAGAATTGTTGATGGACAAAAAGGATTCAAAATCATGTTAGGTGGTGGTTTAGGTTCACAACCTTCTCATGCCGAATTACTTTCTGAATTTGTGCCTGTAAACCAAATTATTCCAACTGCCGAAGGTGTAATTCGTATTTTTGACCGTTATGGAGAAAGAGCAAAACGTCTAAAAGCACGTTTGAAATTCTTAATCAAAGACCTAGGTCGTGATGAATTCTTGCGTTTGGTTGAAGAAGAGAAAAAAGCGTTACCATTTCATTCTTATGAAATAGATACTGCAGCTTTTGAAGGACCTATTACGGAACCTGTATTAGAAGTACCAACAGTTACTATTGAAGATGTAACAGCTTTTGAAGCTTGGAAAAAATCAAATGTTATTGCGCAAAAACAAGCAGGTTATGTGGCTATTGGTGTAAAAGTGCTTTTAGGAGATTTTTATATTGACAAAGCAAGATTATTAGCTGATTTGATCAAAAACTACGGAGCTAATGAATTGCGTTTCTCATTACGTCAAAACATTGTAATCCGTAATATTAAAGAAGAAAACTTACCGTTCTTCTATCAGGAATTAGCCAAATTAGATATGGTTAATTTAGGATACAACACAATTGGTGATATTACAGCTTGTCCTGGAACTGATACCTGTAATTTAGGGATTGCAAGTAGTACTGGTATTGCTGATGAATTAGAAAGAGTGTTGAAAACAGAATACTCACAATATCTTAATAACACCGAAATTGCTATTAAAATTAGTGGCTGTATGAATGCTTGTGGGCAACACAACATGGCTGAAATTGGTTTCCAGGGAATGTCTATCAATGCAGGGAAACTAGTAGCACCAGCTTTACAAGTATTATTAGGTGGTGGAAATTTAACAAACGGAAATGGTCGTTTTGCCGATAAGGTAATCAAAATTCCTAGCCGTCGTGGACCAGAAGCTTTGCGTTTAATTTTAAATGATTTTGAAGCAAATGCTAATGGAGCGAAGTTTCTTGATTATTATGATGCTAAAGGTGAAAAGTATTTCTACGAATTCTTAAAACCATTAGCAGATGTTACTAATCTTACCGAAGAAGATTTTGTGGATTGGGGTAATGCAGATAACTACGTAAAAGCAGTTGGTGTTGGAGAATGTGCCGGTGTAGTGATCGACTTAGTAGCGACTTTGTTATTCGAAGCTAAAGAAAAAATAGATTCTGCTAATGCAGTCTTGAGTGAAAATAAATGGTCAGATGCTATTTACTTAGCTTATGCCGGATTTGTAAATGGAGCTAAAGCATTATTGTTAGCTGAAAAACAAAAAACAAATACACACGCTGGAATCGTTGATTCATTTGACACTGTTTTTGTTGATGCAAATAAAATTGAATTGGGATCTTCTTTCAAAGATTTAGTGTACCAAATCAATAAAAATGAACCAACAGAAGCTTTCGCAAAACAATACATTCAGGAAGCGATTACGTTTTTTGAAAAATTAGAAGCATACAGAGCAGCAGATTTAGCAAAAGCATAATCAAAATATCATGAGCAAGAAAGATGCAACAGAGAGTGGTTTACAATCAGCAGCACAAGAGCGTAATGAATTGTATCCGGTATTTTTAAAATTACACAACCTTAGCGTACTTATTGTTGGTGGAGGAAATGTAGGTTTAGAAAAACTGTCTTTCTTGCTTAAGTCTAGTCCTAATGCAAATGTCGAAGTGGTTGCTCCCCGTTTTTTACCAGAATTAGTTAGTCTTGCCGAAGCACATACTTCCGTAAAACTGACTCAGAAAAGATTCAGGAAAAAAATGCTAAAAAAGCGCCATATGGTCATTGCCTGTACTGATGATTTAAAAGTAAATAAACGGGTGTATGAGTTGTCGCGAAAAAGATATTTGATTTGCAATATCGCTGATACACCGGATTTATGTGATTATTATTTAGGTGGAATTGTAACCAAAGGCAATGTGAAAATTGCTATTTCTACCAATGGAAAGTCACCTACAACAGCAAAACGCCTGAGAGAGTTTTTTGAGGAAGTGATTCCGGAGGATATTAATAAAATGGTACAAAACTTAAATGAGTATCGCAAAACTTTAAAAGGAGATTTTGAAGATAAGGTTCAAAAAATGAATGAGATTACTCAATCATTAAAAAAATAAATAGTAAAGTGTAATTTGTAAAAAAACGAATGGTATAAATCAGCTAATAGATTTGATTTTTTTTCGTTTCTTTGCAGTTATTAAGAATGATTATAAATAAATAGAAAATGATTGAAACAGATATCCTTATAATAGGAGCCGGTCCAACTGGTTTATTTGCCGTTTTTGAAGCAGGATTGTTAAAATTAAAATGCCACATCTTAGATGCATTGCCACAACCAGGTGGTCAATTGGCTGAATTGTATCCTAAAAAACCAATCTATGATATCCCGGGTTTTCCAGAAGTATTAGCTGGAGATTTAGTGGATAATTTGATGGAACAAATCAAGCAGTTTGAACCAGGTTTTACTTTGGGAGAACGCGCTGAAACAATCGAAAAGCAAGAAGACGGTACTTTTATCGTAACTTCTAATGAAGGTACAGAATTTCATGCTAAAGTAATTGCTATTGCAGGTGGTTTAGGAAGTTTTGAACCAAGAAAACCATTAATTGACGGAATCAATTTTTACGAAGATAAAGGAGTAAAATACTTTATTAAAAACCCGGAAGAATTCAGAAACAAACGTGTAGTTATCGCCGGAGGAGGAGATTCTGCTTTAGACTGGAGTATTTTCTTAGCTGATGTAGCTTCAGAAGTGACTTTAGTTCACCGTCGTAATGAATTCCGTGGTGCTTTAGATTCTGTTGAAAAAGTACAGGAATTAAAAGATGCCGGAAAAATCCGTATGATCACTCCTGCTGAGGTAGTGGGAATCAACGGAGCGGAGCACGTAGAATCTATCGATTTAGATGAAAACGGAGCACACCGTAAAATTGATTGCGATTATTTTATTCCACTTTTCGGATTAACGCCTAAATTAGGACCTATCGGAAATTGGGGATTAGAAATCGAGAAAAACGCGATTAAAGTAAATAATGCTTTGGATTACCAAACTAATATTCCCGGAATCTTCGCTATCGGAGATATCAATACGTACCCAGGGAAATTAAAGTTAATCCTTTGTGGTTTCCACGAAGCTACTTTAATGTGTCAGGCGGCATACCAAATCATTAATCCAGGAAAACGTTATGTGTTGAAATACACAACTGTATCAGGAGTGGATGGATTTGACGGAACTCGTAAAGAAGCACCTAAAGCAGTCGTAAAAGCGATTAACTAAAATAAAGTTACTGATACTGAGGTTCTGAGTTGCTAAGTTTTTTTAGTAACTCAGAACCTTTTTAGTTTCTAAATGACTTAAAATCTTAGGGTCTAAGCAACTAAGTGACCTGAAAAAAAACACTTGCAAGTGGTAAGGCTATTGCTTTACTTTGCATTTCCAAAATCCCCCTAGCCCCCAAAGGGGGAATGTAAAGTTTTGATTAGTATTTAATTTACTAAATCCTTGGGGGTTAAAAAATAACAACTGATGACAAAAGATTTAAAAGACAATACAGGAGTTCCCCCTTCGGGGGTTAGGGGGAATATTCAGGAAGAAATCAAAAAAAGAATACTCGTTTTAGACGGAGCCATGGGAACCATGTTGCAACGCTACAATTTTTCGGAAGAAGATTTTAGAGGCGAACGCTTCAAAGATTTTCCGCATTCCCTAAAAGGAAACAACGATTTATTGTCGCTTACGCAACCCAAAGCCATTGCTGAGGTGCATGCTGCTTATTTTGAAGCAGGAGCCGATATTGTGGAAACCAATACGTTCTCAGGCACAACAATCGGTATGGCCGATTATCACATGGAAGACTTGGTGTATGAGTTAAACTACGAGTCGGCAAAAATTGCGCGTGAAGTAGCCGATGAATTCACCGCCAAAAATCCGGAGAAACCTCGTTTTGTAGCGGGTTCGATCGGACCAACAAACCGTACGGCATCTATGTCTCCAGATGTGAATGATCCTGGATACAGAGCGGTAACTTTTGATGATTTGCGTATTGCTTACAAACAACAGGTAGAGGCGCTGATGGATGGAGGAAGTGATTTATTATTGGTTGAAACCATTTTTGATACACTAAATGCAAAAGCAGCACTTTTTGCCATCGAAGAAGTAAAAGAAGAACGCGGAATTGATATTCCAATCATGGTTTCTGGAACCATTACCGATGCTTCAGGAAGAACGCTTTCAGGACAAACAGTAGAGGCATTCTTGATTTCGGTTTCACACATTCCGTTGTTGAGTGTTGGTTTCAATTGCGCTTTAGGTGCCGATTTGTTAAAACCCTATTTGCAAACCCTGTCTTCGCATACTTCTTTTAATGTTTCAGCACATCCTAATGCCGGATTGCCAAATGCCTTTGGGGAATATGACGAAACACCAGAGCAGATGCAGGCTTTTATTAAAGAATATTTAGAAGATAATTTGGTAAATATCATTGGTGGTTGTTGCGGTACAACCCCAGATCATATCCGTTTGATTGCAGAAGCTGCAAGTGAGTATAAGCCAAGAGTATCGACGGCGAGTTTGTAGTGAGCCATTTTATTAATCTTTTCTAAATGTATTTGTATGATAAATGAGTATGAAAATACGCTAAGAAGATTAATTATAAATATTCTTGGAGGTGGGGATAAGGATGTAGGAAAGTATAAGGTTACTGAGAATAGAATTAATCAATGGATTGAAAAGAGAAATATTGAACAGAAAAAAAATAATGGAATTCTTTTTGAAAATAGGATAATTTTTTATTCTGATTTTTATGATTTGCAAACAATTATAGATAAGAATTGGGAAAGTTTTTTACCTGTTTTAAATGATAAAAAAAGGTGGTTAGTTTTTTTTCAAGAAGTTGAAAAGTACAGAAATACTATTGCTCATGGTAGACAATTGATTAAAAGTCAAGAGAATTTATTGTCAGGAATAGTAATGGATTTGAAAAATACTATTACAATATTTCATAATAAGAATAACATGAAAGAAGATTTTTTTATTGAAATAGTCCGTATTACTGATAATCTTGGAAATTCTTGGGGAAAATCAATTTTAGAAAGAAGTGAGCGGCCTATATTACGAGAAGGAGATGAGTATGAAATAAATATTGAAGCTAACGATCCTAAAGATAGAGAAATTGAATATTGTTTATCTGCATTAGGATCAGATTTTCTATTGGTGCAAAAGTCAAACAAGTTTCGCTTTGTAATAACGCCAAATTTAATAGGCAGTTTTGTAAATATACTTGTTCATGTTCGGACTCCCGAATCAGATTATAAAAATGAACATGCAATGGATTTAACTTTATGTGTTTTACCAGCTTAAAAGTTTATTTAATATATAGCTCGGTTTTGCAACTCCCGATAGCGCGGATTTGGAATCCGTGCCCGCACAGAGAATAAAAAAAGTTCAGTTTGTGTCATTCCTACGAAGGAGGAATCACATAACGAGAGCAAAGGATGCGATTCCTCCTTCGTAGGAATGACAAAATGAGAATACAGATAGTGAGATTGCTTCGTTCCTCGCAATGACTTGGACGAATAAAAATAAAATAAAAAAATGGCAGAAGCAGAAGCAAGAAAAAATTTAGTTTTATCGGGATTGGAACCGTTGATTATTACGCCGGAAAGTGTTTTTGTAAACGTGGGAGAGCGTACCAATGTAACAGGTTCTCGTAAATTTCTTCGTTTGATAAAAGAAGAGAAATACGATGAAGCCTTAGATATCGCCAGACAGCAGGTAGAAGGTGGAGCGCAAATCATCGATATCAACATGGATGAGGGAATGCTTGATGGTGAATATGCGATGGTGAAATTCCTGAATTTAATTGCTGCCGAACCGGATATTGCCCGTGTGCCTATCATGATTGACAGCTCTAAATGGCATATTATTGAAGCGGGGTTGAAAGTAGCACAAGGAAAATGTGTGGTAAATTCAATTTCGTTGAAAGAAGGCGAAGAACAATTTATTCATCATGCTAAATTAATCAAGCGTTACGGTGCAGCGGCAATTATCATGGCTTTTGACGAAGTAGGTCAGGCGGATAATTACGACCGTAGAGTAGAGATTTGCCAACGTTCCTATGATATTTTGGTAAACAAAGTTGGTTTTCCGCCTGAAGATATTATTTTCGATTTGAATATATTTCCGGTGGCAACAGGAATGGAAGAACACCGTTTGAATGCCTTGGATTTCTTTAGAGGAACGAAGTGGGTTCGCGAGAATTTACCGCACGCGCACATTAGTGGTGGTGTGAGTAATGTGTCTTTCTCTTTTAGAGGAAACGATGTAGTTCGTGAAGCCATGCACTCGGTTTTTCTGTACCATGCCATTCAAAACGGAATGACAATGGGAATTGTTAATCCGGAAATGTTGACCATTTATGATGATATTCCAAAAGACTTATTAGAACATGTAGAAGATGTGATTTTAGATAGACGCGATGATGCTACGGAACGTTTGCTGGATTTTGCTGAGAATGTAAAAGGAGGTCCTAAAACAAATGAAAAGGAAGTGCAGGAATGGCGTTTTGGAACTGTTCAGGAAAGAATCACCCACTCTTTAGTAAAAGGTATTGATACTTTTATTGAAGAAGATGTAGAAGAAGCACGACTAGCGGCAGCCAAACCAATTGAGGTTATCGAAATCAATTTGATGGCAGGTATGAATGTGGTTGGAGATTTGTTTGGTTCCGGAAAAATGTTCTTACCACAGGTAGTAAAATCGGCACGTGTCATGAAAAAAGCGGTGGCCTATTTACTGCCATTTATTGAAGCGGCCAAACAGGTAGGAGACAAAGAAGGGAATGGAAAAATATTAATGGCAACCGTAAAAGGAGATGTACATGATATTGGGAAAAACATTGTTTCGGTGGTATTGGCTTGTAATAATTATGAAATCATTGACCTTGGTGTCATGGTAGCTCCGGAAAAAATTATTGCTGCTGCATTAGAACATGAAGTAGATATTATCGGTTTGAGCGGTTTGATTACGCCTTCGTTGGACGAAATGGTATTTCTTGCCAAAGAATTGGATAGAAGAGACATGAAAATACCAGTAATGATTGGTGGAGCAACCACTTCGCGTGCGCATACTGCTGTGAAAATTGCACCACAATACAAAGCAACCGTAATTCACGTAAACGATGCATCGAGAGCGGTAACCGTTGCAGGAAATTTATTAGATCATAATAAAGAAACTTATACGGCTGGAATTCGTGAAGAATACGATGCGTTTAGAGAGCAGTTTTTGAATCGTTCGAGAGATAAAAATTTCCTGAGTATAGAAGACGCCCGTAAAAATAAATTACAGTTGGATTGGGCAAACTATACGCCAAAAAAACCAAATTTCATTGGGACTAAAAGTTTCGAGGTAGATTTGGATGTGTTAGTACCTTATATTGACTGGACACCGTTTTTTAGAACTTGGGAATTGTTCGGGAAATATCCGGCAATCTTAACGGATGAAGTAGTGGGGGAACAAGCTTCTTCAGTTTTTGCTGATGCAAAAGCCATGTTAGAAGTGATTTTGAAAGAGAAAAAATTCGTTGCTAAAGGAATTTACGGGATATATCCGGCAAACCAAGTAAATGATGATGATATTCAATTGTATGACGAAAACGGAAAAGAGTTAGAAAAATTCCTGACTTTGCGTCAGCAAGCACAAAAAACTAAAGGAGCGCCAAATATCGCTTTGGCCGATTTTATTGCGCCAAAAGATAATGGAGTAACGGATTATATGGGCGCTTTTTGTGTAACAACAGGTTTTGGAGTTGACGAATGGGCTGATGAATACCGTGATAATCTGGATGATTACAATTCGATTATGGTCAAAGCTTTAGGAGATCGTCTGGCGGAGGCATTTGCGGAATATTTACACGAGCAAATCCGTAAAGAAATTTGGGGTTATGCACCGGATGAGTCTTTAACAACGGAAGCCATGATTGAAGAAGTGTATGCAGGAATTCGTCCGGCACCTGGATATCCGGCTTGTCCGGATCACTTAGAGAAACCAACCATTTGGAAATTGTTAAAAGTAGAAGAAGAAATTGGTGTAACTTTGACCGAAAGTATGGCCATGTGGCCGGCAGCTTCGGTATCGGGGTATTATTTTGCTAATCCTGAAAGCAGGTATTTCGGATTGGGGAAAATCAAAGAAGATCAGGTGATTGATTACGCAAAACGCAGAAGTATTTCAACAGACAAAGCCACAAGATGGTTGAGTCCTAATATAGCAGATTAATCCCCACCCAGCCTCCCCAAAGGGGAGGAGTCGATGAGTCGATGAGTCGATGAGGAAAAAATAATTGTTCAATTAAATAACAACACCCAGTCTCCCCTCCTTCGGAGGGGTTGGGGGAGGAAAAATGAAAGTAACACAGCATATAGAAAACGCAAAGGGAAAAACATTATTTTCCTTTGAAATTGTACCGCCTCAAAAAGGAAGTAACATCAATGATTTATACGTAAATATTGATCCATTAATGGAGTTTAAACCGCCATTTATTGATGTAACGACTTCGAGAGAAGAGTATGTGTATATTGAAAAAGACGGGCTTTTTGACCGTCGAATTACACGTATGCGCCCGGGAACAGTTGGTATTTGTGCTTCTATCCAGCATAAATATGGTGTGGATGCTATTCCACACGTATTGTGTGGTGGTTTTACCAAAGAAGAAACTGAATATTTATTAGTAGATTGTCATTATTTAAACATTGATAATTTAGTGGCTTTGCGTGGAGATCCAATGAAAGGTGAAAAATATTTTGAACCTGCCATTGGTGGAAATCAATACGCTGTAGATTTAGTAAAACAAATTAAGGCAATGAATGCCGGTAAGTTTTTACATGGAGAATTACCTATTGCTAATGCGCCTGATTTTTGTGTAGGTGTAGCAGGTTATCCTGAAAAACACATTGAAGCACCAAGTTTAGAAGCCGATTTGAAAAGACTGAAAGAAAAAGTAGATGCCGGTGCTGATTATGTGGTAACGCAGATGTTTTTTGATAATCAGCGTTATTTCAGGTTTGTTGAAGCGGCTCGTGCTATCGGAATTACCGTACCTATTATTCCGGGAATTAAACCAGTAGCCGTAAAACGTCATTTGCAGTTATTGCCACAGGTTTTTTGGCTGGATATGCCTGAAAGTCTGATTAGCGAAATTGAAAATGCAAAAGACAATACTGCTGTTCGTCAGATAGGGGTAGAGTTTGCTATTCAGCAGTCAAAAGAATTAATTGAATTTGGCGTGCCTTGTCTGCATTATTATTCAATGGGTAAGTCAGATAATATTCATAAAATAGCAAGCGCGATTTTTTAGGAGCTTTATCCAGCTATTCGTTACAATCTTTTCTTATCTCCAAAAAGAGATAAGAAAAGGATTTTTACTGCTATCTGCGCTAGGGCATTTGATTTTATACAAAAACAGTTGGTTTTATGTCAAAAAAAAGCATTGTTTCCACAAGAGACGATGCTTTTTTAGTTAATTAAGAAATCTTTTTTTTAAATTAAAATCCATTAATAGAAATCGGTAAACTAAAAAGAGTTCTAACTTGCATTCCTTTTTTTTGTCCCGGAATCCATTTTGGACTTTGTTCTAAAACACGAATTGCCTCTTTTCCTGTACCAAAGCCTAGATCTCGTAAAACCTTTATATCAGAGAGGCTTCCGTCTACTTCAACTACAAAAGTTACATATACTTTTCCTTTTATTTCTTTAGCTTCACCAGGGGTTATGTAATTTTTTGCAACGTACTTGTGAAACTTTTTGATTCCTCCGGGGAAATCTGGTTTTACGTCTATTCCGGCCGAATTATAGAGAGAATTCTGATTAGGATGTATTGTTCTTTCTTGTCCGTAGCCTAATTGTATCGAAAAAAATAAAACTGCTAGTAGTAAAAAGTTTTTCATTTAAAAGATTTTTAATTTTTTTATAAATATATTCCTTATTTTGAATTATTTATTACTTCAATTAAAAGTATGCTTATTTTTTTTGTTTGTAAACTTTGACTGCTATCTGAAATCTGCCGGCTTACTTAGTGATTTCCCTAAAAATAGCTTCTAGGTTTTTATTCTTTTGGTTCAGTTGTAATGTTTTTAAACCATTGGCAGTGGCAAAGTCGAAAACAGCTGGGCGCATGTCTTTTTCGGATTGGAATGTGAGTTGCCAAGTCATGTCGTGCGTATTTTTAAAAGAGACTAAATTTTCAATTTTAGCAATGGCTTGTTCTTCGATTTTATAATCAAATTCGACTTCAATGATTTGTTGTTTGTCTTCGGAGATTAAATAGTCTAATTTTTTATCGGCAACAATTTTTCCTTTGTCAATGATAATAACACGGTCGCAAATGGCTTCTACTTCCTGCATGATATGCGTAGAAAGAAAAACGGTTTTGTCTTTTCCTGCATTTTTAATAACGTTGCGTATTTCTAATAATTGGTTTGGATCTAATCCGGTTGTAGGTTCATCCAGAATTAATACATCAGGATTATGCAATAGAGCATTCGCTAATCCTACACGTTGGCGATAGCCTTTAGAAAGTTGGCCTATTTTTTTGTGAGCTTCCTGGTTTAATCCTGTTAACGCAATAACTTCATCAATTCTATTTTTGGAAACTTTGTAAACATCGGCATTAAAAGCCAGATATTCTCTCACGTATAAATCCAGATATAACGGATTATGTTCCGGTAGATAGCCAATAGAAAGCTGAACCGCTTTTGGATTAGTGATTATATCCTGTCCGTTTACTAAAGCATTTCCTTCATCGGCGGCAAGATAAGTGGTCAATATTTTCATCAAGGTTGATTTCCCAGCTCCATTTGGTCCCAGAAAGCCTACAATTTCTCCTTTTTTTATAGTAAATGAAATGCTGTCCAAAGCTTTTTGGTTGCCATAACTTTTGGAAATATTTTTTACTTCTATTGACATGCTCTTTTTTGTTTGCAAAAGTAAACAGAAATTTGTTTGAATTATTATTTTAAGAATTTTAAAAATGTATTGTTTGGATTCCTATATTTGAATGTTGTCAATAATCACTTCTTAAATTTACATATGAAAAAAACTAGTATTTTATTAGGGCTCTTTTTAGGGTGTGTTTCTCAAGCGCAAATTCAGCCAACGATTGACAAAAATAATGTTGTTAGAATCGAAACAAAATTAGCCGCAGATGAAATGGAGGGGAGAGCAATTTTTACTCCAGGCATAGAAAAAGCATCTGTCTTTATTGAAGATGAGTTTAAAAATATAGGACTTTCTTTTTATGGAGATTTGCAGAATTATCGACAAGAGTTTAATGTAAAAGGTAAAAAAGCAAATAATGTCATTGGAGTGCTTTTAGGTCGAACCAAACCGGAAGAATATGTTGTTTTTTCAGCACACTATGATCATTTGGGTTTGGAGAGAAAGGGAAAAGACAAAGTGTATAATGGAGCAAATGATGATGCTTCCGGAACTACTGCAGTAATAGCATTGGCTAAATATTTTAAAGAAAATAATCAAAATGAAAGGACAATTATTTTTGTTGCTTTTACCGGAGAAGAAGTAGGTGGTTTTGGGGCAAAGTTTTTTTCTGATAATATTAATCCGAAACAGGTAGTTGCTATGTTTAATATTGAAATGATTGGTACTGAAAGTAAGTGGGGAAAAAATTCTGCTTATATAACAGGTTTTGAAAAATCAGATTTCGGAAAGATTTTACAGCGAAATTTAAAAGGTTCTAATTTTAATTTTAATCCGGACCCGTACCCAAGTCAGAATTTATTTTATCGTTCAGATAATGCCAGATTAGCTGCTTTAGGAGTGCCCGCGCATACGATATCTACTTCTAAAATGGATGTGGAACCTAATTATCATCAGTTGTCGGATGAGGTTGAGACATTGGACTTAAATAATATGACTGAGATAATTAAAGCTATAGCTACAAGTTCAACAAGTATTATTAGGGGAGAAGATACTCCTTCGAGAGTGATTAAATAGCTTTTTTGTTTTTTTGAAAAAAAAAACAAAAATATTTTTTGTGCAATTGTAAATATGTTATATATTTGCCAGCGTTAAAAATAATCATTCGAGAGAATAATATTTAATTAAGATGTCAAATAACCGTTTCTATTTTAGCTTTTCTTTTTATTTCTTTAGCGAGAGATAAGGATTGTGCTATGGTAATTTGAAAATATAATAAAAAACAAATAAAACTAATATACAATCCTGATGAAAATCAGGATTTTTTTTTGATTAAATGGAAACAAAAATTGCGATACAAGGTATACTAGGTTCTTTTCATCATCAGGTGGCTCAGGAATATTATGAGCAAAATGTAGAGGTAGATGAGTGTCTGTCTTTTGATGAATTAGTAGACAGCCTTTTGTCTGGTAAATCAAGCCAGGCTGTAATGGCTATAGAAAATTCTATCGCAGGTCCAATTATTCCAAACTATGCATTAATTGACAAGAATAATTTACATATTATTGGGGAGCATTATTTAAGAATTCATCAAAATCTGATGGCTTTAAAAGGACAGGATATTTCAGACATCAAAGAAGTTTATTCGCATCCAATGGCGTTATTGCAGTGTATGGATTTCCTGAAAAAATATCCGCACATCAAATTAGTTGAAGATAAAGATACTGCAGAAACGGCTCGCAGAATTCAGGAAAAACAGCTAAAAGGAGTGGCTGCAATTGCAAGTAAAACAGCAGCTGAAATGTATGATTTGGAGATTTTAGCTCCGGAGATTCAAACGATAAAAAATAACATGACGCGTTTTGTTATTATAAAAAAGGAGAATTCATTTGTGCCGGAAAACGAAATTAACAGAGCTTCTTTAAAATTTGAACTGGATCATAAACGCGGAAGTTTAGCGGCAGTTTTGAATGTGATGAGTGATTGTAAAATGAATTTGACTAAAATTCAGTCGTTGCCAAAAATTGAAACGCCCTGGAAGTATTCCTTTTTTGTGGATGTTACTTTTGAAAAGTATGAAGATTATGCTAAAGCAAAATCATTGTTAGCAATAATGGCAGAATATTTTAAAGTTTTGGGAGAGTACAGAAACACAAAGCCTTAATTATTTTTGATTTAAAAAATAAAGCAAAGCAGATTATCGATTCAGGAATGTCGGGAATAGTTCAATATCAAGAGAATAAAATGATTACAACAGCAAATAGATTAAATACAGTTGAGGAATACTACTTTTCATCAAAATTGAGAGAAGTAAGGCAGTTGGCTTCAGAAGGAAAACCAATTATCAATATGGGAATTGGAAGTCCGGATTTAGCCCCTTCAAAGGCTGTAATTGATGCGGTTGCATTAGCAATACAAGATGAAAATGCACATGGTTATCAAAGCTATCAGGGTTTACCTGAGCTAAGAAAAAGCATAGCTGATTTTTATAAGAATAATTTTGATGTCGATCTAAATCCTAATTCAGAGATTTTACCTTTGATGGGTTCGAAAGAAGGAATTATGCATATTTCATTAGCTTTCTTAAATGAAGGTGATCAGGTTTTGATTCCTAATCCGGGTTATCCAACCTATACTTCGGTAACGAATTTAGTAGGAGCAAAAGCTGTTTATTATGATTTAAAAGAAAGTAATAACTGGGAACCTGATTTTGAAGCTTTAGAACAATTAGATTTATCTAAGGTAAAGTTAATGTGGATAGGTTATCCTCACATGCCTACAGGAGCCAGAGGAAGTTTAAACTTATTTGAAAAGTTAGTAGCATTTGCTAAAAAACACAACATATTGTTAGTAAATGACAATCCGTATAGTTTTGTTTTGAACGACAATCCTATGAGTTTGTTGCAGGTGGAAGGAGCTAAGGATGTAGCTTTAGAGTTAAATTCTTTGAGCAAGACTTTTAACATGGCAGGATGGCGTGTAGGAATGGTTTCCGGAAATGCGGATTTAATCGATGCTGTTTTAAGAGTTAAAAGTAATATGGATAGCGGAATGTTTTATGGAATTCAAAAAGGCGCTATCGAAGCATTAAAGAGCTCTCAATCATGGTTTGATTCCATGAATGAAATGTATAAAAAACGCCGTGTTTTAACCGAGCAATTGGCTGAAAAACTAGGTTGTAAAGTATATAAGGAAGGTGTTGGATTATTTGTTTGGGCTAAATTGCCGGAAGGAATACAATCAGCGGAGCAATTCATTGATCAGATTTTGCATGAGAAATATATTTTTATTGCACCGGGAACTATTTTTGGTTCTAATGGAGAAGGATATATTCGATTTGCATTATGTGTAAAAGAAGAAAAAGTACAGGAAGCAATAGACAGATTTTAATAAAATGAAAGTATTTGTAATAGGTATAGGATTAATAGGGGGTTCGATGGTTTTAGACATCAAAGCACTTTATCCTGAAGCTACAATTTACGGAATAGACACTAATGAAAACCATGTTGAACAAGCATTGAAGTTAGGTGTTATTGATGTTGCGGCTACAATGGAAGATTTAGCTCAGGCTGATTTTGTAATTGTTTCGGTTCCTGTAAATGTTGCTATTAGTTTATTACCTCAAGTGCTGGATTTGGTTGATGATAACGCCATTGTTTTAGAAGTGGGTTCGACAAAGAATCCAATTTGCAAAGCAATAGCAAATCATCCTAAACGAAGAAATTTTATTGCAACTCATCCTATTGCAGGGACGGAATTTTCAGGGCCTTCGGCAGCATTGAGAAATTTGTTCAGAGATAAAACAAATATCATTTGCGAAGTAGAAAAAACGGCTTTCAAGTTACAGGAAAAAGCATTAGAAGTTTTTAAAAATCTGGGAATGCGTATACGTTATATGGATCCAAAATCACATGATAAACATATTGCTTATGTCTCGCATTTATCGCACATCAGTTCCTTTATGTTAGGAAAGACGGTAATTGAAAAAGAAAAGCACGAACAGGATATTTTTGACATGGCGGGTTCCGGTTTCGAAAGTACGGTGCGATTAGCCAAAAGTTCACCGGCAATGTGGACACCAATCTTTGAACAAAATAAAGCTCAGGTTTTGGAATCATTAGAAGAGTATATTTCTAATCTGTCACAATTTAGAGATTTATTAGCTCAGGATGATTACAAAGCGATATATGATGAAATGGCCAGTGTAAATAAAATTAGAGAAATATTAAACGGAATAAGCGTTAAAAAATAGAGAACAGAAAATAAAAACAACACAATAAAAAAAGGAAATAAATAATTAAAAAAAATGGAAAACAAGAAAGAAATGAGAAATTGGTTGGATGCTTTCAAATTGAATCATCCATTTGTGATAGCAGGACCTTGTAGTGCTGAAACAGAAGAGCAAGTATTGAAAATTGCTCACGAATTGAAAAATTCTGACGTAAGCGTTTTTAGAGCAGGAATTTGGAAACCAAGAACTCGTCCGGGAGGATTTGAAGGAATTGGAGAAATAGGATTAAAATGGTTGAAAAAAGCTAAAGAAGAAACAGGATTGTTGATGGGAACTGAGGTTGCTACTGCTGCTCACTGTAAATTAGCTTTAGAATATGATATCGATGTATTATGGGTTGGAGCTCGTACAACAGCGAACCCATTTGCAGTTCAGGAAATTGCTGATACATTAGCAGGTACTGATAAAATTGTATTGGTTAAAAACCCGGTAAACCCTGATATGGCTTTATGGTTAGGTGGTGTGGAGCGTTTACACATGGCTGGTATCAAAAATTTAGGAGTTATTCACAGAGGTTTCTCTACTTATGAGAAAACAAAATACAGAAATATTCCGGAATGGCAAATTGCTATCGAATTGCAAAATAAATTCCCTGATTTACCATTAATCATCGATCCATCTCATATTACTGGAAACCGTAACATGATTCTTGAAGTAACTCAGGAAGCTTTGGATTTGAACTATGATGGTATGATTATCGAAACGCATATTGATCCGGATAACGCCTGGTCTGATGCTGCTCAACAAGTTACTCCAGATGCGTTAAAACAAATCCTGAAAGACTTAAAAATTAGAAAAGTAAGCGGAGATAGCGATTTTGAAAATAAAATGACAAAATTAAGAGCTAACATCGACGTTTTAGATGCTAATTTATTAGAGCTTTTAGGAAAAAGAATGAAAGTAGCTGACGAAATTGGTCAGGTGAAAAAAGAGAACAATGTAGCTGTGTTGCAAAACAACCGTTGGAATGAAATCCAGGAGAAAATGGTGGCAGAAGGTTCTAAAAAAGGATTGTCAGAAGAATTTATTACTAAATTATTCAAATCAATTCACCAGGAAAGTATTGAACACCAGGAAAAAATTATCAACGGATAATTGAATTTTAATCATATTTATAAAAAACCTACAAGTGATTGTAGGTTTTTTTGTATCATTGCATTGTCAAATAATTAAAAAAATAACTATGAAAAGAATTTTACTAGTCGGTGCTTTGATTTTAGGTTTAAATGTTATGAATGCTCAGAATGATGTGATTACAAAACACAATGGAGAAACTGTGAACGGAAAAGTTGTAAAACTTGAAGAATATACAATTGTGTTTAAATATGACGGAGAAGATGCTGAAAATACTTTAAGCAAATATGCAGTTGAAAAAATTGTCTATGGAAAAAGTGGTCGTGTAGAGAATATTACGGATAAAATTGAGATTAAAGGAGAAGAAGATTGGGAAAAAGTAGTTATTTTAGAAGATAAAGGATATGCAGCTGGTCTTAAAAAAGGAGAAGAAGTTAGAGGTAAAACAGGTTTGATTAATTATCATACTGGAAATACGGCAGATAAAAAAGCGGAAATGAAATTAAAAAAAGCAGCTGCAATTGTTGGTTGCCCATTTATATTAATGACCGCTGATAAAGCGACGGTTGGTTTTAATTCTAATCAATTAGGTGGTTCTCAGGCTATTAAAAAAGGTATTGGGTATAAGTACTAATTTGGTACAGTATTTTTTATTCATAAAAGCAGAAATCCCTTTGACTTAAAAAAGTTAAAGGGATTTTTTTATGCTAAATTTTCATTGAAAAGCTTAGTTTATTACTGCTTCGTAGATAAAAATAGATATTAAATTGTTATAGTCAAGCTAATTAAAAATAATAATTGGCCTAATAAAGTCAATAAGAATGTTCTTTTCAGGCTTAAATTATTAAAAAATTGTCCATTAACCCAAAAAATGAATACCGTATCAATAATGTAAATAATTAGAGTAATAGTTCTCATTGTGCTCGTTCCATTGTAAAAATAAAGTAAAGGGAATAGGGCAATATGAACGATTAGCCTTTGAGAGGCGATGTAGGTGTTAAGAATGAAATATTCAACTAGATTATAACGTTGTTTTTTAAAAGCAATCTTGGTTCCAATAGTGTAAAGCGGAATAGTCAAAAGTGTTACCCAAGCATAATGACTACCCATCCAGTTATTAAATTCAGCAGAATCCACACCCGTTCCAGAAGTAGTGTTTGAAAATCTAATATTATAATAATGATACAAAAAACCATATAATGTTGCCATTAAAAGAACTAAAGAAATGGGTTTGAAATGTCTAACACGCTTTCCTTCAATAAATTCTCTTATAGAATGACCAGGTCTTGTGAATAGTTGTTTGACAGAGTATAAAATTCCAATATCAAAATGTAGCAAGCTGCGTCGGATTTCTTACCATAAAAAATGAGAATTTAATTGATGTGTGGCTGCGGGCTGTCCACAATTATTACAATAATGTCCAGTGTAAATTTGACCACAGTTTTTGCATATTACATCCATTGTTTATCAATTATATTATTGAGTAAGATATTGTTACCAAAGTCATTTTGATAGAAATCAAACCTTTTTAATAGATAAAAAGCACTTTCAACTGTAAACCTAAAACAAAATTTTATCTTTGCAAACATTCTAATCTAAAATCTGAATTCAGAAATCTAAAATTGCAAATGACAGGAATCGTTTATAAATCAACAGGAAGCTGGTACACCGTAAAATCCGATGAAGGGAATTTTGTGGATTGCAGGATAAAAGGAAAGTTTAGGATGAAAGGTATTAAAAGTACTAATCCTATAGCTGTGGGCGACCGGGTTGATTTTGAACTGGAAGAATCTAATGATCAAGTTACAGGAGTGATTAATACCATTCAGGACAGGAAAAATTATATTGTTCGAAAATCGGTTAATCTTTCTAAACAAACGCATATTATTGCTTCTAATATTGATATTGTTTTTTTATTAGTCACGATTAATAATCCGCCTACAACGACTAGTTTTATAGATCGGTTTTTAGTAACTGCTGAAGCTTATGGAATTGAGGCTATTTTAGTTTTTAATAAAATAGACACTTTTGATGAAGAGGCTTTAGATGAACAACTGTTTTTACAATATACTTACGAAAAAATAGGCTATCAATGTTTGCGTGTTTCTGCTCAGGAAGGCAAAGGCTTAGATAAATTGACTGCTTTAATGAAAGATAAAGTGAGCATGTTCTCTGGTCATTCTGGAGTGGGGAAATCCACTTTAGTAAATGCTATCGAACCGGGCTTGAATTTAAAAACCAAACAAATTTCAGATTCGCATTCGCAAGGACAACATACTACAACTTTTGCTGAAATGTTTGATCTTTCTTTTGGTGCCAAAATTATCGATACGCCAGGAATTCGTGGTTTTGGAGTGGTTGATATGGAAAAAGAAGAAATCAGTGATTATTTTCCCGAGTTTTTTAAACTAAAAGATAAATGCAAGTTTAATAATTGCTTGCATAAAGAAGAACCCAAATGTGCTGTAAAAGAAGCCTTGGAAAACGAAGAGATTTCCTGGTCCCGTTATAATAGTTACCTAAAACTATTAGAGGGTGATGATGAGCATTATCGAACAGATATTTATGATGATGACAGGAAAAACAGCGATAAATCCAGAGGTTAATGAGAGCAGTCATTCAAAGAATTACTGAAGCTTCTGTTACGATAGATTCCCAAATAGTAGCTTCGATTCAAAAAGGGTTATTGGTTCTTGTAGGTATTGAAGATGCCGATACTCAGGAAGATATTGATTGGCTAACGGCTAAAATCGCTAAGCTTCGCATTTTTGGTGATGAAAATGATATTATGAACTTATCGGTTCAGGATATTGATGGCGATATTATTGTGGTAAGTCAGTTTACATTGCATGCAGCTACTAAAAAAGGAAATCGCCCTTCTTATATTAAGGCATCAAAGCCTGAAATTGCTATTCCGCTTTATGAAAATTTTGTTCAAAAATTAGAACAGGAAATCGGTAAAAAAGTGCAAACTGGTCAGTTTGGAGCCGATATGAAAGTGAGCTTAATTAATGATGGTCCAGTAACTATTATCATGGATACTAAAAACAAGGAATAGCTTTTTTGTAGTATACTTTCCCATTGATTTTTTTATTGTTTTTTAATTGTTAAATTTGAGGTTGCAACAAATTTAAGACCTCGTTATAACTTAATAAAGACAAGAATCTTGGCCAAAATAAACCATAATAATTATTTAGATGTTGTTGATAATATGTGGACCTCTGCAAAGGAAAAAGGAATCATGCATATTAATTCGGAGGAACAAAGTTTTAATGGTGAAAAATTCAGGATTAAAGGTCGTGATTTAATAAATTTTGGAACCTGTGGGTATTTAGCTTTAGAAACTCATCCCGATTTGATAGCGGGTTCAATTGAGTTAACAAAAAAGTTTGGAACACAATTATCGATGTCCCGGGCTTATATACGTCCCACTTATATTCAGGAACTGGAAGAATTAATGTCTCAGGTTTTTGATGGAAACAAGGTGATTTGTTATACATCAACATCCAATGCACATATTTCTGTAATTGCTACTATCATTAAACCTGACGATTTAATAATTCTGGATCAGCAGGTTCACTTTAGTGTACAATTCCCTTGTAAAAATGCTAAATTACTAGGTACAGAAGTAAAAATGGTAAGGCATTCTAATTATGAAATGCTGGAAGAAATGATTCGGGAAAACTACAACAAATACAACCGTATCTGGTATATGGCTGATGGGGTTTATTCAATGCACGGCGATTTACCGGATACCACTATTTTAAAACAGTTACTGGACAAATATCCTAAATTGCATTTGTATTTTGATGATGCACATGGAATGGGTTGGGCTGGAAAAAATGGTGCAGGCTATATTTATGAGCAATTAGGAGTTAACGAACGTATTGTTATAATTTCAACATTGGCTAAGGGGTTTGGTTGTGTAGGAGGAACGGCTATTTTTGCTGATTCGGAGATGTACAGAAGAACCGATATTTTTGGAGGCCCATTAAGTTATTCTCATCCGCTATCGCCAGCGAGTGCTGGTGCGGCTATTGCTTCTGCAAAAATTCATTTGTCAAATGATATTTATACCTATCAAGCTGAATTGAGAGATTTGATGCATTACATGAATGGGTGTTTAAAAGAAAAAAATCTGCCTAATATTTCATCACCGGATTCTCCTATTTATTTTATAGGGAGTGGTTTGAATAAAGTAACGCGTAATTTTGTTCATCGTATTTTACAGCAAGGAATTTATGTGAACACAGCTACTTTTCCGGTGGTACCTAATGATAAATCAGGACTTCGATTTACATTAACCCGTCATAATACAAAAGCTGATATTGAGCTGTTGACTGATGCGATGGCATATCATTTGCCTAAAGCGATTGAAGAAGAAGGAGATCGTGTTGAAAGAGTGTATCAGGAATTTGGATTTCATTTGAAAAAAAAGGCAAATAATTCATTAATTAAACCGATAAATAATTCGAACTTAGTTGTTGAAGAATATACAAGTATACATGATATAAATCCTGCCGATTGGGACTGTATGTTTCAGGACAGAGGAAATATCAGTCATTCAGGAATGCGGGCAATGGAAGAAATTTTTTCCGATAATGAGAAGCCGGAAGAAAACTGGAGTTTTCATTATATTATAGTTAGAGATAAAGCAGCTAAGGTAATATTAGCTACTTTTTTTACAGGGGCCATTTATAAGGACGATATAGTTGCGCCGGAAAATGTGTCTAAACAAATAGAAGAAGTACGTAAGACTGATCCGTATTATTTATGTTCTAAAACTTTGGCAATGGGGTCTTTGTTTTGTGAGGGTGATTTTATTTATCAGGATACGCAACATCCTGAATGGAGAAATTCGGTTAATTGTTTATTTGATTTTGTATCAAAAACAAAAAAAGAGATTAAGGCGACAACTGTTATATTTAGAGATTTTGAAAAAGAGAATATACTTACTCAAATAATAGAAGAGGAAGGATTCGCCAAAATGAGAATGCCAAATACTAATGTTATTCAGAATCCTAAATGGGAAACTCCTGATGATTTAATGACACTGATAAAATCCAAAAAGAAACGTGATAATATTAAACAATATGCCATTAGAAATCTGGACAAGTTTGAAATAAAAATTAAAAATGAAATTACAGATAAAGAAGCAATTTTGTATTTTAATTTATTTGAAAATGTTAAGAAAGCGAATTATTCCTATAACTTTTTTCAGTATCCGGCTAAAATGCCTGAAATTCTTTCTAAATACAAAGAATGGGAATTTATTGAAATTAGTCTGAAGGAGAATAATCAGTTAGTTGCTGTTGTTTTTAGTTATGTTGGAGATCATCATTATTGTCCGTTAATTGTTGGATTGGATTATAATTATATCGATTCACATCATGTATATAAACAGGCAATGTTTCAAATGGTAAAGAGGGGAAATGATCTTAATAAAAAAATCACATATTTAGGACTGACAGCTGATTTTGAAAAGCAAAAATATTTAGCTTTGACAATTCCTACATGGGCTTATTTAAAGGTAGACGAAACTTATAATTTAGAACTAATTGAATCGTATTCAAACGTAGGTTGAATACAAAAAATAAATTGCGAATATGAAAGAAGTGGCAAATGATTTTGTTAAATTTTGGATAGAAGATGGTATTCTTTATTCTCAATTTAAAAAACCGGTGATTATTGATATAGAAAAAGTAAAAATCTTAATTGATTTGCGTCATCAGATATCAGCCGGTGAAAAACAATATTGGTGTTATGATTTTGATGGCATTAAATCCTATGATAAAGATGCCCGTGATTATGCCGATATTCACGGACAGGAATATTTACATGCCTGTGCAGTATTATTGAATTCTCATATTACAAAATTTACTCTCAATGCTTTTATGAAATTAAAAAGACCTATAATTCCTTTAAAAGGCTTTACTAAGCAAGAGAATGCAGTGAATTGGTTGAGAGAAATTCAGGAAAAAATATAATAATTGTGACAGATTAGAGTTAATTAGAAAGTATGAAAGAAAATTACATTAAAAAAATAATCGGTTAATTTTTAAGTTACTAAGTACTTGATTTTTGATTTAGTATGGCATTGTAAATATTTTAATTTAAAATTATTGCAAAATGTTCTTTTTTTTGAAAGACAATTACTATCTTTCGGTTTTAATAAGTAAGATTTGTTTTCGTTTATTTTTGTATGCGAAAAATAGTTTTTAATGAAGTTAATGAGATAAATATCAAATGTCTAAATTAGAGAAAATATTAGCCTTAGTACGGTCTATAAATGAAGATGAGTTTCAGGAGCAACTCACTCATGGAGATACTTTGGATGATGTTTATGAAGAATTAGTCTTTTTATCTGAAAAAATGACTTCAAAAAAGAACAGAACAGAAGGTATTATTGAGCAGATGTCTAACTGTTATGCAGGTGATTTTTTTAATTATCTGCCTGTTTCGGATGCTAATGATGAATTAGATGTCTTTTGCATGGGGTTTAATACTTATGTGGAAGAATTAAAAGATGTCATGGTTTCTAAAAAACTATTAGAATCTATAAATGAAAAATTAGTAAAAGAAAAAGACCGTTCTGAGCAGCTGGCTTCAGCAAGAGATCAGTTCTTGTCTAATATGAGCCATGAAATTAGAACACCTCTTAATGGAATTTTAGGTTTTACAAACTTGTTGTTGAATAATCCGTCGTTAAATCCTGAACAAAAACAACAGTTAGATTTCATTAAAATGTCAGGAGATATTTTGCTGGTCATCATTAATGATATTTTGGACTTAGCCAAAATAGAATCAGGGAAAATAATACTTACTAACAAACCATTTAGTTTATCTCAGCTTACCCGGTTAATTTATGACTCTTTTGCAATTAAAGCACAAGAGAAAAATATAGATTTTCAGGTATTAACAAATAGTAATGTGCCTGCAATACTTATTGGAGATTCAGTTAGAATTTCTCAAATATTGTTTAATTTAATAAGCAATTCAGTCAAATTTACTCCTGAAAGAGGTAAAATCCGTTTAAAAATCAGACTGATTGAAGAAGATGAATCTTATCTTATAAAAATAATTGTAAAAGATACCGGTATAGGAATACCTTCGGATCAGTTACAGGGTATTTTTAATCCTTATATTCAGGTCAGTAATAGTGTTGCGGAGATTGAAAACGGAACAGGTCTGGGCTTGGCGATTGTTAAAAAAATAATCGATATGATGAATGGCGACATTCAGGTAAAAAGTAAATTAAATGTAGGAACTAAATTTACAGTATTGCTTCCATTCCCTAAAGGAGCATATTATTTTGAGGCATCAGAAGAGTTAGTAAAAAATGAAAAAAAGCCGGTACAAGGTAACCGGAAAAGAAAAATTAAGATTTTATTAGCCGAAGACAATCATGTGAATCAAATGTTGACGCAAAAAGTATTATCACAGTTTAATATGGATTGTGTGATTGTTGCTAACGGAAAATTAGCAATTGAGGCCTTGATGAAAGAAGATTTTGACTTGATTTTAATGGATCTGATGATGCCTGTAATGAATGGTTACGAAGCAGCTTCGGCCATTAGAGACCTGAAAAATCATACTAAGAAAAATACTCCCATTATAGCATTGTCTGCTGTGGTAACAGGTTTGGTCGATGAAGCCTGTAAAGCAGTGGGTATTAACCGTTATGTTTCAAAACCGTTTAATCCAGAAGAATTGCATCAGATTATTATAGAATTGCTTGAAAAGAAAAATTAAAGCAAAACTTCTCCTCTGATTTAGACAATCCGGTTTTTTATTTCATATTAATAATAAGTATCTTAATAATAAATATCAGATTATTTGTGTTTTGTCTGATTTTTTCTATTTTTGATAATTCTATCTATTCTTAAATTCATTATGAAAATCACAAGAAATTGGTTTGTTATAGTACTGTTGTTTTTTTTATGTAAACTACAGGCTCAGAAAAATGAATATGCCGTCTCTCTTATTGCGGATAGTTTAAAAGAAAATGCAAACGCAGTAATCCGATTAAATCAATTGGATATCGTTATTTCTTCCCAAAAAAGCATGACCATTAGAACTCACAAAATTATAACTGTTTTTAATGAAAATGGCTTGTCGGCTATTGATGCTTTTGAAAATTATGACAAAACGACTTCGGTTAAAAGTGTAGAAGCAAAAATTATCAATGCTTTTGGTAATGAAATTAAAAAAATCAAAAAGAAAGATTTTAAAGACGTAAGTGCGATAAGTGGGAGCACTCTTTTTTCAGATGCTAGGTATATTTATTTAGATTATACTCCTGTGCAATATCCTTTTACTGTAATTTATGATAGCGAAGTAGAAACTTCAAATACTGCTTTTATTCCTAGCTGGTTTCCTGTTAAGGATTTTCTTGTTGGGACAGAACAAAGTATCCTAAATGTGTCTTATCCGGATGATCTTGGTTTTAAGAGTAAAGAATTTAATTTTTCAGGATTTAATATTCAGAAAACAGTAGATACAAATACGCAGCTGAGTTATAAGGCTGCAGCAATTTTTGCTCAAAAGAAAGAACCTTATTGTGCTGCTTCAACAATTTTTCCGCGATTAATGATGAGCTTAGAAAAGTTTCATCTTGAAGGTGAAGATGGTACTGCAAAATCCTGGGAAGAATTTGGAAAATGGTATTATGATGAAATTTTAAAAGGTACCACTCAGCTGTCTCCTGAAACAGTTAATAAAATTAAAGCACTTGTAGGGGATGAAAAAAATCCTGTTAGTAAAGCCCGGATTGTATATGATTATGTTCAGAAAAAATCAAGATATGTAAGTATTCAGGTGGGAATAGGAGGATGGAAACCTATGCTGGCTAATGATGTTGATCGTTTGGGTTATGGAGATTGTAAAGCATTAACCAATTATACCAGAGCACTTTTGGATGTAGTCGATGTTCCATCTTACAATACTATTCTTTACGGCGATACTTATAAAAGAGATATTATTGCTGATTTTGTTTCGATACAGGGTGATCATATGATTTTAGCAATACCGGATAAAGAGGGGTATATATGGTTGGAATGTACCAGTCAGGATAATCCTTTTGGATATCAGGGTAAATTTACAGATGACAGATCCGTATTAGTAGTAAAACCAACTGGAGGGGAAATCGTCAGAACTAAAGTTTATGAAGATAAAGATAATTTGCAGGACAGCAAAGGAACTTACAGCATTGATGAGAAAGGGAATCTGTCAGGGAATATAACTATTGCATCAGAAGGTTTTCAATACAGTAACAAAGCCGGATTAGAAAACAGCCAGCCTAATCAAAAAGAAATGCATTATAAAGACTATTGGAGTAGTATTAATAATTTGAAATTAGCTAAAATCAATTTCTATAATGATAAAAATAAAGTGGTTTTTGTAGAAGATGTTACCATGAATGCGGCCAGTTATGCAACGGTTTCGGGGGCAAAGATGATTTTTGTTATTAATGCTTACAATCAAAATACTGGTGGTGTTAAGAGAATAAGGAATCGTAAAAACCCATTTGAAATTCAGCGTGGATATGTGGATGTAGATGAGATAGCATTGATGTTACCAACTGGGTTTGCTATTGAATTTCTGCCGTCTAATTTTGAATTAAATTCTAAGTTCGGGGAGTATAAGACTGAAATTTTAAAAAAAGATACCAATCATTTAGTTTATAGAAGAACCTTACATATCCATAAAGGTTTTTATTCTAATACTGAATATGATCAATACCGTCTTTTTATGGAACAGGTTTCCAGAAATGATAATGCTAAAATTATTTTAACCAAAATCTAAAAGTATATGAGAACAAATTTTTTATTAACCACTGTTTTTTTCTTTTTGATAATTTTTAGTTCTAAAGGACAGGACTTTCGACTGGGTAAAGTTTCTGTTGAAGAATTAAAAGAGAAAAAACATCCGAAAGATTCTTCGGCAGTAGCAGCGGTTCTTTTTGAAAAAGCAGAAAATAGGTTTGTTTACAGCCAGGATAAAGGTTTCGAAATAGAGTTAGTGGTTAAAACCAGAATAAAAATCTACAAAAAAGAAGGTTATGATTGGGCTAATAAAAAAGTCAGCTATTATTTAGTTAATAATTTAAGAGAAAAGGTTTCGTTTTCAGAAACAGTAACATATAATTTGGTAGACGGTAAAATAGAAAAAACAAAACTCAAAAGTGATGGAGAATTTGATGAGGTAATAAATAAATATTGGGGACAAAAAAAAATAACAATGCCGAATGTTAAAGAAGGTTCAATAATTGAATATCAATATACCTTGCATTCCCCTAATATAGGAAGTCCTAAAGATTGGCATTTTCAATCAGATATCCCGGTAAATTATTCGGAATATAGTAATTATGTTCCTGAATATTTTGTTTTCAATACTAATGTGAAAGGATTTATACGTCCAACAATAAATGTTGTTAAGAATTCAAGGTCAATAAGAATTGATTCTAAGGAAAGAGTAGCTAACGGTTTTGGTGGACCAGTAAGTACTAATTATACAAGCGAGGATATAGACTATACAGAAACAAAAACAACTTATTTGGCCGAGAATATGCCGGCTATACAAGATGAAGCTTTTGTTAATAACATCAGAAATTACACCACTAGTTTGGAGCAGGAATTATCTATGACTAAATTTCCTAATACTATGCAGAAAATGTATTCGAATAATTGGGAGGCTGTAGTAAAAACAATATATGAGTATGAAGATTTTGGTCCTGAATTAAATAAAACAGGATATTTTGAAGATGATTTAAAAGTTATTCTTTCCGGTTTAAATACACAACAGGAAAAAATCGCTGCAATATTAAAATTTGTAAAATCGGCTGTGAAGTGGAATGAGTATTATGGTTATTCCTGTAATGATGGAGTAAAAAAAGCTTATAAGGATAAAACAGGAAATATAGCCGAAATTAATTTAATGCTTACAGCAATGCTCCGGTATGCAGGCTTAAATGCTAATCCGGTTTTGTTGAGTACAAGATCTAATGGGATTTCGTTTTTCCCTAACAGAACTGCTTTTAATTATGTAATTGCCGCCGTTGAAAATGGGGATAACATGGTTTTATTAGATGGATCCGATCCTTTTTCAGAGCCAGATGTTTTGCCTTTTAGAACTTTAAATTGGTTAGGAAGACTGATTAGAAAAGACGGAACTTCAACAGCTGTGGATTTAATGCCTAAAAAATCCTCTCTGGAACTAAAAGCTTTGAATTATTCAATTAATGATAAAGGAGAAGTTTTAGGAAAATTGAGGAGTCAAAAAACAGCACATACTGCAATGGTTTTTAGAAACGAAATGAAGGGCGTTAAGAAGGACGATTATCTTGAAAAATTAGAAAACAACAATAATAAAATTGAAATAAATGAGTATTCTATACAAAATGACAAAGAAATTAATTTACCTGTAATTGAAACTTATTCTTTTACAGGGAATAATTTAAGTGAGATTATAGGTGGTAAAATTTATATTAATCCTTTATTGTTTCTTACCCGAAGACAAAATCCTTTTAAGCAGGATGTCAGAGAATATCCGGTAGATTATGGTTATCCTTTTCAGGACAAGTATGCTGTGAATATTCAAATACCTAAGGGTTATAAAGTAGAGAGCTTACCTCAGTCTGTAACATTGAAAATGAATGACGATTTAGGTGTGTTTAGATATTTAACTAATTTGAATGAAGATTTTATTCAGGTTTCGGTTTCAAATCAAATAAATTCTTCTATGGTTCTTTCAGAAGATTATATAGCTTTAAAATCGTATTATCAAAAAATGATTGAAAAGCAGAATGAAAAAATCGTTTTAACTAAAATCTGAAACCATGAAAAATAAGATTTTAATGATTACGGTTTTGTTGCTTTTGATGGTTCTTAGTATAAACGCACAGGACTTTCGATTAGGAAAAGTTTCTATTGGAGAACTAAAAGAAAAAATACATCCAAAAGACTCTTCAGCAGTTGGGGCTATATTATTTAAAAGAGGACGAACATATTTTAATTATGATATTAAAAAGGGTTTTTATGTTAATCATGAAATCCAGATTAGAATTAAAATATACAAAAAAGAAGGTTTAGATTGGGCTAATTTTGAAATTCCATACTATGTGGGGTATCAGAATTTAAGTGATGAAATGGTTCGTTTTTCTGACGGAGTTACCTATAATATTGAAAATGGGTCTATAGTAAAAACTAAACTAAATAATGAAGGTACTTTTAAAGATAATGTTAATGAAAACTGGAAAAAAGCAACAATAACAATGCCTAATGTAAAAGTGGGATCGGTTATTGAGCTTAAATACATCATTATATCGGAGAATTTAACTAAATTTCCTGTGTTTCAGATTCAATATCCTATCCCGGCAAATCATGTAGAATATTGTAGTGAAATTCCGGAATATTTCATTTACAAACCATTACTTACGGGCTATGTAAAAGTAAAATCAGATTCCAAGATGGAATATGCTTCTCAAACTTATGACAATGAATACAAACAGACATCATCATTTAGTTATAAGCAAATAAAGTCAACGTTCGATGTAGATGATGTACCACCGTTGTTGAAAGAAAATTATGTAGATAATATCAATAATTATAAATCATCGTTGCAATATGAGTTAGAGACAACCAGGTATCCTAATCAGCCGGTCAAAGATTATTCTCAAACATGGGATGGTGTAGCAAGAACCATTTATGCCGATAAAACTTTTGGTAAAGAATTACAGGAGCGATTGTATCTTATAGAAGATTTAAAGAGAATTATCAATAATCAGGATAAAACTATATCGGATTCTGAAAAAACAAATATTGTTTTCCAGTTTATTCAAAATAAAATGAACTGGAATGGCAAATACGGATATTACACCGATAAAGGAGTGAAACAAGCTTATCTTGACAGGACAGGAAATGTTGCTGAAATTAATTTTAACCTAATAAATATGCTGAATTTGGCAGGGATTACAGCTAATCCTGTCTTATTAAGTACTGTTGAACATGGAATTCCTGTTTTTCCTAACAGAACTGTTTTTAATTATGTTGTCGCTGCTGTTGAAGTTAACGGTGAAAGGATTTTATTAGATGCAGCTAACAAATATACCACCAACAATGTTTTACCTTTATATGCATTAAACTGGAATGGAAGACTCATACGACAGGATGAAACTTCTGAGGAGATAAAACTAATACCTGATAAGCCATCGAAGGAGTTTTTTAATTTAATAGTTTCTGTTGCTGATGACGGTAGTATATCCGGAAAATATTTAGTGCAGAAAACAGATTATGAGGCACTGGTTTTTAGAGAAAGAGAAGCTAATATGAAAAGCGAAAATTATCTTGAAAAAAAAGAAAATGAGTTTAATGGAATTAGCATAAGTGATTATAGTGTCGAAAATAAGGATATAAATTTGTCAAAAGCTGTTGTTGAAAAATTTACTTTTGCCACTAATAATCATTGTGAAGTTATAGGAGGAAAGATGTATATTAATCCAATGTTATTTTTTACAATAGATAAAAATCCTTTTGTTCAGGAAAAAAGAAAAATGCCTGTGTATTTTGGATATCCGCGACAAGAAAAATACAATTTGAATTTTAAAATTCCGGAAGGCTATGAAGTGGAGTCTATTCCTAAACAACTAAAGATGGCAACTGAGGACAAGTCTTTAATTTTTTCTGTCAATAGTGTCGTGAATGGGGATAATATTCAGATAGCTGTTTCAAAAGAAATAAACATTGGAATCGCTGCTGCGGATCTTTATGAGGGTTTAAAAAGTTTCTATCAAAAAATGATTGAAATGCAACATGAAAAAATAGTGCTTAAAAGAATATAAAAAATGAACTTAAAAAACGCCCAACTAGACGTAGATACCTGGATAAAAGAACACGGTGTTCGTTATTTTAACGAATTAACTAATATGGCTCAGCTTACGGAAGAAGTAGGAGAGGTAGCCCGAATTATTGCGAGACGTTATGGTGAGCAATCGGAAAAAGAATCAGATAAGAATAAAGATTTAGGCGAAGAACTAGCCGATGTGGTTTTTGTAGTGTTGTGTTTGGCAAATCAAACGGGAATCGATTTGCAAGCTGCTTTTGATAAAAAAATGGATTTGAAATCGGTTCGCGATAAAGACCGTCACAAAAACAACGAGAAATTGAAATAAATATCTGTTGCGAATTATGAATTGTGAGTGAGGAGTGCTAAATTGCGCCCTCAAATTATATACGTTAATTGCATAGACATTAACGAGTAATTTTATCACTAATAATTTTAAAAATGAATTTACTACTTCAGGCAACTAATAACAACCTAAATGCTCAGATAGCAGTTACAGGATCTAAAAGCGAAACGAACAGATTATTATTATTGCAGGCTTTGTTCCCTAATATTACTTTGGCGAATACCTCTAATTCTGATGATAGCGAAGTAATGCAAATGGCATTGAGCGGGAATGAAGAAGTAGTAGATATTCATCATGCAGGAACAGCTATGCGTTTTCTTACTGCTTATTTTGCGGTAAAAGAAGGTCGCGAAGTGGTTTTAACCGGTTCCAGCCGTATGCAGGAGCGTCCTGTGAAAATTTTGGTGGAAGCTTTACGTCAGTTAGGAGCCGATATTTCTTTTTTAAAAGAAGAAGGGTATCCGCCCATTAAAATTAAAGGACAAAAAATCACTAAGGCTAAAGTAAATATGGCTGCTAATGTAAGCAGTCAGTACATTTCAGCTTTATTATTAGTAGCTCCCAAATTAGAAAACGGTATCGAGCTAACGTTGGAAGGAGAAATCACTTCTATTCCTTATATCAAAATGACGCTGGCTTTATTGAATGATCTAAATATTCAAACCAGTTTTGAGGGCAATGTAATTAAAGTATGGCCTCAACAAGATGTAGAATCAAAAGTAATGACTGTGGAGTCCGATTGGAGTTCGGCTTCTTACTTTTTTAGTTTGGCAGCTCTGTCAGACGAAGCTTCTATTTCATTAACAAGCTACAAAGAATCTAGCTTGCAAGGGGATTCGGCTTTAGTAACAATCTATAAAGAAATGGGTGTTGAAACTCAGTTTAATGGCGATACTATTACTTTAACAAAAACTAAAAAATTCAAATACGAAGATGTCACTTTCGATTTGAATCATACTCCGGACATTGCGCAAACTATTGTGGTTACCTGTCTTGGTTTAGGAATTGGTTGTCACCTTACAGGTCTTCATACCTTAAAAATTAAAGAAACCGACAGGCTAGAAGCTTTGCGTATTGAGTTGAGTAAACTAGGTGCTAATATTTCAGTAACTAACGATAGTTTGACTTTAGTCGCTACTTCAGATATTAATTCAAACATTCGTATTGGGACTTATAATGATCACAGAATGGCTATGGCTTTTGCTCCATTAGCCTTAAAAGTGCCGATTATCATCGAAAATGCCGATGTAGTTTCTAAATCATATCCTGATTTTTGGACTGATATGGAAAAATTAGGTTATAAAGTTTCTGATTTGGTTGGGTAAAACTTCTGGTTACATCCTTAAAATACTGACTCTTTGAGACTTTGTTGTTTTAATTTTAAATTAAACAGCAAAATACTTGACAACGCCTGTTTCACAATCGTATATTTGCAGCCGAAAGATTTTTTAGTTGTTTGTAAACTAAAATCTAAAATCTACAATTTAATCTATAATATGAAATTATCACATTTTAATTTTGACTTACCCAAAGAACTTCTGGCTGAGTTTCCAGCAGAAAACAGAGATGAAGCTCGTTTAATGGTTATTGATCGTAAAAAACAAACCATCGAGCACAAAATGTTCAAAGATGTTATCGATTATTTTGACGATGGAGATGTAATGATTTTGAACAACACTAAAGTTTTTCCTGCTCGTTTATACGGGAATAAAGAAAAAACAGGAGCAAGAATTGAAGTGTTTTTGTTAAGAGAATTAAATGCGGAACAACGTCTTTGGGACGTATTAGTAGATCCTGCACGTAAAATCAGAATCGGGAACAAATTGTATTTTGGGGATGATGATTCATTAGTTGCAGAGGTGATTGATAATACAACTTCCCGAGGAAGAACATTACGTTTTCTTTATGATGGTTCTTATGAAGAATTCAGAAATAAACTTACTGAACTTGGAGAAACTCCAATTCCTAAATATATCAACAGAGAGGTAACTCCGGAAGATGCGGAACGTTACCAGACAATTTATGCTAAAGAAGAAGGAGCTGTGGCAGCACCAACTGCAGGATTGCACTTTTCCAAGCATTTATTAAAGCGATTGGAAATTAAAGGAGTTAAATTTGCAGAAGTTACCCTTCACGTAGGTTTAGGAACTTTCAACCCGGTTGAGGTAGAAGATTTGTCTAAACATAAAATGGATTCTGAGGAATTAAAAATTACTCAGGAAGCTTGTGATATTGTTAACGAGGCAAAAGGAAAAAGAAAGCGTGTATGTGCTGTAGGAACTACATCAATGCGTGCTATCGAAAGTTCTGTTTCTTCACAAAATACCTTAAATCCTTTTGAAGGATGGACCAATAAATTCATCTTTCCACCGCATGATTTTAGTGTGGCAACTTGTATGATTACTAATTTTCATACTCCAAAATCAACTTTATTAATGATGATTTCAGCATTCTGTGGTCATGATTTAATGAAAAAAGCTTATGAAGAAGCAATCAAAGAAAAATATAAATTCTATTCTTACGGTGATGCAATGTTAATCATCTAATCACAATAAAGGTTAATTCACTAAAAAAAACTCGTCTCGTTCTAAAAAATGAGACGAGTTTTTTGTTTTAAAAAAGATTTTAGTCTAATCAACCTGATATACTAATCGAACCGTAATAGTTGCTGTTTTGTTTTTAGATTGTGTGTTAAAAGAGCCACCATATGAATAATCTTCAGAGGAATTCTGACCAATAATCTGGAAAACCCCCATGTCTGATTTTTTTAAATTTCCTAAATCAGCATCTGCATTTTCAGCAATGCTTTTAGCTCTGGTGCTGGCATCTTTTGTAGCTTCGGCAATCATTTTTATCTTTAATTCCGCCAGTTTAGTGTAATAATATTCAGGTGCATTAGAGTAAAATTCGATACCTGAATTGATTAATTCACTGGATTGTCTTGATACATCTTCAATTTTATTGACTTCTTTAGATTGAATAGTGACACTTTGAGTTAAGGTGAATCCGCTAAAAAGAGTTTGTCTGACCGTTCCGTTTTCGTTATAAGTAGTCTCATAATCTTTATTGAAATTTACTGCCGAAAAAACGATTTCACTGGCTGTAATCCCTTTGCCGGATAAATAACTTTTAATTTTTTCTCTGTCGGCATCTAATGAGGCATAGGCTTCTTTTAACGTAGGGCTTTTTCTGGAAAAGGAACCACTCCAGACAATTAAGTCTGAAACAAAATCAGTTTTTCCTAATCCCGTTACACTTATCGTATCAGTGTTTTTATTCCGATTCTGAAACGCATTCGAAAATAAATAGGCTGATGTTACCATTGCAATAGCAATAATGATCACATTGAGGTTGTTTTTAAGCATAACAAAAGGGTTTAGATTCAATCAAATATAATAAAATATGGTTTTGAAGCCTCATGATTTAACTGTAATTTAATTTTGATAGGATTCTTTATAAGGTAGTTTTTCCTTTTTTAGTTACTTTTACAAAACAAAATGCAAGTCACATTATGATTTTTGAAAATACCAGAGCATTTGCGCAGCAATTGGATTCGCAGGATCCTTTACACAAATACAGAAACGAATTTTATTTTCCTGAAGTAAATAATAAAAAGGTTATTTATTTTACAGGTAATTCCTTAGGCTTACAGCCCAAACGTACTAAAGCTTATATTGACGAAATTATGAATGACTGGGCAAATCTTGCGGTTGAAGGTCATTTTTATGCTAAAAAACCCTGGTGGGATTATCAGGAACGTTTTGCTGAGCCTTTGAGTAAAATTGTAGGTGCAAAACCGTCTGAAGTTACGGTAATGAATACTCTTACGGTAAACCTCCATTTGCTGATGGTTTCTTTTTACCGTCCTACCAAAAACAGATTTAAGATTATTTGCGAAGAAAAAGCCTTTCCTTCGGATCAGTATATGTTTCAAAGTCAGGTCGGTTTTCATGGTTTTAAGCCCGAAGATGCAATTGTAGAAGTGAAACGGCGTGATGGAGAACATAATATTCGTACAGAAGATGTAATTGCTAAAATTGACGAAGTTGGAGAGGAACTGGCTTTGGTTTTAATAGGCGGAGTAAATTATTACACGGGTCAGGTTTTTGATATGAAAGCCATTACAGCTGCGGGAAAAGCAGTAGGAGCTTACGTAGGTTGGGATTTAGCACATGCAGCAGGGAATGTTAAATTAGAATTGCATGATTGGAATGTAGATTTTGCCGCCTGGTGCAGTTATAAATATATGAATTCAGGACCAGGAAATGCTTCCGGTTGTTTTGTTCACGAGAAACATCATAATAATCCGGATTTGCCAAGGTTTGCCGGATGGTGGGGACATAATAAAGAGCGGCGTTTTAAAATGGAACCTGATTTTGATCCAGTTCAGGGCGCTGATGGCTGGCAAATTAGTAATTTACCGGTTTTGTCTTTGGCTCCTTATCTGGCTTCGGTAGAAATGTTTGCCAAAATAGGAATGGAAGCGCTGATTGAAAAAAGAGATAAAATTACAGCATACTTAGAATTCATTCTGCACGAAATTGACAAGGAAGTCGATAGTAATTTTGAAATTATTACACCATCAAATCCAGCCGAAAGAGCCAGTCAATTATCCGTTTTTCTTCATGGTGAAGGGCGTAGTTTATTTGATTATTTAATGAAAAACGGTGTGATTACTGATTGGAGAGAGCCTAATGTCATTCGTCTGGCGCCGGTTCCTTTATATTGTTCTTTTGAAGATATGTACCATTTTGGACAAATATTAAAAAAAGGAATTTTAGAAAAATAACTCGTGAAGCCACGAATTCAGGAATACATATATGCTCCTGAATTCATGGCTTTTTTAGATCAAGCTATTTCTAATTTGGGGATTTCGATAGATTGCAATTCCTTTTTATAGTATTCGAATTGGCTCATTATTTCTTTTTTTGTGCTTTGAAAATCAGGAACATTAATGAATAAAATTTGGTAATATGCAATTCCTTCTAAAAGATTGTTTTTAAAAGATTCCAGTTTTTTAGTTTTTGCATTATTTATTTCGTTACCAATAGTCTGAATATCACTTTTTAAATAGTCGATGTACATTTTTAGTTCTTTTACAAAAAAATGAGGACGATTTGTAGTTCTTAAAACCGTTGTATTTCCATAAATATGCTGCAGCATTTTAGAAAGTGAAACTTCCTGATCGAAATAAGCCATATTAGGTCCCGGACAAATCACGACTCCTTGATCCTGACCTTTAATTTTTATGTTGTTTTCCAAATAAGAAGCATTGGCTAAACCTACACAAAGACATGATTTTTCGGTAATCCTGTGTTTTTCTTTTTCATAATTGGCTATTGAAAGAATGTTTTTAGTAGCTTCTAATTCCTCCAGTTTTCCATCTTGGTATTTCTTCGAAGCGGTACAAATTCCATTGCCTTGGCTGTCTTTGCTTAATGCTAAGAATTTTTTAGGACACGAACTACCGGCTTTTCTTTCCTGAATGCGTTTTTGTTTGATAATTTCGTTTGTAGTGCCTCTCAAAGTGTTGAACGGAACTCCCAAAGGCGAAATATGGCTTAAATACAAGTCTTTTTCTTTCGCATTTATCAATAGCTTACGGGTATCCGGATCAACGGATGTTGCTTCAGGAACTAATAGGAAAGGAGTTCCCCAACCCACAGAATCCGCCTGATAATAATTCAACAAAAAATCATGTTCTTCCGAAGTTCCTACACCACCCTGAACTGTAATTCTCAAGTCTAAAGGTTGTTCAGGAATGTTTTTTCCTTTTTGTTCTAAAGCTTTTACCATCAATTCATGAGCGGATTGTACGAGTTGTTCTTTTTTTTCTCTGAATTCTTCCATAATAGGACCTAATAAAAGACCTTCGGTAGCAAAGGCATGTCCGCCACAATTTAATCCTGATTCGATTCGGTATTCTGAAACCCAAAGTCCTTTTTTGGCTAAAAAATTTCCCTGTATCATTGCCGATCGAAAGTCGCTCACTTTTAAAGTGATTTTCTTTTTTAACTGATTATTCTCATCAGGGAAAAAAGCATCAAAATTTTCAAAGTAACTATATAATCTCGGATTCATTCCTGCCGAAAGTACAATGGATGAATTTACCGTACTATAGGCAAAACCTCGAAGAGCCGCATGGGCATCATTGAAAATAACAGGCAATTGTTCCTTGTTTTCAAAATTGTCTTTGTCTAATTTGGTCATAATATTAACATCAACAGCTCCGGCAGATAAATGTTTTTCTATGTAATTTTTAATATTTTCTTTCCAATGAAATCCTTCATCAATAAAAGATTGCAGCCCTTTTTTGATTTCAGATTTATTGGGCAACATGGTAATATAGTTTTCTAAGCATTCTTTGCTTTCGACCAATTCATTTTTAAAATTTTCAAATTTTTCTTTTACAATCCGATCTACTAAATTCAAATAAGAAGTGATGCGTTTGGCTCTGTAATCGGAAACTTTTTGAGATATTTCCTGATATGGAAGATTGAATTTTTGATGGTAAAAGGCATTCATTTTTTCAATCAGTTCATCATCTGCTATAGAAATTACAGATGAAATTCCATAATGAGCCACTCGGATAGGGCTGTCTATGGTATATGCTAATCCCATAACCGGAATATGGAAATTGTGTAGTGGTTTTGAGTTTTCTGTCATGTTATTACATTCATTATAATTAGTGCAAAGTTTATAAAAAGCATTGGCTTAAAAACTGATAAATATCATATTGGTGTTGGAGATACTAACTTATCTTTGAGATTTTTACATTAGATAAAATAGACGATGCGATTTTGAGTTAGAGTATCTGTAATAATAATTGATTAACAAAATATATCTGAAATTCAAGTAAAAACTGAGGTTATAGAGCGTTGTTCAAATAATAAATCAGTAATTTTGCCTAACTTTTTATAAAAAAAACAATGCAAACTCCCAAAAAAATAGCGGTAGTAGGTTCTGGTTTAGTAGGTTCCCTATTAGCTATTTACTTAAAAAAAGCAGGGCATACGGTTCATATTTATGATCGAAGTCCGGATATTAGAAAAATACAATTCTCAGGTCGTTCTATTAATCTGGCCATGTCAAACCGCGGCTGGAAAGCATTAGACGGTGTTGGAGTAGGAGATGCTGTCAGGGAAATTGCAATTCCGATGGATAAAAGAGCAATTCATCTTGTGGATGATTTGAAGTTTCAAAATTACGGACAAGAGGGAGAAAGTATTTATTCTATTTCGCGGGGAACATTGAACAGGAAAATGATTGATCTTGCTGAACAGGCGGGTGCCGAATTTTTCTTTGAACAAAAAATTTGGGATGTAACCTTAGCTACGGCTACTTTGCATATTGGAGAAACAGAAAGAGGAGAGTGGGAAGAACGAAAATACGATATGGTTTTTGGGGCCGATGGCGCTTTTTCAAGAATTCGTCACCGTATGCAACGTCAGAGTATGTTTAATTATTCACAGGAATTTTTAAATATCGGGTACAAAGAATTGAATATTCCTGCTAATGCGGATGGATCCCATAAATTAGATAAGAACTCTTTTCATATCTGGCCTCGTGGTGAGTATATGTTGATAGCGTTGTCTAATTTAGACGGGAGTTTTACCTGTACTTTATTTATGCCTTTTGAAGGAGAAAATTCATTTGCTTCTTTGACAGACAGAAAAGATGTGGAAGCTTTTTTTGAAAAAAACTTCCCGGATTCAGTTGAAGTAATTCCAAATCTAGCCGAAGATTTTTTCAAAAATCCAACAAGCACTTTAGTGACTATGAAGTGTTATCCCTGGACGTATGAAGATAAAATAGCTTTGATAGGAGACGCCTGTCATGCGATTGTTCCGTTTTATGGACAAGGGATGAATGCTGGTTTTGAAGATATAACGGTACTTTATGAAATGATTTTGGAATATGGAGAAGACTGGGAACGTATTTTTTCGGAGTACCAAAAATCCCGTAAACCTAATGCAGATGCAATTGCTGAACTGTCGTATCGTAATTTTATGGAAATGAGTTCTAAAACCGCAGATGATAAATTTTTGTTGCAAAAGAAGATTGAAAAATGGTTTTCTGAAAAACATCCTGATAAATGGATTCCGCTGTACAGCAGAGTAACTTTCAGTGATCGTCCATATGTGGAAGCTCTGGCAATTGGGGATTATCAAAATACGATTATGGAAGAAGTTTTAAAAATGGATAATATTGAATCTGTTTGGGATTCTGCCGAAGTCGAGAATAAGATTTTAGAGTTGTTACAATAAAAAATCAATATCAAAAATCAATTCCAATAGCTAGAATGAAATTGATTTTTGATGTTGATATTGATCTTATTTCTTTAGAATTTTAGATAAAATTCCAAAGGCTCCTCTTATGAAAGTGGCACTTGTTAATACTTTTAAAACAGATTTTCCTACTACTTCTGTGGTGCTTGGTGCTTGTCTGGTGGAGGTTCTTGTTTGTTTTACTTCTTTTTCTTCTGCTTCCTTCTTTGCTTGTTCGGTTTCTGCCTCAGCAATCTTTTTATTTAAAATTTCATAAGCACTTTCGCGGTCTATATTTTCACTGTATTTTTTTACTAATCTTGAATTCGTATTAATTTCCTGAATTTCACTTTCGGTTAGTACATCCATTCTGCTCATTGGTGCTCTTAACATTGTTGCGGCTAAAGGTGTTGGAATTCCTTTTTCGTTTAAAGCTGTTACCAGCGCTTCGCCAATACCTAAACTAGTTATTATTTCGCTGGTGTTGTAAAAATCAGAGCTGGGATAATTATCTGCTGTTTGTTTTATAGCCTGTCGGTCCTTAGCCGTAAAAGCTCTTAAAGCATGTTGGATTTTTAAACCTAATTGCGCTAATATACCGCTTGGAACATCCATTGGGTTCTGAGTGATAAAATAAATTCCAATGCCTTTGGAGCGGATTAATTTTACAATAGTTTCAATTTGGTCTAATAGAGTTTTGCTGGCTTCTTTGAATATTAAGTGTGCTTCATCAATAAAAATGATTAATTCAGGTTGTTCTGCGTCTCCCTTTTCGGGCATTTGCTGGTATACTTCTGCTAGTAAACTCAGCATGAATGTAGAAAATAATTTAGGCTTATCCTGAATGTCTGTCAGACGAAGAATATTTATATATCCCTTTCCTTCTTCATCAATTCGCATTAAATCATGAATATCAAAAGACATTTCTCCAAAAAAAAGTTCGCCTCCCTGTTGTTCTAGTTCTATGATTTTTCTTAAAATAATACCAGTAGTAGAGGTAGAGATTTTGCCATAATTCTGAGTGATTTCTTCTTTTCCTTCTTCTATAATATAATTAATGACTTTTTTGAAATCTTTAAGATCAAGCAAGGGCATCTTGTTGTCATCACAATACTTGAATATAATAGAAACAACACCTGACTGAGTATCATTTAAATCGAGTATTCGTGAGAATAATACGGGACCAAATTCTGATACTGTTGCTCGTAAACGTACACCGCTTTGTTCGGATAAACTTAGTAATTCAACAGGGAATTTAGCTGTTTTATAAGGAATGTTGATTTTATTATGCCGTTCAGTTATAAAAATTTTCTCTTCTCCTTCTTTGGCAATTCCGCTAAAATCACCCTTGATGTCCATCATTAAAACAGGAATTCCAAAAGAGGATAATTGTTCTGACAGTACTTGTATCGTCTTTGTTTTGCCTGTTCCGGTTGCTCCGGCAATTAATCCGTGTCTGTTTAATGTCTTTAATGGGATTTTTACAGCAGCTTCGCTTAAAGTTTCTCCTTCTAATATAGCGCTTCCTAATAAAATGCTTTCTCCTTTAAATTGGTATCCCTTAATGATACTTTCGATGAATTTTTCGGTTTCTTTCATAAGAATCTAAGTTAATTTGAAAAGTTTAGATGTACTGTGTTTAATACTGTTTGAGTGGTGTAATATTAGTATATACTGTAATTTTAAGCCTTTTTTTTTGTTAAATATTAAAAAAATCTATTTTTTTATAAAGAAATCAGATGTTGAAATATTGCGCTATAAATGCATAATTTAATAAATTATTTTATCAAAATCTTTGAATTTTTATGATGATATTGATAATAAAACAATGTTTAGTTTTTTTTAACACCAATTTACAAATGATTAATTTGAATATAACGAAAAAAAATTTTTTTATTTGAACTAAACATATAAATTTGCGGGACTACAAGTTAATAATAACTAAAATAAAATTATTTAAAACTATTAAAATTTAAAAAAAAATGGCAAACGTTAAAAAAGAAAGCAGTTCAAAAGGTGGAGGAATGGTTTCAGGAATCATTATTGTATTATGTGTGGTGGTGGGAATTTTGATTTGGAAATTTGTTATGGGGTCGCCTGCTAACTTTGAGGGAGGAAATCCAGAAACTGGTCACCCAATTAATACGCTGGGAATGGTTTATCACGGAGGAATCATTGTACCATGTTTATTAGGAATGTTATTAATGGTAATCACTTTTTCTATTGAGAGATTTTTTGTAATTACTAAAGCTGCTGGTAAAGGGAATTTAGATACTTTCATGGCGTCAGTACAATCAAGCATCAAAGGTGGGCATATTGAAGAGGCTATTGCTGCTTGTGATAAACAACAAGGTTCAGTTGCAAATGCAATTAAATCAGCATTAGTGAAATATCAGGATGTTAAGAAAGAAGGATTCAACAGTGAGGAAGCTTCTGAAACTATCCATAAAGAAGTAGAAGAGGTTACTTCTCTTGAAATGCCAATGTTAGAGAAAAATATGACTATTATTTCTTCATTAGTATCTTTAGGTACACTTGGTGGGTTATTAGGTACAGTATCAGGGATGATTAAAGCGTTTGGTGCATTAGCTTCTGCAGGAACTCCGGATCAGGCGGCACTTGCAACTGGTATTTCTGAAGCACTTGTTAATACAGCAACAGGTATTGCTACTTCTATTTTGGCAATTATTGCTTACAACTTCTTTACTTCAAAAATTGATGATTTAACTTATTCAATTGATGAGGCAGGAACTACAATCGTAAATACATACAGAAAGTTCAGAGGAAGCTTGAAACAATAATCATTTTGATATCATTGTATCAAAATAAAAAATAAAAAGAATGGCTAAAATAAAAATGAAAAAGAAGTCGACATCGACAGACATGACTGCCATGTGTGATGTTGCATTCCTTTTGCTTACCTTCTTTATTTTGACAGCTACTGCTAAAATTCCTGAGGCACTGCCTGTGGATACACCTGCATCAACCACGCAAGTAAAGTTGCCGGATTCAGATTTAGCAACAGTTATTGTAGGTAAAGATAATGGTAAAAATAAAGTGTTTTTTGATTTAAAAGGCAAGGATGTTCGTAAAAGAACATTAGAGTTGATGTCCGAAAAGTACGGAGTTACTTTTTCAGATGAGGATAAAGATAAATTTGCATTAATGTCTGATTTTGGTGTGCCAATAGGAAGTCTGAAGCAAATTATCGATATGAAATCTGCGGACAGAATAAAAGCAGATCAACCTGGTATTCCCATGGATTCTCTTGATAATCAATTGAAAGAATGGATTTATAATGCTCGTAAAGCTAATAATGAGTATAATAATTCTATAGGAAGTAAGCAAGAATTGCAGATTGCAATAAAAGGCGATGCTAAAGAAGAGTATCCTGTTATCAGAAAGATAATGGATATTTTGCAAGATCAAAATGTAAATACTTTTAGCTTAGTAACCGGATTAAGAGGAAAAGATTTTTAATTAAAAAAAAAACACACTAAAATGGCTGAATTAAATACCGGCGACAGTGGTGGTGGAAAAGGCGGCAAAGTAAGAAGTAAAAAACAAAATTCGAAGGTAGATTTAACTGCTATGGTGGATTTAGCTTTCTTGCTAATTACTTTCTTTATGCTTACCACTTCGTTATCAAAACCTCAAGCGATGAGTTTAGGTTTGCCAGATAAAAACCCCAAAGAAGAATCGAAAGATATGAAGGTTGATGAGAATCGTACGATGACTGTCATGTTGGGAGATAATGATAAAATGTACTATTATATGGGTATAATTAATACTCCGATGGTACCAAAAGAAATTGCTTACGGTAAAGAAGGAATTCGTAAAGAATTGTTGAAAAGAAAAAAAGAAGTTGCGGCCTATACTGCAGCTAAAGGGAAGCCTGATCAGGGAATGATTGTTATTATTAAACCTACTAAAAAGTCAACTTACAAAAACGTTGTTGATATTTTAGATGAAATGGCAATTTCAGCAATTCCTACCTATACAATCAGTAATGATTTTTTACCTGAGGAACAAAAATTGTTAGAAGGAAAATAAGAGCAATCTTATTTCTTAATAACCTAATAATTAAGAAAAATGAAATTAGATATATTAAAAAATTCATGGGTTGATATCGTTTTTGAAGGACGTAATAAACTTTATGGAGCTTATGACTTGAGAAAGTCTAGCGGTAAGACATCAACTAAGGCACTTATCATTGGGGCTTTATTTTTTAGTCTGGCGGTTAGCGCTCCTCTTATTATCAGCATGATTCCTAAAGGGGAAGAAGAAGAGGATGTTTCAGTAAAAGTAGTTAAGCTTACAGATGTTAAATTGCCTCCTAAGAAGGTAGAGCCTCCAAAATTGAATGCGCCACCACCGCCACCACCGCCACCGGCAGTAGATCAGGTGAAATTTGTTAAGCCAGTTGTGGCGAAGGCTGAAGAGGTAGTAGAAGAGCCACCTAAGATTGAAGAAATCAAAGACAAGAAAATCGGAGCAGAAACAATCAAGGGAGATCCTGATGCGGTATTAACTGTAGCTCCGGCTGGAAAAGGTCCTAAAACAAGTCAGGTAGTAGAAGAGTCTGATGATCAGGTTTATAACACTGCCGGTATTGAAGTAAAGCCTGAGTTTCCGGGTGGTATGGATAAATTTTATTCTTTTGTTGGTAAAAACTATCGTACACCGGATGAAGGTGGTCTAAAAGGTAAAGTTTATGTGACTTTTGTTGTTGAGAAAGACGGGTCTTTAACTGATATTAAAGTATTGAGAGATATTGGTTATGGAACAGGAAAAGAAGCGATAAGAGTTCTGCAAAAATGCCCAAAATGGAATCCGGGAATCCAAAACGGAAAACCGGTTAGGGTATTGTACTCTCTGCCAATTACAATTGTAAGTCAGGATTAATGTTAAAGAGATTTATTATAAACATTCAGAAGAAATCGCTTAAAGAGCGATTTCTTCTCGTTATAGCCATTTTGTTTTTTGTAATCTATCTGATTTTAGGTTTGATTGTTCTGTTTATGAAGGATTTGCCATTGGATATGCCAAAGAATTACAGAATTGCTTTTGGACTGCTTTTGATTGTGTATGCTTTTATTCGATGCATAAGAATTATTAATGATAATAAAGAATAGGTATGAAAAAAATAGCACTGTTATGGTTGGGTCTTTTGTTTTTTGGAATAGTTTTTTTTATTTCATGTAAGCAATCAAACTCTCAAAAAGATAAAGAATCAATTCTTAAAGGTACGATTACGATACTTGTAGACGAGACAGTAAAACCTTTAGTTGAAGATCAGATAGCTGTTTTTGAAAGTACTTATAAGGCAAAAATTATTCTTGAAGCTAAATCCGAAAAGGAATTAATGCAATCTTTGCTTAAAGATACTTCTCGTGTTGTGGTAATGTCAAGACCTTTGAATCCCGACGAACTAAAGTTTTTTGAAAAAGCAAAAATTAAACCTAAGACCACTAAATTCGCTACTGATGCCATTGCTTTAATCTCCAATAAAAAAGAATCGGATACTTTAATTGCTGTTAAAGATATTGTGGCTTTTCTCAAGGGTGATCTTGAGACTAAGATTGAAGGTTTGGTTTTTGATAATCCCAATTCAAGTACTGTTCGTTATTTTACGGCTTTAGCAGGAATTTCGGAATTGCCTAAAAAGTGGGTGTATTCTTTTAAGTCTAATGAAGAGGTTATCAAATTTGTAGCTGAAAATGAAGGTATGATAGGTGTTATTGGTGTTAATTGGTTGTTTCAGCCTACAGCTAATATTAATGATTATTTAACTAATATTAACGTCTTGGATGTTGAAGGTTTAAATAAAAATTCTTATTTTGCGCCTTCTCAAAACAATTTGGCAGAAGGAACTTATCCTTTGGCACGTGATTTGTTTATTATTAATTGTCAGGGTTATTCAGGATTAGGGATGGGGTTTTCTTCATTTTTAGCGGGTGAAATCGGACAAAGAATTGTTTTGAAATCGGGGCTTTTACCGGCTAATATGCCTGGTAGAAAAATTTTGATTAAAACAAATTGAAATAATAATGAGAGTGAAATATGAAAATGAATAAATTAAATAAAGTTACAATGAACAAAATTAAATTTTTAAGTGTTGCACTTTTTGCATCTGCTTCTCTGTTGCATGCGCAAGATATTGATGAAGTAAAAAAGCAAATTGATGCAGAGCAATTTCAAAAAGCAAAAACATCTTTAAAATCAATTATAAAAGGAGATCCTTCTGAAGGTAAAGCCTATTTTCTGTTAGGAAATATTTATTTAAAACAAAGTATTGCTGATTCAGCCAAGATTACTTACGATGAAGGTTTGAAAGCGAAAGACAATGCTCATTTTAATAATATTGGACTGGGGCAAATTGATTTGGAAAACAATAATCCAACAGCAGCAAAAGCTAAATTCGAATCTGTAAAAAAAGAAATGCGTAAAAAAGATTTCGAAGAATATATTTATATTGCTAAAGCTTATATGAATAATTCTAATCCGGATTATAAAGCTGCTCTTGCTACTTTAGAATTAGCAAAAGAAAAAAATGCTGATGAACCACAAGTTCTTTTAACTTTTGGAGATGCATATTATGGAGACAAAAATCAGAATCAGGCATTTTCAAATTACCGTAATGCTTTTCAGGCCGACAATAGTTTGATTAGAGCAAAAGTACAGTTAGGTGTTTTGTTAAAAGGAGCCAAAGCTTATCAGGAAGCTGTAGCTGCTTACAATGAGGTAATTGCTTTAAGTCCTAATTATGCTCCGGTTTACAGAGAATTAGCTGAAACTTATTATTACTGGGCATTAAATGTACCTGGTCGTTACGATCAGTATATAAAAGAAGCTTTGTCTTATTATGAAAAATATATGACTCTTACAGATTATTCATTAGATTCCCGTATGAGACATGCTGATTTCTTAATCTTAGCAAAAGATTATAAAGCTTTAGAAATTGAGGCTAACAAAATGAAAGAATTGGATAAAGTAAATCCAAGGATTCTTAGATATTTAGGTTATGCTGCTTTTGAAAACGGTCATATTGATGAGGCTATTTCTTCATTGGAAGATTTTATTAAAAGCCCATCTAATAAAGTAATTTCTTTGGATTATTTATATTTAGGACAGGCTAAAATTAAAAAAGGAACTAATGCTGATGCAACTGCTGTAGATCCGGCATTGTATGCAGAGGGAATCGAGCTTATTAAGAAAGCGGTTGAACTGGAGCCTTCTGTGGCTGACGGTTTAGGTGATTTAGGTAAGGAATATTACGAGAAAAAAATGTTTAAGGAAGCAGCAGCTATTTTAGAGATTGCTACTTCTTATAAAGAAAGCAGAAGTTTCTTGATTGATAATTATTATTTAGGAAATGCAATTTATTTTGATAATGCAGGAAAACCTGTGGCTGAAAGAGATACTATTGCATTGAAGAAAGCTGATATTGCTTATGGAAATGTATTAGAAGCTTCTCCTGAAACTGTTGATGCGTATGTGTCCAGAGCAAGAACCAATAGTTTGTTAGAAGATGATCAGGCGATGATTAAGTATTATCAGGAATATATAGACCATGTTACTGCTAAAGGGGCTGAAGAATTAGCTAAACCAACGGTTAAAGCAAAATTAGTCGAAGCTTACAGTACTATGGCTGCAGGATATGCTAACTTTGATAAACCTAAAGCGATAGAGTATTTTAATAAAGCTTTAGAAGTTGATCCTACAAATGAATATTCAATTCAGGCATTGAAGACACTCCAGTAATTGATTTAAATAAAATGATGAAAGCCAGTAGAAATACTGGCTTTTTTAGATTTCTATGGTAAGCATTTGTAGTTTATTGAGCGATGTCTTTTGTAAATTAGTTATCTTTGCTCCCTTAACTTGAAAAAATGCTATCAAAAGAAATTCAATTAGAAGTGAACAAAGGTGCTATGTTGCCTTTGATGGAGGAATTTTATACTATTCAGGGAGAAGGATTTCATACGGGAACAGCAGCTTATTTTATTAGAATTGGCGGGTGTGATGTGGGATGCCACTGGTGCGATGTCAAAGAAAGCTGGAATGCTGAATTACATCCTCCTACAAATATTCATCAGATTGTAGATAATGCAGATAAGTATGCTGACACAATAGTTGTTACTGGTGGTGAGCCATTAATGTGGGATATGACGCTATTGACACATAAGCTGAAAAGTAGAAATCTAAAAGTTCATATAGAAACGTCGGGTGCTTATCCGCTTTCAGGTTCTTGGGATTGGATTTGTCTTTCGCCAAAAAAAAACAAGTTGCCAACAGAAACAGTTTATAATGCTGCTCACGAATTAAAAGTAATTATTCATAATAAGCACGATTTTGTTTTTGCTGAAGAGCAAGCGCAGAAAGTAAATAAGAATGCCATTTTGTTTTTGCAGCCCGAATGGAGTAAAAAAGAAGAAATGACTCCTTTAATTGTAGATTATGTGATGAATAATCCAAAATGGAGGGTTTCGTTGCAAACACATAAATATTTGAATATACCATAATAGAAATCCCAAACTAATTTCAGTGTTTGGGATTTTTTTGTGCTTTTTATATCGATAGCTTTGCCAGATAATCATAATGTTCGCCTTCTGAAATCAATTCGCATTGCAATCCATTGTCATTTGCGGCATTTTGAAGTGTGTTGTAATCCAGATAAAGCCAGGGGAAAGTGTCTTCTTTTTCTCCTTTGTAGCTAATTGTAAATTCCAATTCTCCATAATAGACATTGGCAGGAATTTCGTAAGCACCGTCTTCGTCTTCGTCAAACATATAAATGATATCGGAGCTGTCAATTAAAATTTGTCCTCCAGGATTTAATAAAAACTTTAATTTTTGAAGAAATTTAGGAGTGTTTTTTAGAGTACCAAAAATTCCTGTTCCGTTCATTAAAAGTAGAATGCTGTCGAATTTTTCATTTTCGAAAGTCAAAATATCTTGGACAAAAGCATTTTTTAGACCACGAAGTTGACATACCTGTATGGCATTTGGAGAAATGTCAATTGCTGTAGTTTCTAATTTTCTTTCGTTTTGTAAATACAAACTATGGCTTCCTGCGCCACAGCCGATATCCAGAACTTTCCCTTTTGCCATTTGTAATGCCTTTTGTTCTATAGCTGGCATTTCATTGAAATTTCTAAATAAATAAGTAACACTCATTTCGTCTTCTTCTGAAATAGTTGTTTCGGTAATCAAATCTTCCGGAGTATTATTTGTTTGGTAGTCTAGAATAGCTTTGCCAAAAAGGTCTTTCATGGTACTTTATTTTGTTGATTCGGTTATTTGTTAATTCGTTTTTGTGTAATTTTGCAGCTCATTTATCAAGTAATTAAATTGGCAAATCCACAAATCGACATACTACAAAAGCTGGCCAAAGATAAGCAACTCGAGAATAAAAAGTATTTTGATAAGCTTAAAAAGAAAACGCCGAAGAATTTAGATTATATAATGCAGGATTTGCATGAGGCTGAATTTAAAAAAACAAACTGTCTGGAATGTGCTAATTGTTGTAAAACAACCGGTCCGTTGTTTACTTCTGCCGATATCGAGCGCATAGCAAAGCATCTTCGTCAGAAACCACAACAGTTTATTGATCAGTATTTACGCATTGATGAAGATAATGATTATGTGTTACAGACTCTTCCTTGTTCTTTTTTAGATTCCGATAACACTTGTTTTATTTATGATGTGCGTCCTAAGGCTTGTCGTGAATTTCCTCATACTGACAGGAAAAAGTTTCAGCAAATTTCAGCAATAACAATAAAAAATATTTCTATTTGTCCGGCAGTATATAATATTGTCGAAGAAATGAAAAGGAAATTACCGTTGTAAGTGATTTTGTTTGCGGATATATGCATTGTTGTTCTTTGATTGCTTTTTTTCTTGTAAGTTCTCTTAATAAGCAAGAATAAAACAGTATTTTTGAAAATCAATTTTGAAATTAGAACACTTGAATCTAGAATATTTCATCGCAAAAAGATTAATAACTGCTAAAGAAAATAAAAGCAGTATCTCTGCACCTATAATAAAAATTGCAATTTCAGCTATTGCAATCGGAATGATTATGATGATTGTGTCTGTGGCGACAGGTATTGGTCTTCAGCAAAAAATCAGAGAGAAAATCTCAGCCTTCAATGGTCATATCATCATTGCTAACTATGATAGTAATCAGTCGGAAACAACTTTGGTTCCGGTGTCCAAGAATCAAAAATTTTATCCAAAATTCAATTCGGTTCCTGAAGTAAATCATATTCAGGCTGTTGCCAGTAAGGCCGGAATTATAAGAACAGCTGATGCATTTGAGGGAATTGTTTTTAAGGGTGTTGGTGCTGACTATAAATGGGATAATATTAGTGAATATCTTGTTTCGGGCAGATTGCCTAATTTAGTAGATGCTCTTAATTCTGAGGTGTTGATTTCTCAATATCTGGCAAATAGATTAAAGCTTAAAGTTGGAGATCGTTTTAATACATTCTTCATGAAAGAAGGGGAGAATAAGCTGCCTAATGTAAGAAGATTTAAGATTGTCGGAATTTTTAATTCTGGTTTTCAGGAATTTGATGCTACTTATGTGTTAGGCGATATCAGGCACATGCAACGAATAAATAAGTGGAAACCAGATCAGGTAGGGGGGTTTGAAGTTTTTGTGAATGATTTTGATGATATAAAAGAAGTTGGAGAAAAAGTGTATGAGCATACAGGTTCTACTTTGGATGCAAAAACGATTGTAGAAAAATACAGTTATATTTTTGAATGGTTACAATTGTTTGACTTTAATATTGTTGTTATACTAATTATAATGATATTGGTAGCAACTATAAATATGGTAGTGGCATTGTTGGTTTTGATTTTGGAACGAACTCAAATGATAGGAATCTTAAAGGCTATTGGTGCAAATAACTGGTCTATCAGAAAAATGTTTCTTTATAATGCTTCTTATTTAATCTTTCGCGGATTGCTCTGGGGGAATTTAATAGGTGTGAGTATTTTGCTTATTCAAAAATACTTTGGAATTATTGAGCTTAATCCTGAAAATTACTATGTAAATGAAGCGCCAGTATATATAAATGTTTTTTATATTTTGTTGTTGAATCTTTTAACGGTTGGGGTTTGTTTTTTGGTTTTGCTAATTCCTTCCTATATCATAACTAAAATTACACCTGTAAAAGCAATTCGTTTCGATTAATGCAGGTTGTTACAAACAGTATTCGTTGTTTTTTTGATCTTTTTTATGTAGCTCTTTCCTGCTATCCGCTTCAATCTTACTCGCCGAACCCCGGCAAGTAAGGGTTTCCGCTGCTATCAGGGCTAGGGGATGGTGCTTACAAGAAAAATGTTCATCATTAATATATAGTAAAGAGTGGTATTTGATTCAAAAATGCTCTGCGGGTCTCTGTTTTTTCATGGAAATCGTGTTGAAATAGGGTAATATTTTTTTTCTAAATTCTTACAAATGATAAAAAACCTAAAATCCAAGTGGTGTATTTTCAGTGAGTTAAAAAAAAGATTAAAAATAGTTGGTTTAAAAGTATTGAATAACGGTATGAAGTAACTACTTTTGCACCCGCAACAACGCAGACGTTCATATAAAGACTGGCAAGAAAAACGAATTTAAATCAAACGAAAGTTTGAAAAAAAGTTCAAAAAAAGCTTGCGAGAAATTAATTTACGTTTTACATTTGCGCCCCGCAAAACACGCAAGTTATTTGAAATACTGACAAGGAAGATGGAGTTGAACTTCGAGAAATAAATCGAAAAAAAACTTTAAATTTTTCTTGCGAGTAAATAAAATAGTTGTACTTTTGCAGCCGCTTTGAGAAACAAGCGAAAAGAAGAATACACGTTCGTAGACATATTGAATTGACAGCCGTTCCGATGCAAATCGGAACAAATAAAATAAGAGTAATAGAATCGATAGATTCAGAATGAACCAATAGAGCTTGAGTCAAAAATAAATAGTCCGCCACGGCGGACGCATAATATACGATGAAGAGTTTGATCCTGGCTCAGGATGAACGCTAGCGGCAGGCTTAACACATGCAAGTCGAGGGGTATAGTTTTTCGGAACTAGAGACCGGCGCACGGGTGCGTAACGCGTATGCAATCTACCTTTTGCAGAGGGATAGCCCAGAGAAATTTGGATTAATACCTCATAGTATTATAGTATGGCATCATATTATAATTAAAGTCACAACGGCAAAAGATGAGCATGCGTCCCATTAGCTAGATGGTAAGGTAACGGCTTACCATGGCAACGATGGGTAGGGGTCCTGAGAGGGAGATCCCCCACACTGGTACTGAGACACGGACCAGACTCCTACGGGAGGCAGCAGTGAGGAATATTGGTCAATGGACGCAAGTCTGAACCAGCCATGCCGCGTGCAGGATGACGGTCCTATGGATTGTAAACTGCTTTTGTACGAGAAGAAACACTCCTTCGTGAAGGAGCTTGACGGTATCGTAAGAATAAGGATCGGCTAACTCCGTGCCAGCAGCCGCGGTAATACGGAGGATCCAAGCGTTATCCGGAATCATTGGGTTTAAAGGGTCCGTAGGCGGTCTTATAAGTCAGTGGTGAAATCTCCCCGCTCAACGGGGAAACTGCCATTGATACTGTAGGACTTGAATAATTAGGAAGTAACTAGAATATGTAGTGTAGCGGTGAAATGCTTAGAGATTACATGGAATACCAATTGCGAAGGCAGGTTACTACTAATTGATTGACGCTGATGGACGAAAGCGTGGGTAGCGAACAGGATTAGATACCCTGGTAGTCCACGCCGTAAACGATGGATACTAGCTGTTGGGGGCAACTTCAGTGGCTAAGCGAAAGTGATAAGTATCCCACCTGGGGAGTACGAACGCAAGTTTGAAACTCAAAGGAATTGACGGGGGCCCGCACAAGCGGTGGAGCATGTGGTTTAATTCGATGATACGCGAGGAACCTTACCAAGGCTTAAATGTAGATTGACCGGTTTGGAAACAGACTTTTCGCAAGACAATTTACAAGGTGCTGCATGGTTGTCGTCAGCTCGTGCCGTGAGGTGTCAGGTTAAGTCCTATAACGAGCGCAACCCCTGTTGTTAGTTGCCATCGAGTCATGTCGGGAACTCTAACGAGACTGCCAGTGCAAACTGTGAGGAAGGTGGGGATGACGTCAAATCATCACGGCCCTTACGCCTTGGGCTACACACGTGCTACAATGGCCGGTACAGAGAGCAGCCACTGGGTGACCAGGAGCGAATCTATAAAGCCGGTCACAGTTCGGATCGGAGTCTGCAACTCGACTCCGTGAAGCTGGAATCGCTAGTAATCGGATATCAGCCATGATCCGGTGAATACGTTCCCGGGCCTTGTACACACCGCCCGTCAAGCCATGGAAGCTGGGGGTGCCTGAAGTCGGTGACCGCAAGGAGCTGCCTAGGGTAAAACTGGTAACTAGGGCTAAGTCGTAACAAGGTAGCCGTACCGGAAGGTGCGGCTGGAACACCTCCTTTCTAGAGCCTAATTGTTAGTTGTGCAAACAACACCTTTAGGAAAAAGACGAAAAGGTCTTTTGGTTTAGGATTTAAAAGTTTTATTACTCTTGCTGTTAATTTAAAAAAAAGAATAAGAATTTAAGTAAAAACAGAGTCTCGTAGCTCAGCTGGTTAGAGTACTACACTGATAATGTAGGGGTCGGCAGTTCGAGTCTGCCCGGGACTACTTTTTAAGCTAAAAATTTAAAGATTGAAAGATTTTAAAATTAAAAGATTAAAAAGAACTGTAAAAAGCTTAAATAAAGGAAATTTTAGAGGTTGAGTAACCGTTTTAAGTACTGTTAACTGAAAACTGTTAACTGACAACTAAAAATTGGGGGATTAGCTCAGCTGGCTAGAGCGCCTGCCTTGCACGCAGGAGGTCAACGGTTCGACTCCGTTATTCTCCACTATCTAAAGAAGATAGAAACAAGAGAAAAGAAAAAAGATTTAGTCTTTGTTCTTTTATCTTTGCTCTTTCCTCTAAAGAAAAAGTTCATTGACATATTGAGATAAGAAAAATATTAAAAAGTAGAAAGAACACTTTTTAGTAATTAGTAACTAGAGAAAAGTAATTAGCTTGGGCTAATCACTAACTACTAATGACTAATCACTAGAAAAAAGTACAATAAGCAAAATAAGGGCGTATGGGGGATGCCTAGGCTCTCAGAGGCGAAGAAAGGCGTGATAAGCTGCGAAAAGTTACGGGGATCTGCACACAAGATTTGATCCGTAAATACCTGAATGGGGCAACCCACTATGTTGAAGACATAGTACACCGATAGGTGGGCAAACCCGCTGAACTGAAACATCTAAGTAGGCGGAGGAGAAGAAAACAAAAGTGATTCCGTAAGTAGTGGCGAGCGAACGCGGATTAGCCCAAACCAATGTTGTTACGGCAATGTTGGGGTTGTAGGACCACGATATTTTATGTACAAGGAACCGGAAGTTACTGGAAAGTGACACCACAGAGGGTGATAGTCCCGTATGGGTAACGAGTATAATAAATAGTGGTATCCTGAGTAGGGCGGGGCACGTGAAACCCTGTCTGAATTTGGCGGGACCATCCGCTAAGGCTAAATACTCCTGAGAGACCGATAGTGAACCAGTACCGTGAGGGAAAGGTGAAAAGAACCGTGAATAACGGAGTGAAATAGATCCTGAAACCATACGCTTACAAGCGGTCGGAGCCCTTTCGTGGGGTGACGGCGTGCCTTTTGCATAATGAGCCTACGAGTTAACGTTGCTGGCAAGGATAAGTGGTTAAGCCACGGATCCGTAGCGAAAGCGAGTCTGAATAGGGCGCTTTAGTCAGTAGTGTTAGACGCGAAACCGTGTGATCTACCCATGGACAGGTTGAAGCTGTGGTAACACACAGTGGAGGACCGAACCCGTTGACGTTGAAAAGTCTTGGGATGATCTGTGGGTAGGGGTGAAAGGCCAATCAAACTCGGAAATAGCTCGTACTCCCCGAAATGCATTTAGGTGCAGCGCTGGTTATAAGTTATATAGAGGTAGAGCTACTGATTGGATGCGGGGGCTTCACCGCCTACCAATTCCTGACAAACTCCGAATGCTATATAATGTTTACCAGCAGTGAGGGCTTGGGTGCTAAGGTCCAAGTCCGAGAGGGAAAGAACCCAGACCATCAGCTAAGGTCCCCAAATATATACTAAGTTGAAAGAACGCGGTTTGTCTGCCCAGACAGCTAGGATGTTGGCTTGGAAGCAGCCATTCATTTAAAGAGTGCGTAACAGCTCACTAGTCGAGCGGACGAGCATGGATAATAATCGGGCATAAGTATATTACCGAAGCTATGGATTTTGTAGTAATACAAAGTGGTAGGGGAGCATTCTAACAGGGTTGAAGGTGTGTTGTAAAGCATGCTGGACTGGTTAGAAAAGAAAATGTAGGCATAAGTAACGATAATGCGGGCGAGAAACCCGCACACCGAAAGACTAAGGTTTCCACAGCTATGCTAATCAGCTGTGGGTTAGTCGGGACCTAAGGCGAACCCGAAAGGGACAGTCGATGGCCAACGGGTTAATATTCCCGTACTACTTTTAACTGTGATGGGGTGACGGAGTGATGAAAGTACCGCGAACTGACGGAATAGTTCGTTAAAGTACGTACCTATAGGCTGCGCAGGCAAATCCACGCGGCTTGGGGAAATACGATAGTACTCGGCGTCTTCGGACAAAGAGATAGTGTACCTAAGGGCTTCCAAGAAAAACCTCTAAACTTCAGGTTAATAGTACCCGTACCGCAAACCGACACAGGTAGTCGAGATGAGAATTCTAAGGTGCTCGAGAGATTCATGGCTAAGGAATTAGGCAAAATAGACCCGTAACTTCGGGAGAAGGGTCGCCTCGTTAGCGATAACGAGGCCGCAGTGAAGAGGTCCAGGCGACTGTTTATCAAAAACACAGGGCTCTGCCAAATCGTAAGATGAAGTATAGGGCCTGACACCTGCCCGGTGCTGGAAGGTTAAGAGGAGATGTTATCTTCGGAGAAGCATTGAATTGAAGCCCCAGTAAACGGCGGCCGTAACTATAACGGTCCTAAGGTAGCGAAATTCCTTGTCGGGTAAGTTCCGACCTGCACGAATGGTGTAACGATCTGGACACTGTCTCAGCCATGAGCTCGGTGAAATTGTAGTAACGGTGAAGATGCCGTTTACCCGCAGTGGGACGAAAAGACCCTGTGCACCTTTACTATAGCTTAGTATTGACCTTGGATAAATGATGTGTAGGATAGGTTGGAGACTATGAAGTGGCGTCGCCAGGCGTTGTGGAGTCATTGTTGAAATACAACCCTTTGTTTATCTGAGGCCTAACTCTCTTTTAGAGAGGACATTGCTTGGTGGGTAGTTTGACTGGGGTGGTCGCCTCCAAAAGAGTAACGGAGGCTTCTAAAGGTTCCCTCAGTACGCTTGGTAACCGTGCGAAGAGTGCAATGGCATAAGGGAGCTTGACTGAGAGACATACAGGTCGATCAGGTACGAAAGTAGAGCATAGTGATCCGGTGGTTCCGCATGGAAGGGCCATCGCTCAAAGGATAAAAGGTACGCCGGGGATAACAGGCTGATCTCCCCCAAGAGCTCATATCGACGGGGGGGTTTGGCACCTCGATGTCGGCTCGTCACATCCTGGGGCTGGAGAAGGTCCCAAGGGTTGGGCTGTTCGCCCATTAAAGTGGCACGCGAGCTGGGTTCAGAACGTCGTGAGACAGTTCGGTCTCTATCTACTGTGGGCGTTAGAAATTTGAGTGGATCTGATTCTAGTACGAGAGGACCGAATTGGACAAACCTCTAGTGTATCTGTTGTCACGCCAGTGGCACCGCAGAGTAGCTACGTTTGGAAGGGATAAGCGCTGAAAGCATATAAGCGCGAAACCCACCACAAGATGAGATTTCTTTTAAAGGTCGTGGGAGATGACCACGTTGATAGGCTATAGATGTAAAGGCAGTAATGTCATAGTCGAGTAGTACTAATAACCTGTAAGCTTATGTACA